>JADIMR010000109.1 GCA_017694565.1 Candidatus Enterocola intestinipullorum | reverse complement strand
CACCTCATCGGGCACTACTTGATTCTTTTCTTTCATAATCTTCTTCATTTTGCGAATGTATAAAATAAAAAATACGAGACTCAAACTTGAATCCCGTATTTCCCATTTACACAAAATATTTTATAGTGCCTTTTTATTTCTATAAGGACGGACTTCCGACAGATAAATCAGCGGGCCAACACAAGGCGGAAGCCTATATTGTCGCTGCGAAGCCTCGGGTTGCGATTGCTGCGATTAGCCACACGACAATCGGAGGAACTGTCGTACCAACCACCACCACGTATGACACGCCACGAGCCCGACGCAGGACCGGTAGGATTGTTCTGGCTTGCGCTACCGTAGTCTCCGTACCAATCGTAACACCATTCCCACACACTGCCGCTCATGTCGTATATCCCCAACTCGTTGGGGCTTTTCGTGCCTACCGGATGATTGCTGTCTCCACCATTGCTACTAAACCATGCCACCTGCTCCACAAAATTGCTGCCGCTGTACCTGTAATTGCCTGACTTGTTCCCTCCGCGGGCCGCATACTCCCACTCCGCTTCGGTGGGCAGGCGGTATCGCTTACCTGTAAGCGTGTTCAGCCTGCTTATGAACTCCTGCACCTCGTCCCAGCTGACATAATACATGGGATAGTTGTCTCCTTCTCCACGAATTGACCAACCACTGTTGTCTGCCTTGTCTCGCTGCTGGCGTATGCTGGTGCCCATGACGGCTCTCCACTGCGCCTGTGTGACTTCGTACTTGCCTATGTAGAAATCCGACACCGTAACCAAATGATTCGGCGACACGTCGCCATTGCAAGTACCCTGCTCCGCCGTGCAGCCCATAAGGAACGTCCCGCCCTGCACATACACCATCTCCGGTTCCGCCGGGTGGGTGCGGGACAACGTGCCTACT
This sequence comes from Candidatus Enterocola intestinipullorum, assembly GCA_017694565.1. Lineage (GTDB taxonomy): Bacteria > Bacteroidota > Bacteroidia > Bacteroidales > Paludibacteraceae > Enterocola > Enterocola intestinipullorum. The sequence continues at coordinate 3,987 of JADIMR010000109.1, read as the reverse complement.
CCTTGCCCCTGCCTTCCGGATTGCCCTCCCGAATACGGATTACGCCCGCCGAACATGGACGCCGTTACCGCCTCGCAGGCGTTCTCCATATCCTCCCAGTTCGTCTGGTCGAACCGCACGGGACGCGCCGTGGCTTTGAGCGCCGCTGTCTCCACATCGACCAAACGCGCCGAAATAAACAATTGGTTGTCTATGCTGCCAACCTTTACTGCGCACACCATCTGCACACCCATGTTCTTTCCAAGGCGCGATATCTGGCTGTCGTCAACCGCTCCGGTACGCTGGAAGCCCTGCTCCTTGTTCAGCTCCGCCAAAAACTGCGCCGTCCGCTCAACTGCCACATACTCGCCACGCTTTACTATCGCGTTGGTTACGAAGTCCCCGACGAACGCGGCATACCCTTCTCCCGATTCGTCTATCGTGTATATCGCAACCATCTGCTTCACACTCTGAGACCATGACGAAAATACGACCGTAAGCATTATCAACAATGCATATATCTTATGTTTATGGTAGTTCATGATTAAAGGAATATGGTTATGTTTTATTTGAATGCTCCTTGTATTGATCTGTCATTGCTGTTCTCTGTCAACAGTTGCGAAACCATTTCCGAACAAGCCATCTCCACATCATCGAGCGAAAAAACAAATGCCTTGGTGGAATTTGTTATATGAGCAGTTTCAACATCAAGCAAACGAGCCTGCATAAAATATTTGTCAGTCATAGTTCCAATCTTTACCACGCAAACCAGTTTTGCTCCGAACTGTTTTCCAAGACTGGCAATCTGCTCCTCTTCTGTCATTCCTGTACGCTGGTACTCTTGTTCTGAATTTATCTTTCCAAGAAATTCGGCAGTACGCTCAACAGCCGTATAATCACCATTATGCACCAAAGCATCAACAACCGATGCAGATACATAATCAGCCAAGCCCAAATCGCCATCAATAACATACACTGCCACATTTATACGATTATCGGAATTTTCTATTCCGAAATTTTGCCCTGAGACAACCATCGTACTCAACATAAGAATTATTTGTATCAATATTTTCTTCATACAATCAATTTTTTATTATCGGAACCACTTTCTCCGCAATTTTCTCGGCAAGTTCATTAAATGCTTCTTCCGTTGCATTGGCACGGTTGCGCTGCGTCCAACCACCTTTGCATTCAGGAATTTTTGGTATTACGGTCTTTTTGTTCACGGTATTTACTACACTTACCGTTGCAAACGCATAACAAAATACAATATTGTCGGGAGCATCTTGACAACGCGACAATTTTGCCTCGATACGTATTATATAATCCGCATTATCTTGTGAATCGGTAAAACTGCATCCACAACCATTCTGCATAATAATACCGGGCAAACGGTCAGCAATATGAACCACCGACTGCCCGTTAACAAGTTCCTTGCAATCGAGATATAAGTAAATACTGTTTTCAAGGTCGGCAATAGTCTGTATCAATTCGTTGCGCAAATACTCGGAACGCTGTTTTTGCAAAACAGGCTCATCGGCATCTTCATCTATTGCAGTCAACAAGTCTTGAGAATATTCCACAATGGCAAAGTTTTCAGCAACCGCAATGCACTCGTTTCGAGCCTTCATCTTATATCCCTTACCCAACAATTCCGTTGCCGTCGCAAGCGAAGCTGCCACCTTATCCAAATACAAAGAAATCTGACTGCGGAAATAATTCCGTAACTCGCTCTTGCCAACATAAGCAAAAGCATAAATCAGATTAGTTCTTGCATCATAATAAGTATCTATTTTATAATCGACTACCGATGTTTGAGAGGCAGTTTTAACAGAAGACACAAAAACCGAATTTATCTTTTCCTCGAATTCCGTTCCGGAAGTACTAATATCCAGTGATTTATTTTCTGTGTCAACAAATACCCTGATTTTTCCGGACAATTCGCCGACTGCTTTTTGTTTTGCCCTATCCACCGCCTGCTCCCTTGTTTCATTATTGCCTACAAACACTTCGGAATAACCGGTATAATAAGAATGCTGCGGATATTGTACATTACGAACATCCATGTCGAGCCATACAGGAGCATCGTTCAACGCATAAACATACAGAGCCGACAGCACAAACAAACATGACAGGAATATTTTTCCTGCCATGTTCGATTTGCCGTTTTTACTTATTTGCCTCTTCATACTTTTTCAAGTCCTCATTGAACATTTCAAGATATCGGTCAAAATCGTAATCAGCTTTAAGCAACTTTTGATTGCTAAGAGCCTCATACATTTCTTTTACAATCTTTTGCTTGCCGAACTCTATTGTAACATAACAATTATAGGCTCCGGTGGAAGGATTTACGGTATATTTTTCGCACGATGTCCTATAACCTGCCACGTTTGCCTGAGCCACAACCTTTGACACGGCTACCATTTTATCGTGGAAATCTTCGCCGTCAGCATTTACCGACACGGCAACCCTTGTGTTACTACTGGATGCAACACCTGCCAATTTTACAGACAATGCAGCCAAAGCATTTTGGTATGCCCTATCTTTAGCCATTGTTCTATCCTTGCTGCTGCCATTGCCGTTTACTCGCAAAAATTCCTCATCGGAATCAATTCCAGAACAAGGAAATACTATTTCTACTTCAGCAGGTACCCCAACCTGTTTGGGCATTTCTTTTTTATCTGTAACCGAAACTGCGGCAGCCTTTCTACTACTTGCACATGAAGTGAACAATACGCCAAGCGATATTACAAGCATCGCCAAAATTAACTTGAAGTGATTTTTCATTTTGTAATAGATTTATGTTAAACTTAAATTGTCAATTACATGAATACAAAAAACGTCCGTCCGGAATATCTTAACTTTTATCCCAGACAAAACAAGAATAACCGGAAACAAATTCATCATTGTCCCCGATATAAGTCAAAACAAAAATTATGCGATTATAACTATTTAATAATAAGGACTTTACCCCCCCCCACATTATAAATTGAAGGGTTTTCGGTCTCCACGACACATCTTGTCAGTAAAGACAAAATGTCATGATGCAGTTTTATGTAAGCCGAGAGACTTGTCATTACGATTGTACTTTCGGTAGCAAAGTTATAAAAAATATACAATATCCAACAAAATACAACTAAGTTATCCCCACAAAACAATCAATATGAAATTTGCAATATTAATTAATATTATACTCAATATTTTTGCGACACTCCCAACAACCTTTTCAACCTCTTCAGTCCTTCGGCTCCGAGTATGAGCAAGGCTGTGTATTGGAATGTTTTGGCCAAGCCGAAAAATATTGTCCAAACCAATCCTTTTGTCGCGACGCTCCACGGCAACATCATTTGGGCGAATGACACTATATAGCATACAACACATAAAAGCATTATTACGACACCCGTCTTGAAAGACAAATAGGACAATCGCTGTTTTATGCAGGCAACTATGTTTTTTATTTTAAATTTCATACGTTTCCTACAAATTTAATGTTTTTCGTTTATATATTTGAATAATAAAACCCAAACAAAAAAACGACATGAAAGAATTATTCAAAAAATTACTGTGCTGTGCTGCCATATCGGGAGCATCGGTAGCTGCCGCAAGCGCACAAAGCATTTACGATTTCAAGGAAACTTCCATAAATGGACAGGAAATCGACTTCTCGCAATACAAGGGCAAAACCTTGCTGATAGTAAACACCGCCAGCAAGTGCGGGTTCACTCCACAATTCGAGGGTTTGGAAGAACTATATCAAACCTACAAAGATAAAGGTTTGGTAATAATAGGCTTCCCTTGCAACCAATTCGCCAATCAAGATCCTGGCAGCAACGAAGAAATAGCATCGTTCTGCAAACTGAACTACGGCGTAAGTTTCCAGATGATGTCGAAAATAGACGTGAACGGAGAAAATCAAGCAGACATTTACGCTTTCTTGAAAGCCAATGCCGAAACGGACAAAGACAAGGACATAAAATGGAATTTTACCAAATTCCTGATTTCGCCGGA
>JADIMR010000108.1 GCA_017694565.1 Candidatus Enterocola intestinipullorum | reverse complement strand
ATACATCAAAGTCGAATCCGCATACACCTTTTGCATATACAAGGCCCAAACCGGCAAAGCCATGGAAGCTCCCTGCCCGTCACGCATGTTGTCGAAGTGTATCGAACGGTCTTCGCCGCCTACCCACACCCCGTTCACCAATTCGGGAGTGAAGCCCATGAACCATCCGTCGGAATTGTTTTGCGTGGTACCGGTCTTGCCTCCTATCGCTCCTTGGAACTTGTAACGGTAACGAAGCCTTATGCCCGTACCTTTATCGACGACATTCTGCAACATAAGCACCATTTCGTCGGCAGTTTCCTTGCTTATCACCTCGGTCGAACGGGCGGTAAACGAGGCTATCTCGTTACCCTTGTTGTCCTCGATACGGGTTACGTATACCGGAGCAAGCATTATGCCTTCGTTTACGAAAGCGGTGTACGCGCTCACCATTTCCTTTACAGACACTTCCGCCGGACCAAGGCAAAGCGAGACTACCGGGTCGAGGAAGCCGAGAATGCCGAACGAGTGCATAAGGTTTACCAAAGCCTGCGGACTGTATTTTTTTATCAAGTGCGCGGAAATCCAGTTATTCGAAGTTTGCAATCCCCAACTCAATGTTACCATTTCCCCTATGCGCTTGTCCGAAGAGTTGCGCGGTTTCCAGACGTTGCCGTCTGGCAAGTAGACCGTAGGTTGCACGTTCGCTACCAAATCACACGGTTGCGCGCCTTCTTCCATGGCAAGGGTATATAAAAACGGTTTTATGGTCGAACCGATCTGGCGTTTGCCCTTGGAGACCATGTCGTATTGGAATTCTGCGAAGTTCGGACCGCCCACGTAAGCTTTCACATGGCCGCTGCGCGGATCCATGGACATGAAGCCGCAACGGAGGAAATATTTGTCCCAACGTATGGAATCGATGGGCGAAAGCAGGGTGTCCACTTCGGTTTTACCGTTGAAAACCCTCATTTCCACCGGGGTCGAGAAAATCTTTTCGATTTCTTTTTCGGGCACTTTCGCACGCTTCAACTTAATATAACGTTCCGACTGGCGCATCGCCCTGTCCATTATTTCATTGATTTCCTGCCTTGTAAGGTCGGTTGAAAACGGGGCATGCCATTTCCCTTTGTTTTCTTTGAAGAACTGTTGCTGTAAAGTTCCGCCCACATGCTCCGACACTGCCTGTTCCGCATAAACCTGCATCCGGGAATCTATGGTAGTGTAAACTTTCAATCCGTCGGTATAAATATTGTAAGGCGACCCGTCCGGTTTGAAATTCTTATTGCACCATCCGAACAGCGGATCGTTTTCCCATGCGATCGAATCCTCGTAAAATTGCTGGCCCTGCCACGAGGCATAATCCTTGCGGTCTGGCTTGTCCGCCGTCATGGTCAATCGCAAAAACTCGCGGAAATACGGGGCGATGCCGGTTTTATGGTCGACTTTCTTGAAATCCAACCTTATTGGCAGGGCTTGCAGGGAATCAGACTCCGCCAAAGACAGGAATCCGGCTTCCTGCATACGCTGCAAGACAAGATTCCGGCGTTTTTGTGTCCGTTCCGGGAACCTGTTCGGATTGTAATACGAAGGATTCTGGCACATCCCCACCAACATGGCCGATTGCTCGATATCGAGCTTGTCGGGAGTCGTGTTGAAATAAACCTGGGCCGCCGACTTTATGCCTACCGCATTGTTAAGGAAGTCGAACTGGTTGAGATACATGGCGATGATTTCTTCTTTTGTATAGTATCTCTCCAATTTCACGGCGATTACCCACTCTATCGGTTTCTGCAACGCCCGTTGGACAATGTTTTCGGCAACAGGCGAGTACAATTGCTTTGCCAACTGCTGCGAAATGGTGCTGCCGCCGCCGGCGTTCTTCTGCCCCAACAAGACCCTGAACACGATTGAACGCACCAAAGCCTTGAAATCTATGCCCGAATGATTGTAATAACGCACGTCTTCGGTAGCGACCAAAGCCTGCACCACGTAAGGTGATATTTCATCGTATTCCACGGCGACGCGGTTATCCTTGCCGTAGAAAAAACGGCCGAACATTTCACCGTCCGCTGTGTAAAGTTCGGTGGCAAACTTGTTTTTCGGATTTTTAAGTTCCTCTATGTCCGGCAAATAACCTATGACACCGGAAGATATGAGAACAAATACCAATACTATCGATAAAACTGCCGCAGCAAAAGCCGCCCACAGGACTTTTACCCACGGAAATGATTTTTTTGCGGGTTTGCCCGCCGGTTTCCTTACCATCGGATTCGTCATTAACTTTTGCAAAGATAGAAAAATAGTGGTTAGTGGTTAGTGGTTAGTGGTTAGTTTTTCAGGTTACAGGTGTCAGTGGTTAGTGGGAAATGGGAAGTTTTTCGGGTTTGACTTCGTCCGAATACGGCCGCCAACCCGGGTCTGTGCGGTTTTTTAGTTTAGTTTTTCGCAAACATCGGTAAAACGGGAATATTTTCGTACCTTTGCGCAAAATTATAATTAATGAATACATTTGAAGAATTAGGGCTGAACAGCCAAATACTTGAAAGCATTAAAAAAATAGGTTTTGAACAGCCCTCCCCCATACAAAGCGAAGTAATACCATTTTTACTGAACGAAACCGGCGACATGGTGGGATTGGCACAAACCGGCACGGGAAAGACGGCGGCGTTCGCCTTGCCCATGTTGCAACTCACCGACAGCAGCAAGCATGAAACACAAGGATTGATACTTGCACCCACCCGCGAGCTCTGCGTCCAAATCGCCACAGAGATGGGAAGATACTCCACCGGGCTGCCCGGAATAAAAATCGTGGCCGTTTACGGCGGCGAGGACATTCGCAAACAATTGAGGCAATTGGACGACACCCCGCAAATTCTCGTTGCGACACCCGGCCGCTTGCTCGACCTCATCAAACGCAAGAAAGTTTCATTGGCAAACGTGGATACTTTCGTATTGGACGAAGCCGACGAAATGCTGAACATGGGTTTTCTCGACGACATAACCGCCATATTCGAGCAAACACCCCCTACCCGCCGCTGCCTGTTGTTTTCAGCGACCATGCCGGCCGAAATAGCCGACATTGCAAAAACATATCTCAAAGAATGGAAAGAATTTTCGGTAGGCAAACGCGGCGAGTCCGCAAAAAACATAGAGCATCTTTACGTACTTACGAAGCCGGCGTTGAGATATGATGTCTTAAAACGCATTTTGGATTACAATCCCGACATATACGGCATAGTTTTTTGCCGCACCCGCCAAGAGACCAAGGATGTCGCCGAAAAACTGATGGCGGACGGCTACAACGCCGATGCCTTGCACGGTGATTTGTCGCAGGCGCAACGCGACATGGTAATGAACAAGTTCAGGATAAAGAACCTGCAAATCTTAGTTGCCACGGATGTCGCCGCACGCGGTTTGGACGTAAACGACCTGACGCACGTAATCCATTATAACCTGCCCGACGACAAGGAGACCTATACGCACCGCAGCGGACGCACGGGACGCATCAACAAATCGGGAATATCCATAGCCATAATAACGGCACGCGAAAAAGTTGCCATAAAGCGCTTGGAAAAATCCACCAACAAGACCTTCAAGGAAATGGAAATCCCGTCAGGCATGATTATCTGCCAAAAACAGATTATCCATTTGGTAAACAAGATGATGGATGTTCAACCCGATGAAAAAATGCGCAAATTCCTGCCCGATGTGATGGAAATGCTCAAAGACATGGACAAGGAAGAGGTCATAAGCCGTTTCATATCCGTGGAATTCAACAGATTTCTGGATTATTACAAAGACGCACCCGATTTGGGCGCGGCCATACGCAAATCGGTACGCGAAGAAGAAGCGGAAGGCGGATCGAGGAAAAAAAGCCGCCGGGAAATGCGTCAGGCCGACAAAGGGGACAGCGTCAGGCTGAAAATAAACAGGGGCAGGCACGACGGCATGGAACCCCGGAAACTGCTGGGCCTTATAAATGATGTAGTCAAAGACCGTGGCCTACCCGTGGACAACATCGACATATCGCCTAAATTTTCTTTCTTCGACATCAAGAAATCGCAGGTCGGCAAAGTGATCCGCTGCTTTGAAAGCAGCCCCCGCGCCCGCGGTATCGTAATCAGCGAAGTCAAAGGACGAAGATAACACGCCCCGGAACCGGTACGTACCGGCATGGCATCGGCGACAAGTAAAAAACAAACAATATTGCAACCCAATTCCATACGACATGTTGAAAGTATTGAAATTCGGGGGGACTTCAGTCGGGTCTCCCGAAAACATCAGAAACGTAAAATACATCGTTGATTCCCAAAAAAAGAATGTCATCGTGGTAGTCTCCGCCGTGGGCGGGGTTACGGACAAGATTCTGGAAACAACAGGAAGGGCCGCAACAGGAGACAGCACTTATATCAGCATATTCGACGAAATCAAGAACCGGCACAAGGATATAATGGAAGCCGTAGTGCCGGAAGACAAATTCGCCGAAGCATGGGAAAAGGTTGAAGCCTACCATAATGAACTGCTTTCCGTATGCGAGAATATATGCAATACGAAGGATTTGCCGGCTGCCGAATTGAACAAGGCTTTAAGCTACGGCGAAAAAATATCTTCGTGTTTCATGGCTTACGTACTCAATGCGGAACATTTTGATTCGACAAGTATAATCAAGACGAAACCCTATCACAAAAAAGATGTCCTGGACAAGGCGGCGACATATACGTTAGTACAGGAGAATTTTGCCGAATTGCCTTGGAGATCCATAATGGGAGGTTTTATTTCCACAGATTCGAAAACCGGAGCACCGACCAACTTGGGACGCGGAGGCTCGGATTACACCGCCGCGATAGTCGCCGGGGCACTGGACGCGGAAAAGTTGGAAATCTGGACCGACGTGGACGGGTTCATGACAGCCGACCCTAAATTGGTTCCAAACGCCTACACTATAGAAGAATTGTCCTACATCGAGGCCATGGAACTGTCCAATTTCGGAGCGAAAGTAATTTATCCTCCGACAATATACCCGGTTTATGAACGTAACATACCCGTTTTCATCAAGAACACATCCAAACCAGACGTGAGGGGGACCCGCGTATCCAACCGCCAAAATACCGGCGAAAAAGCCATTCGCGGCATATCGTCCATTAGCAACACCTGCCTCATAACCTTGCAGGGAATGGGCATGGTCGGCGTAACGGGCATCAGTTCCCGCACATTCAAGGCATTGGCCGACGAGGGCATCAGCGTATTTTTCATTTCGCAGGCATCGTCCGAGAACTCCACTACTTTCGCAATACGCGACAACGAAGCCGAACTCGCCGTACAAGCGTTGAAAATCGAGTTCAAGAATGAACTGGAACGTGGAGACATCTGGTCTATCGAACCGCAGAAAAACCTCGCGACCGTGGCCATCGTAGGTGAGAACATGCGCCGCAACACCGGACTCGCCGGCAAGCTTTTCGATACGCTCGGACGTAGCGGCATCAACATAATAGCTTGCGCGCAAGGAGCTTCCGAAACCAACATCTCGTTTGTCATCAGGGAAAAGAACCTCAAAAAGGCACTGAACGTATTGCACGATTCGTTTTTCCTTGCCGATTACCAGGCTCTCAACATCTTTTTGGTCGGCACCGGAACTGTCGGAGGAAGCCTTTTGGAACAGATTGCCCACCAACAGGAAAAGATTTTGCGCCAGAACAGCGTGAAGCTCAATGTAGTCGGCATAACAAGCCTCGAAGGTTCGTACTTCAATGCCGAGGGCATAAACCTTGCCGATTGGAAACAAGAAGTCAAGGCTTACGGCAAACCCGCATCGCCGGAGCAGATAAAAGACAACATAATATCCATGAACCTGTTCAATTCGGTGTTCGTGGACTGTACGGCCAGCGCCGACATTGCAGCGTTGTACCAGGATTTCCTCGACCACAACATTTCAGTGGTGGCTGCCAACAAGATAGCGGCATCCGGTCCTTATCCGGTCTACGAAAAGTTGAAAAACACTGCACGGAAAAAAGGCATAAAATATTTGTTTGAAACGAACGTGGGTGCAGGCTTGCCCATCATAAACACGATGAACAGCCTCATCAACAGCGGCGACCGTATTTTAAAAATCGAAGCAGTGCTTTCCGGAACGCTTAATTACATATTCAACACCATAAGCGCGGACATCCCGTTCTCGAAAACCATACTTATGGCAAAAGAAGCGCGTTTTGCCGAACCAGACCCGCGTATCGACCTCAGCGGCACGGACGTAATCAGGAAGTTGGTGATTCTCGCCCGTGAATCAGGATACCGCGTGGATCAGGAAGACGTGAAAAAAAATCTCTTCGTCCCGGACAAATATTTCAAAGGCAGCTTAGAAGATTTCTGGCGCACCATCCCGGAATTGGATGCGGAATTCGAAGAAAGACGCAAGGAACTGGAAGCCGGACACAAAAAATACCGTTTCGTTGCCACGATGAAAGAAGGAGTGTGCGAAGTCGGGCTTAAAGCCGTGGACAGCACTCATCCGTTCTACGATTTGGAGGGCAGCAACAACATAGTCATGATTCAAACCGAACGCTATTTCAACGATCCCATGATAATAAAAGGGTACGGTGCAGGAGCAAGCGTTACCGCTGCCGGCGTGTTCGGAGACATAATAAGTATCGCCAATATCAGGTAAAATGTTGAAATTGGGCAAACGTAATATTTTAATTGCCGCTATCATGCTGGTAGTGGTGGCCGCCGCCGTTTACTATGCGGTAAAAGTAAACACCCCGGACGCTGCGCAAATCCCGTCAAACTTGGTGGAAACCAATAAGGAACAACAACAATTATTGGATTTCAACCATCAAATGATAGCCGGCGAAACAGCCGAAATCGAAGCATACATAAAAGAACAACCTTTTGCAATCGTAAAGTCGGATAACGGCTTTTGGTATTACATAATAGACGAAGGCAACGGCAAAAGCATAAAAAAAGGTTCGAGGGTATGCCTTGATTACAGTATCGAGTTCCTTAACGGCGACTTGTGCTACACGTCGGACGACAAGGGGGAATTGTGTTTCACGGCAGGTCAAAGACAGGTCCCCAAGGGTTTGGAT
>JADIMR010000107.1 GCA_017694565.1 Candidatus Enterocola intestinipullorum | reverse complement strand
AATGCCCATGCCCCCTCTGGGGGCTGTGAAAATTGCATTAGCAATTTTCACGGGGGATAAGACAAGGACGGGCGTGCTGCGCACGCCCCGCCCGGCATGAGGGCGAAGGTAAAGTAGCGATAACGGTTAATGAATAATAACCAATACTTGAAAATAAAACCTATAACCTAAAATATGAAACTATACTTGAAAAAAATCACTCTTGCAGCTGCGGCAATGTTCGCGGCAAGCTGCATTTGGGCGCAGGACTCGCCCGGCAACCTCGTTTACAACGAGATAGACGACAGCCCGGTTGCGGGCAACTGCGGCACAATGGTCGACGGGACCACGTTCTCTTCCCCTACATTCGCCACAATACCCGTAACCCACGCATCGATTGAAGATGTGGAATTTTACGGTGAACGCAAGGGGTTCTTCAAAATAAACGAGAACTACACCGAAGCTTTCGAAAACGGTAATTTCGGTTCGGGTTTGGACTACGCCATTGTCAGCAATCCGCAAACGTTGAACGCCGCTTTCCGCACAAAGGACGACGGCAAGAACCGCTTGATTTTCTCAGTAGGACACAATAGCGACGGAGATTCCGATTTGTTGTTCACATACTCGGCAGAAGGCTTCGAGCCGAATTCGACCGTAAGACTCATGTTCACTGTCGAAGATGTTACGAGTTCCGGATTCAAGCAAATAAAATACACTACCAATTCCAACACGGCATTCCAATTCTCCGATTTCAGCAGCGGGACAGGAACATTTACATACAATACGACAGCCACCGCATCCGGCAAAGCAAGCTTTACATTTTATGCACGGCTTGCCAGCCAAGGCAGCGCGTATGCGATAAGCGACCTGAAAGTTTACGGCTGCGCTGTTCCCGATGTGGACAGCGACCTGCCTGTCGACGTGATTGCGGACGGCGAAAGCTGCACCCTGTATGCCTACGGACTCGCCAATTACAGCGGGGAATATATATGGTACCGCTCGGCCAGCAGCGAAGGCCCGTGGGAAGAAATCGGACGTACTGCGGGCAATTCGATTGCCGTAACCCCGGAATACGGGGACAACTACTATTACTGCGAACGCGGCGGGACAGGAACAGCCACGTACAAACTAATTTCCAGGGTGGAATGCGGCGACCCTGAAAACATGAAACAGATATGGAACGAGGATTTCGGCCAAGTGACGGGAGGCACGAGGGTCCAGAACGAACACGTACTGGGACACGTTTACCAAGCAGGTGGCAAGGTTGAAGACGGCAATTATTGCGTGGTAGGCAACAGCAACGACGCAGCCGCATCGGACTGCGCGTGGATCGAGGGACAGACAGACCACACCGGATTGACAGGAGAAGGGACGTTCGGAGGATTCTTGGTGGTCAACATAGCCGCAGAACCCGGCGACATAATTTACCAGCAGGACATAACCACGGGAGACGATGATACCGAAGCACTCTGCCCCAACCAGTATTACTTCTTTTCGGCTTACGTGATGAATCCCAACGTGTACGGCGACCGCGAACCGTGCAACGTCTCATTCTCAATTATGGCACAAAACCCTGAAAACGAAGAAGAATGGGTGGAAATAGGCTATGGCGAATCCGGTTCGATTCCTTCGGGCAATCCCGAATGGGTGCTTGCGGGCGGTTCGTTCAACTCGGGCAACTATAACCGCTTCCGCATAACGATGACCGCCCTTAGCGAAGGTTCGTGGGGCAACGACATATTCGTGGACGACATATCGTTCGCGCTTTGCGCCCCTGAAATAAGCCTGCCTGTAGAAACCATTTCCGGCGGATGCGGCGACATGGTCGATGTTACCGCCGACGTTACAGCCAGCGTGGACCGTTTCTTTGCCGACGGGGAAGCATACTGCCTGTGGCAAAGCACTACCAGCCGGATTGGAAGGAATTGGGAAACTTTGGATCAAAGCGGCAACAACGTATGGACTATCAGTGTGGAAGCGACCGAAACCGCGACATATTACAGATTAGTGGTCGCCGATGATGAAGAAGCCGCCAAACGCATTGCTGAAAACGGAGGCAGCGATGACAGCTGCGAGGTTTTCGTAATAACCAACAGGGCGAACGTGGAATGCAGCGCGGATTGCGAACCGCCAGTCATTGAAATAGACGGCACCATCACGGCTGCGTGTCCCGGCAGCGTACAAACCATAAACACGAAATCGACAGGAAGCGCACCCGCATATTACATTTGGGAGCAATTGGAAAGCGACGGCGTTACATGGACGACATTGGAAGAGTCCGGCAACAGCCTGACCGTATCGCCGGAAAAATCGACCACTTACCGCGTATCGGCATATACGAATTGGACAGGAACGGAAGGTTGCAAGAGTGAACCCGTGGAAGTTACAGTTCCAGTACTCACGACCCCGGACTTCACGCTACAAGTGATCCGCCCGACGGACGAACCGACGTGCGCGAACGGAACGGTAAGCGCGCACGTGGTTAACATCCGCGCCAACGATATCGGGACGAATGACAACATAAGCGGCGACGTGTCATGGAAGTGGTTCGTGAACGACGTGGAAGACCCGTCCATTACGACGGCTTCGAAAATTTTCCGCAATGTGTCTGAAACTACGGAATATAAGGTAATTGCAAGCAATGCCTGCTACACTCACGAAATTACAAGCACATTGGTATTCATCGGCGACGTGGAAATCAGCACTCCGCCACAAGACGTATGCGCGGGCAGCGAAATCACATTGCAGGCGGACGGCGGCGATGAAGGCTATTACGAATGGGGGACACGCCCGGCAGGTTCGAGCGACGACTGGACAATCTTGGAAGGCCGCTCATCTTCAATCACCGTAACCGTGGATGCGGCATCCGAATACATGGTACGCAGCGGCCAAGGCTCTTGCTGGTCGAACGAGGCCACAGTGTCGATTGGCATAATACCTGCCCTTGCGGTTGAAGTTTCTCCCACTGAAAGTTTCATCGAATTGGGCGAAAGCGTGGAATTGACAGCCACCGCGACATCCGGCACGGCACAAACCGTGGAATGGTTGGAAAACGGCAACGTGATAGCAGGTGAAAGCGGCTACACCATCAACGTTACCCCGCAAAACACAACCACATACACAGTAAGGCTTACTAACGAATGCGGATCGGTAACTGCAGATGCAATAGTCAACGTACATATCCCCTGCACTCCCGTCGAGCTCAGATTGGACGCTTCGTCCACAGAGCTGTGCCCCGGTGAAAGCGCAACCCTCTCCGCTGTGATACTCAACAGTGTGGAAGTGGTCGAATACCGCTGGCAGCAAAGCCCCGACGGTATTGAATGGACAGACATGGCGGAAGCGGGAGCAAGCCTCAGCGTGTCTCCATCCACATTGACATATTACAACGTGGTGGCAATACCGGAAGATGCCGAATGCGCATCGGAAATCCAAACAGCCGTAATTGACGTATTGCCGCAGTTGCAAGCGGAATTAAACGCAACGCCATCCGGCAGCGAATTGAAGCAAGGCGAGGAATTGGAGCTTACTGTAAATGTTACGAATGGCAATGCCGACAGTTTCACTTGGTCGAAAAACGGAAGCATTTTGGATGAAAACGGCAACATGCTTACAGACATTCCGGCAGGCGATACGCGATATGAGGTTACGGTTTCAGACCGTTGCACGAACCTGCTATTCTCCCACGATGTGATTGTGAAATTCCCGACAATCTTCACACCGTTCACCCGCGAAGGCAGCAACGACGTGTTCATGCAAGGCTCCCGCCTGACGATATTCGACCGCTACGGCAACAATATCGCTGAATGTACCGACGGCTGGGACGGTTCTACCGCGAACGGCACGATGGTACAGCCGGGAGTTTACTTCTACGTTCTGTACGATGACGGCGGCACGGTAATACACCGGGGCAGCGTCGAGGCGTACAAATAAGAAATGAGGGAGCTTTGCTCCCTCATTTCTTATTTGTACTTTACATTCAATCATCTAAACTTCGGCTGACGGGCTGTGCCCTTTTGCCTTCGCTTACGCTCCGGCGGTGCTTGCTGGAACATAGTGCCAAGGTTCATCTCCACCGCAAGTAAAGCATAAGAGAACCTGCATTTTACCAATGCAGGTTCTTTTTATTTGTGCCGCTGTGCGTCACAAATAAAAACTAAGTCCTCCCCCTATATCTAACCACTAACCACTGTTCACTAATCACTATCAAAACAACTGACTGCGCAGCCATTCTCCCATGAAGCGGTCGTATACGACATATCCGTCCGCACTATGGTATACCAACTCGTTGTCTGCAAGTTTTTTCAACGCCGCACTCACGCTGCTTGCCGCCCTCAAATTATGGGCAGCTATGAAACTTGCTGACAACACTTCCTTTACACAACCTTCTTTGGCTATGGCTTTCAACAAGTTGACCTGACCAGGAGTATATGTTGCCAACACATTGGCATATGTATAGCTATACTCGGACAAAATCTGCCCCGTTACGTATGAAACAAGCTCATTGTCAACATCACGACCGCTCCCATATAAACGGTTCATGATACTTTGCACGTACCAAGTATGCCCCTCGTATTTGTCATAAACCATATTGAAAACATCGTGAGGCAAAACCATGTCGTGTGCAGCGAAGTGCCTTTCTGCAAAACTTGCATATTCGTCACACGGTATCGGCAATATGGTAAGAGGTTGAGTGCTTTGGTAAAACGGCCTTTTCGAAGATGTGAACATTTCCTGCATTAAATGTTGCTTGCTGCCCGCAAAAATAAAATCCACATTGGGCAGGAACTGTATATAAGAACGCAACAGGGCTTCAACAGATTTTTCGGGATATTCCGCTATCTGTTGGAACTCGTCGATGGCTACATAGCATCGCTTTTCCGACGAAGCCAAATAGTCGAAAATTTCTTTGAGAGTGCTTTCTTCTTCGGCCGGAGAGACATCTATGGATACTTTGGGCACACCTGTGAACTCGTCGAAGGTGAACACGGGACGGCAACTGCGGACAAAACGGCTTATGCGATCCAAGGCTTTTTGCGGTGCGGTGTCCAATTGTCCCAAAACCGTGGCGGCAAACAAGCGCACGAAATCACCTAACGACCGCGTGGCATATATATCCATGTAAAAGGTGGCAATATCCGGGTGTTGCTCTTTCAAGCGGTAAAAGGCATGGCGTATTAGCCCTGTCTTTCCCATACGGCGCGGAGACATCAATGTAACATCGCGTCCATTGTAAAGCGCATCGAGGATTGCTTTGGTCTCCTGCTCCCTGTCGCAAAAGAATTCCGGGCTGTAATATCCCGAAATAAGGAACGGATTGTTGGGTTTCATGTCATTACGATATTTACGTTACGAAACTTTCGTAACGTAAATATCGTAATAAAAAACGGAACTGCAAAACCATAAGTCATTGGGAAGCCGTTGAAAAAAATTTTGCAGCAACTAAAAAACGCCCAAGTGCGGCTGATTGAAATGCATCACTGTGCCAACGGGACTTCCCGCTGCACGGCTTCAAGATATTGCAAAAACGCCTCAGGGTCGGTTTCGTAAAACAATGGCTGAGCAAGCGGTTTCCCCGTTTGTGGGTCGATTACGAGATAGCAAGGTTGGGAATTATATCCGAACTCATTTTGAATAACGCTGTTTTTCTCTCCCAAAAGAGTGATTTTCCTACCGTCCGCCGAACGGGTCTGCAACTCTTCCGGTAATTGCAAAACCTTGTCATCGACATACAGGGCGGCAACCACGAAATTGTCGGACAATTCCTTCTGCACATTCGCGTCGGAAAAAACCATCTGCTCCACTTTGCGGCAATTTACGCAACCGTGGCCGCTGAAATCGATAAACAAGGGTTTGTCCTGTGCCTTGGCACAAGCAAGTGCCTCATCGTAATCGAAATATGCCGCCACGCCGTCCGGTGCGGACAAATCCTTGGAAAAAGACGGTACGGCACATAAAGACGCACTCTCCTGCAAGGGTGGAACCGCTTGCGACAGCTTGAAATCCTGCGTGTGCATGGGTGGCAACCATCCCGAAAGCGCGTTGAGCGGTGCTCCGAACATGCCGGGAATCATATAAACCGTAAATGCCAAGCAAGCTATGGCGCACAAGAAACGGGGCAATGAATTTTGAACGGGGCGTTCATCATCGTGAGGAAATCTCAACTTGCCCAAAAGATACAGGCCGAGCAAAGCGGACAACACTATCCACAGGGCAAGGTACACTTCACGGTCGAGAATCCCCCAATGATATGTCTGGTCAGGAACGCTCAGGAATTTCAAGGCAAAAGCCAACTCCACGAACGCAAGGGTTACTTTCAAGGTGTTCATCCAACTCCCCGATTTCGGCAATTTGGCCAAAAACGACGGGAACAAGGCAAAGGCCGTGAACGGTAACGCGAATGCAAGCGAAAATCCCAACATGCCGACAAGGGGTTTCACGAATCCGCCGGCCGCCGCGTTGAGTATGACCGTGCCTGCTATTGGCAATGTACATGAAAACGAAGCCAATACAAGAGTCAGAGCCATGAAAAACGTTCCTGCATACCCGGCTTTTGCGCTTGCTCCCGCCGACTTGTTAACCCACTTGGACGGCAAGGAAAGTTCAAAATACCCGAACAATGAAAAAGCGAAAAATACGAAGATGGCGGCAAAAAGCACATTCGGCAACCAATGGGTACTTATATAGTTGGCCGCATTTTCCCCGAAAGCAAATGCGAACACCAAGCCCACCAACATGAATATAAATATTATGCTGAAACCGTAAAACAAGGCCTGCTTCAATCCTCCATGCTTCATGAAGTATGACACCGTCATCGGAATGACGGGAAACACGCAGGGAGTCAGCAATGCGACAATTCCTCCGCCGAACGACAATAGGAAAAACCACAGCAGTGATTCATCCTTTCCGCTATCTTCGACCGTATCGGCAGATACCTCGCCAATACCCGCAACGCTGTCGATTATCGCGACCGGCATTTTGTCCGTATCCGGCAGTGCTTTTTCCGTTTGCCCGATGCTGTCAATACCGGTAACAACCGGGAAGACTTGCGAAAGCTTGCTGTCTTTTTGTACGGCATTTTTTACCGGTTTGTCCGCATTGCGCCCTTTAATATCGAAAACGAACTTTGCCGATACGGGAACACACGCCCCGTCGCGGCACGCCTGGCCGTCCACCCTTGCATCGATGGCGAAATCTTCGGTTGAAAAAATCTTTATGCGTTTTTCAAAACTCGCGTATTCCGAAAGATAGAATTCAGTCTCCTTCAAGAAACTGTCGTAATGCTCCGTGTAATGCGGGGACTCATGCAAAGTATCCCCGCCGTCTATCCCGTAAGCCTGCGAAAATTCGAACGAGAACACCAAAGGCAAGCCCGTTCCTTTCTGGTATTGCGAATACAAATGCCAGCCATCTTCGATTTCCGCCGCAAAACGCAAAACCGCCGTGCTGTCATCCTCCCTTTGCACCGAGTGCGACCACTTCACTGGATCCATCATACCCATGCCCATGCCGGGAAGTTGCGCCACGGCAGGCAAACAACACAAAACCGTAGCGAACAATATGGACAACAAAAACCGTGATTGCTTGAAAACAGACTGTATCATAAGAGGAAATTTTATCATTACGCATGAATTTGCGCAAAAATAAGATTTTTAAAGCCCTTGTGCAATACACATAAATCAGCTAAAAGCAACCGCTATCCTCACTTTATGATCACTTATTCCAAAGATAGCGTCACACTTACGTCGCCGCGTCCCAAAGCGGCTTTCAACTCCGCCTGCAAAGCTCCGTTTATCTTGCCCAAACGGGTGAAACTCCACGAATTCGTGTCGTAGTATGTAACAATAAATTGGCTGTTATAGCATCTTTTACAGATTTTGGGTGCAGAGACCACAACTGATTGCTTAGCCTTGTTATTTCCACAAGCACATAATACAAAAGCGCAAAGGCAAAAAAGTAAAATCTTTCTCATAACTTATTGATTTATAAATTCATACTAACACTGTTACTCATTTATACAAAAGTAAACAGTGAATAGCTAAAAAAATACATTGTATTAAAATTATTTAAATAAATACTTCGCTACAACCATCGACCGTTATTGGCAGCGTACGCAAAAATTCTTAACTTTGCAATTGAATTGATACATATATAGATATGGCTATAGAGATGAAATATATTCCAGTGCTTCGTGGCAAAGCAGCGATACGTTTCGTTGAGGAGGCTGACAAAAACGCTATGGAGAAACGGGGTTCAATAGACTTCTCAAAGCAAGTTGCTAAAATGCGAGCCATTCTGAACAACTCCAAACAATATCAAGCAGAATAAATTGTAGGTACCAATGCTTGAAAATTGCAAGTTTTGCGAACTTGAAGAATCGGTGTTGCGTGAGAACAACGGCTTTACATGTGCAGACAACAATATAACCGTTTTTTTCACAAAGGAATATGCAGACTATGCATATCAACTTTTAGGAAAATCATACTGTTTCATTGAACAAGAAAAAAAAGCAAATTGTTTGCGCATTCACTGTTGCCATTTGATTTGATTCTGCTACGAGCCCAATAATTATTCCTTCCTATCTTTGTAAAAAGAAAAAAACAATATAGAAACATGGCAAAAGTTTCACCATCGCTGCTTTCGGCAGATTTCGCCGCTCTCGGCAAGGATATCGAAATGATAAACCGAAGCGAGACCGACTACCTGCACTTGGACATAATGGACGGTGTTTTCGTACCGAACATATCGTTCGGATTTCCTGTGATTGAAAGCATAAAGGATTTGTGCAAGAAGCCTTTGGACGTGCATTTGATGATAGTGGAACCCGGCAAATTCGTAAGCCGTTTCGCAAAAGCCGGGGCAAGCATCATCAACGTGCACTACGAAACCTGCCCCCACCTGCACCGCACCATACAAAGCATCAAGAACGAGGGGGTGAAGGCTGCCGTAACGCTGAACCCGCATACACCGGTCTGCCTGCTACAAGACATAGTCCGCGACGTGGACATGGTATTGCTGATGTCTGTGAACCCGGGATTCGGCGGACAAAAATTCATCGAAGGCTGCTTGGACAAAGTCAGTGAATTGAAAGAACTGATACTCAGGAAAAATTCGCAAGCCGAAATCGAAGTAGACGGAGGCGTGAATTTGGAAACAGGCAAAGCGTTGGTGGAACGCGGAGCTGACGTATTGGTTGCCGGGAACTATGTTTTCAAATCTCCCGACCCCGTCGCCGCCATCGCCGCCCTCAAAAGATTGGTTAGTGATTAGTGGGTAGTAGCACCTCGTAGTGTTGGTACTAATAAATTGACTGTGCCACTGCATATCCATCATAATTCTTAATTGCACAAACATCCTTTCATACCGATTACATCGGCATTCGCCTCCGGCATAGCCGCAAGCGTATGCTTCAAACTCGACTTGCAAGCCGCAATAGTACTGTTTGCCGCAGCCTTTTTGTGCCAAACAAGCATCGTGCTGTCGAAACGCTTCGAGGGATACGGAGCGCGGCACGCCAAGGGCTTCGCGCCTCTCGCCATGCTTTTCGCCTTGGGCATAGCCTGCAATGCGGTGCAGTCCGAAGCGAAGCCATTGGCGTGCTCCGCCCGCAACTTCGAGGCCGAAATCACCGCCGCACCGCAAGAAAAACCCAAAAGCATACAAGTGTACGCGAAGTTGCGGGCGGAGGCTTGCGCCCCGGCGCAAGCCGCGCTCTACCTGCAAAAGGACAGCCTCGCCCGCACTCTCGGCACAGGCGACCTCATCTACCTGCAGTGCAAACCTGAACCCACCGGAAGCGGCTACTTGCTTTCACGCGGCATACACTACACAACCTACGTGCCGTCCCGCTCGTGGACCATCGCACAGCGCGACAGCAGTTTCAACTTGCAAAGGCTTTCCGAAAACGCGAAAGAAAAACTAATAGCCGTTTTTTACCGTTACTTGTCGCCCGAAAACGCAGGCATGGCAGCAGGATTGTGTCTCGGCGACACTTCCGGCATCGGCAAGGAAACTAAAAACGACTTCGCTGCCACGGGCGTCTCGCACATACTTTCAGTTAGCGGGATGCACGTCGGATTAATTTACATCGCGCTTTGCAAACTACTGTCGTTCATGAGCTTCCATCCCGTCTCAAATCGTTTGAAACATATTTTGGTAATAACTGCGGTGTGGGCGTACACCTTCCTTTGCGGGCTTCCCGCCCCTGGAATAAGGTCTGCGGCAATGGCAAGCATCATGGCCGGTGCACGAATGACAGGACGCAAAGCTTACGACCTCAACACCCTCGCGTTTTCATGTTTCTGCCTGCTTGCGATAAACCCGGCATGGCTTTTCGACGTAGGCTTCCAATTAAGCTACGCAGCCGTGGCCGGCATACTCACGATGGGCAAAGCCATGACATCGACCGTCCGCCCCGAAAACAAGATTCTGCGCACGGTATGGGAAATGACCGCTATTTCAATAGCTGCACAAGCGGCAACACTGCCCTTGTGCCTGTATTATTTCCATCAATTCCCGAATTATTTCCTGTTGGCCAACTTCCTCATCGGCCCTGCATCCACATTGCTCATATACCTTTCCCTAACGCTTCTGGCAGTGTCGTTTTTCCCGCCATTGGCGGTTGCCTGCGCATGGCTTTGCGACTTGAATGCCGATTTTATCCATATATCGGCAAAGCTCATTGCCGCATTGCCCTACTCCCAAACCACGGGACTTACGACCAGCCTGTCACAAGCCTGCATCATAACGATATTTATCGCCTCCACATACCTATTCTTGAAACACAAGAAATTCGGCTACCTTGCCACCAATCTGGCAAGCGTAATCATATTTCTCGGCATAGGAATTTGGAATGAAATCACAAGTTTTTAATACCTGCCCGTAAGCGAAACATTTGTAATCAATCACAAGAAATCGCGGAACTTTAATTATTCTCGCGTTAGGACAATTATAAGTTTCACAAACGAAGATAACGATTAAACCGTTAATCACAATCCCCGTAAATCGTAATTTATTCATCGTAATAAAAACAAACAGTCAAGCATATTGCAATCCATGTTTTTTATTAATTTTACTAAACATATCAATCTTCACTTTTTCGAACTCTTTAATTTCTTCAAAATGAAACGCGTTATTTTATTATTGTCGTTATCGACAATCTTTTCGATTTACGCTCTCGCTCAGCAGAGAGGAGACCTTGCCGTAGGCGGAGGCATAACTTTCGGAACAAGCACCTTGTACACTACAACCACTGTTCTTGGAGAAGAAAGCCCCACCGCCCAATCCAACGGCGGCATAAACTTCGGATTCAATCCCGAAGTTTCGTACTTCGTCATCGACAACTTGTCGTTATCCGCAGGACTTAGTTATTCCTTGAACGCCAGCGGAGAAAGCCCCGATGTTTTGTACACGAACGTCGCCCTGTTTACCATCGGCGCAAATTATTACGTGCACATAATATCCGACAAATTCTTTTATACACCGGGCTTCTCCCTCGGATTCGGAGGCGGATCGTTCATACAAAATTCACAAGAACAGAAAATAACTACAGCCATACCGTTCGCGCTCGGTGCGAACTTCGATTTGGGCCGCATAGAATTCAAGCCCTCCGACAACTGGGGTGTTTATGCCAACTTGCTAAGCCTGACGGTAAGCTATGCAAGAATGGACGCCACCAATTTAAAAGACACCTATACCGCTGTGACAAATGTTTCTTTCGGTCTTAACTATGGCTTATCGGTTGGTGTGAAATACTATTTTTAAATTGACGGTAAAATCGCGGCATTAAATCCGAAAGCAGCATAAACGCCACCAGAAAATGCCAACATATCAGTAAGGAGCCCTTGAAAGTCGTTCGACTTGCGGGGCCTTTTTTTATTTTGCCGACATACAAAGGCCGCTTGTTCGCAAATCAAGAATTTGCAGCTTGAGAGGGAGGATGAGTTGGTGATTTTTAAAAGGATATGGTTATTAGCGGGCAAAAAGACAAAATACGCTTATATTGATGAAAGCGTTGAGAAGATTCGACTATAAGTTACGGGGCAAGAGATTTGAAAAATGGATTTTGAACAGCACCACCAAGAATCGTAATCTAACGATAAGTGGCTGAATATATTTGACACTGTCCAAAATTTTGTGTAAAGGGGAACAGGATTCAGTTATAAGTTTCTTCTTATATCTGGATTCTGTTTTCAAAGATAAGTATAAACTGGTTCATAATCAATCCCCAGTTTGAAATAGGCATCGTCCATTTCTTCTCAATCTCCATAAGTGA
>JADIMR010000106.1 GCA_017694565.1 Candidatus Enterocola intestinipullorum | reverse complement strand
GATTTGTTACAGCGGTTGCCGTTAGGAAGTATCGCCACCTATTTAGGCATCACACAGGCAAGTTTGAGTAGGATTCGGGCACAAATAAAATGACGTTTCAACCAACTGAGGATAGCAAGCGGTTTTGGTCTACCCCAAACACAAACTTGCTATTCTTCCGTTGGTATTGTTTATAATCCCATGCCCTTGCGTTAATCTTCCAATTTTTGGCGGTTATTCCACAGATTTTCTGTAAATTTGCACGCAATAAATTTTAAAGAGACGAAACTATGTCATTTATTGCAGACAAAATCGTAATGGACGGTCTCACTTTTGACGATGTCCTCTTGATTCCGGCTTATTCACAAGTTCTTCCCCGCAACGTGAACCTTGCTTCAAAGTTCTCACGCAACATAAATCTGAACACACCCATAGTATCCGCCGCGATGGATACCGTAACCGAAGCGAAATTGGCAATCGCCATCGCCCGCGAAGGAGGCATCGGCGTTATCCATAAAAACATGGGCATCGCTGAACAAGCCAAACAGGTATATATGGTAAAACGCGCCGAAAACGGCATGATTTACGACCCTGTAACCATACAGAAAGGCAAAAGGGTTGCGGACGCTCTCGCCTTGATGAGCGAATACAAGATCGGCGGCATTCCCGTCGTGGACGACGACAAACATCTCGTGGGCATTGTCACCAACAGGGATCTGCGTTTCGAGCGCAACCAGAACCGCCCCATCGACGAAGTGATGACGAAAACGAACCTCATCACAACGAACCAGTCCACCGATTTGGAAACTGCCGCGCAAATACTGCAAAAACATAAAATAGAAAAGCTTCCCGTCATAGACAAGGACGGCCGTTTGGTTGGCCTGGTAACGTACAAGGACATTACAAAAGCCAAGGACAAGCCCATGGCATGCAAGGATTCCTTGGGCAGGCTAAGGGTCGCCGCCGGCGTCGGGGTTACGGCTGACACTTTCGAACGCATGGAAGCATTGGTCGAAGCAGGTGTGGACGCGATAGTAATCGACACCGCCCACGGGCATTCACAAGGTGTAATCGACACGCTCAAAGAAGCCAAACGCCGCTTCACGACAATCGACATAGTGGTCGGCAACATTGCTACCGGCGAAGCGGGCAAAGCCTTGGTGGATGCCGGGGCAGACGCGGTAAAAGTCGGCATAGGACCCGGTTCGATATGCACCACCCGCGTAATCGCAGGTGTCGGAGTTCCCCAGCTCACAGCCATCTACGAGGTTTCCAAAGCTTTGAAAGGCACAGGCGTGCCAGTCATAGCCGATGGCGGCATCCGCTATTCGGGCGACATAGTAAAGGCGTTGGCAGCAGGCGCAAGCAGCATCATGGCAGGATCGCTTCTGGCCGGAGTGGAAGAATCCCCTGGCGACACGATAATCTACAACGGCAGGAAATTCAAATCATACCGCGGCATGGGTTCTTTGGAGGCCATGCAAAAAGGTTCGAAAGACCGCTATTTCCAGGATGCCGAAGACGATGTGAAAAAATTGGTTCCGGAAGGAATCGCGGCCCGCGTTCCCTACAAGGGTTCGCTTTTCGAAGTAGTCTACCAGCTTATCGGCGGCTTGCGTTCGGGCATGGGCTATTGCGGCGCGAAAGACATAGAAGCCCTTCACGAAGCCAAATTCACCCGCATCACGGCTGCCGGCGTAAGGGAAAACCATCCTCACGACGTGACAATCACGCAAGAAGCTCCGAACTATTCACGAGGAGAACAATAAAAAACGACAATAAAATGAAACACGCTATATACAGGTCGATAATGCTTGCCGCAAGTCTTGCGGCAAGTTGCGTTTACGCTTCCGCCAAAAATGACAACCCACGTATAATGAAAATCGGGGACACGGGCATTTCAAAAGAGGAGTTCGAGTATTATTATGACAAAAACAGCAACTTGTCGAAAGACAGGCCTACTCCCGAAGAATATGTGGACATGTTCGCCAACTTAAAGTTGAAGGTACTGGAAGCCAAGGAAAAAGGCTACGATACCGTGCAGGCATACCAAAACGAGATTGCCGGATATCGCAAGCAATTGGCTGCGCCCTACCTCACTGACGACAGCCTTAAAAACGCCCTCATTGAAGAAGAATACGCCCGGTTGAAAGAAAATGTCCGCGTAAGCCATATAATGTTGCGCATAATCGACGGGGACACCGCCACTGCATACGCAAAAGGCAAAGACATAGTGGACATGTTGGACAAAGGCGAAGACTTCGCCCGGCTTGCCAAAGAATTTTCCGACGACATCCGTACCAAGTCAAGGGGCGGCGACATGGGATTCATCAGCGGGATGACCTTGCTTTACCCGTTGGAAGATGCCGCATACAAATGCCCTGTCGGAAAGCACAGCGGATTGATCCGGACCCCGTATGGCTACCACATAATCAAAGTTACCGACCGACGTCCTGACAAAGGCGAAATACTGACGGCGCACATCCTTATTTCAAAACCGGGAGGCGCGGATTCGACGACCGTGGAAAAACTGCGCTCGCTGACCGACTCGCTGTATTCGGAGTTGGAAAAAGGCGCGGACTTCGCACAAATGGCCGCAAAATATTCCCAGGACGGAAGCAATGCCGGCAAAGGCGGGGAACTTCCATGGATTACCGTCGGACGCACCAACGTATACTTCGATGATGCCGCATTCGCCTTGGAAAATCCCGGGGACCTGTCCAAGCCCGTTGAAACAAATTACGGTTGGCACATAATAAAATTGATAGGCAGGCGGAATCTTCCCGTTTTGGACGGAAACATGCGCAGCTCGATAGAATCGGTGGTGATGCGCGACCAAAGGAGAACTGCCATCGCCGGCAGTTTCATAGCCAAGCTTAAAGACTATTATGGCTTCAAGGAGGGAAAAGGTGAGACTATCGCGACATTTGCCGACCAAAAACTGACAAAAGAAGGGTTGGAGCAATTCTGCAAGGAACATCCCGGAATAAAAGACAGCGTGAACGCCTACATTAATTTCTCGCTGACCGAATACGAGGACGCCAACCTTGAAAACAAATACAAGGACTTCGCATATCTGATGCAGGAATACCGCGACGGCATACTGCTGTTCAACATAAGCAACGACAGCGTATGGCAAAAAGCCGGCAAGGACACTACCGGGCTTGAAGCCTATTACGAAGCGCACAAAGAGGACTACGCCTGGGAACTCCCGCGTTTCAAGGGCCGCATCATTTATTGCAAGACCCCAGAAATAAGGGAACAAGCGGAAGAATTGGCGGCGACACTCCCTGCCGACAGCGTATCCGTCGTATTGAAACGGACGTTCAATGCCGGCGGCAAAGGCGACATACAGGTATTGAAAGCAAAGACATATATAAAGGGCAACGACCCCGTTGCGGATTACTATGCTTTCAAGCAGGGTAAGAAACCGGTGATAAAAGGCTTTGAAGACGCTTTCGCGATAGGAAAAATCATGGAGCAGCCCGAATCTTACAAAGACGTGAAAGGCTCCGTAATAAACGACTATCAGAAAGAATTGGAAAGGAAGTGGATCGAGAATCTGCGCAAAAAATATGAAATCCGCGTTTACCAGAAAGTCCTTGACAGCATAGAATGACTAAAACCGTTTCCATACTGTTTTTGATAGGCATAATGTCTTGGAATGCCTGCAACCGCCTTGCAGTAAGCGATTACGGCAAAACGCCCGTGATGGAAGTCGCCGGACAGACCTTGTATTATGAAGACATAATGGAAATCATGCCGGCGGGTCTGTCCCCGACAGACAGCAGCAATTTTGCCGAGAACTACATACATAGATGGGCCGTCAACGCCCTGCTCTACGACAAGGCGGCAAACAATGTGGACATGAAAGACATTAACCGCCGTGCCGAACAATTCAAACGCGAATTGATTATAAACGAATACAAGCGCGGACTTGTGGAAAACCGCATGAAGGATATAAGCGAAGACAGTATTGCCGCATTTTACGAAAAGCAAAAAGATATTTTCCCTCTAAAAGAGGCGGTCGTGAAAGGGGTTTACCTTAAAGTTCCTGCCAACGCGAAAAAACGTATCCAATTGGAAAAGTGGTTGGAGGATCTTAACGACGGGAACTTGGACAACATAATGCGTTACTGTACCCAATACGCTTTGGATTGCAAATTCTTCAACGACACATGGACAAATTATCCTGAGATAGCCTCATTGATGCCGGAACAGAAAGATTCGAACGACCCGGCATTGACACGGGGGACAATCATCCAATATACCGAAAAGGAAATCCACTATTTGAAGATTTCCGGATTGATAAACGCAGGAAAGCCCATGCCTTTGGAAATGGCTGCTCCTGATATTCTCAACATATTGACCAACAAGCAAAAGCACGATATCATCCGGAACTTCGAGAACGAATTGTACCAAGAAGCAATCGAAGACCGGCAGTTACGAACATTCAACCGAGACGAACAATGAAACGCCTGCTTTTCCCATTATTTTTGTGCATCGTTGTCTCCTGCACCGCACACGCTTCAAAGACCATCGACGAAGTGGCATGGGTGGTGGGCGACGAGCCGATTTTGAAATCGGACATCGAGACCGAAATCATGCGTATGAGGTACAACAGGCAAAAAATAGAAGGCGATCCGTATTGCGTAATACCGGAACAATTAGCCATCCAAAAACTGTTCATAGCCCAAGCGAAAATAGACAGTATCGTTGTTACGCAATCGCAAGTGGACATGCAGGTGGAAGGCCGTTTGAAATTCTTCATCCAACAAATAGGCTCGGAAGAAAAAGTCGAGGAGTATTTCAAGAAATCCATACGCGAAATAAAAAGCGAACTTGCGAGGACCATAGAAGACCAATTGACCGTCCAGGAAATGCAGAGGACGATTGTCGGTTCGGTAGAAATCACACCGGGCGATGTGCGCAAATTCTATAACCAGATGCCGAAAGACAGCATCCCCGTCATTCCCGAACAGGTTGAAGTGCAAATAATAACCATCGCGCCCAAAATAACCCATGCGGAAGAAGAACGTATCCGCAGCCGTCTGCGCGAATACACCGAAGACGTGCAATCCGGACGCGCCGATTTCTCAACGTTGGCCATCCTGTACTCCGAAGACAGGGGGTCCGCCATGCAAGGCGGGGAATTGGGATTCATGAGCAGGGGCAAGTTGGTTCCCGAATTTGCCGATGCCGCCTTTTCCTTGTACGAACCGGGAAAAATATCGCGTATCGTGCAAACGGAATTCGGCTACCATATAATCCAACTCATAGAACGGAAAAACGACCAGGTGAACTGCCGCCACATATTGCTTATTCCGGATGTGGATGCAGGAGAGAAAGCTGCCGCCGAAGCCCGCTTGGACAGTGTCGCCAACGACATACGCCAGAATCATTTTACATTCGAACAGGCGGTCAGGGTATTCTCTGAAGACAAGGACACTAACCAAAGCGACGGCACCATGTTGAATCCGCAAAACGGGAGCAGCAAGTTCGAGATACAGGAATTGCCCCCGGACATCGCCAAAACCGTTTACAACATGCACGTAGGCGAAGTGTCCGAGCCGTTCACATACAAAACCGATACGGGCAAGGAGCTTGTCTGCATAGTAAAACTCAAAAGTAAGACCGAAAGGCATACGGCCAATCCCGACCAGGACTTCCAAACTTTGAAAAACATGGTTACATCGCTCCGCAACAAGGAGCTAATCGAGAACTGGATAAAGGAAAAGCAAAAAGAGACATACATTTTTATCAATCCAGAATACAGGGATTGCCAATTCACCTACCCCGGATGGATAAAAGAATAAGGAAATTCTGCTTGTCAGCTTTGGCGTTTTTCTTATCGACTGGTACGATTCCCGCCGAAAAGACGCTTATATACCTTGAACATTCCGAAACTCTCAATTTCGACGAAGCCGTCGCGCCCGACTGCCAGATATTGGTAGGCAATGTGAAATTCCGCCACGACAGCGCGTACATGTATTGCGACACGGCCTATTTCTACAATCAAAGCAATTTGATCCACGCGATGGGCAACATACGCATGGAACAAGGCGACACGCTTTTCGTATACGGAGACCGCCTGTATTACGACGGCAACACGAAACTTGCCCGCCTTCGCGACAACGTGCGCATGGAGAACAAAGACGCGACATTATACACCGACTCGCTCAATTACGACAGGATAAAAGATGTGGGTTATTATTTCATTTGGGGAAAGTTGGTAGACAGCACCAACGTACTGACTTCTATCAACGGCAGTTATTATCCTGACCACGATTTGGCGGTATTCCAACGCGATGTAGTGCTGACAACTCCTGACGGGGTATTATACTCGGACACTCTTAGATACAATACGAAAAGCGGGATGGCGCGCATAGTCGGACCTTCCACCATAATCCACGACAGCACAACCGTATACTCGGAAAAAGGCTGGTATGACACCAAGCGCGACTACTCCCAACTATTGGACAACTCCGTCATAACCGATGCCGACGGACGCACATTGACCGCCGACACTATTTTTTACGACCACAAAAACGGTTTTGCCGAATGCCGCATCGCCGCCACCCTGCGCGACACGGCGGAAAAGGTGATGGTAAGGGGGGACTACGGATTTTATAACGAAATCAAGAAGGACGGGTACATGATAAAACGGGCGACTTTTATCGAACATTCGCAAAAAGACAGCTTGTTCCTGACGGCCGATACCTTGTTCTTCGCGTCGGACGACGGGACGGATGTTTGGGGCAATTACAACGTACAGGCATATCAAGTCGATTTCCAATCGATCTGCGACTCGATGTATTACACTTCCAAGGACAGCATAATGCGGCTTTACGGGACACCGGTTTGCTGGAACGAAAAAAAGCAGATTACCGGTGATTCCATTTACATGTATTCCAAAGATGAAGAATTGGACAAGATAGACGTTCTCGGCAACGCTTTCGTATTCATGGAAGTGGACACCATAGCATATAACCAGGTCTCAGGCAAACAAATACGTGCATACGTGAACGACGGCCGCGTGGACAGGATAGATGTGGAAGGCAATGCCATGTCCATATATTTCGTGGAAGAAGACCAGGACACTACAAGTACTGTCAAACCTGAAATCGAAAAAGAGAAGAAATATGTCGGCATAAACCGTGCCGAAAGCAGCAAATTGGTTGTGTATGTGGATGAGGACAACCGGCCAAAGCGCATAACCATGTCGCCGGCATCGATAGGAACGATGTATACCCCGGACAAAATCACGCAGAGGGACATTACACTTTTGGAGGGATTCCTGAATTGCCGTCCCATCCGGCCAAAAGACAAATACGATATTTATGTTCCAAAGGACAAAACCGTATTGCGGGCCGTGTCCGAAGAAAAGATGCGCTTCAAAAGAAAAGAGCGGTAAATGCACGAACCCATTCACCGCTCCGTATTAATTACTAACTACCCCCGCCTACGGCTGCAAAGTCTTGATTTCATCAATGCTCTTGTCTATATCCTCTTGGGGAACGTCGTAATTTTCGAGTTTTCCTGAAAGGTAATTCTCGTATGCCGTCATGTCGATAAGACCGTGTCCCGACAAATTGAAGAGGATTACTGTTTCCTTGCCTTCTTCCTTGGCCTTCAACGCTTCACGGATTGTAGCCGCAATGGCGTGAGTGGATTCCGGGGCGGGAATGATGCCCTCCGAGCGGGCAAAGAGGATACCGGCCTCGAACGTTTCCTTTTGTTTGATGTCGACGGCTTCCACCAACCCGTCTTTGCGCAACTGGCTGACGATAGACCCGGCTCCGTGATAACGCAAACCTCCGGCGTGAATGCTGGCGGGTTCGAAATCATGGCCGAGAGTATACATGGGCAGCAACGGAGTATAACCTTCGGTGTCCCCGAAGTCATAATAAAACTGTCCGCGTGTAAGCTTGGGACACGAAGCTGGTTCTGCCGCGACAAGGCGGATGTCCTTGCCTTCCACGAACTTATGACGCAAGAAGGGAAGCGTTATGCCTCCGAAGTTGGAACCTCCGCCGAAGCAGGCTATGACAACATCGGGATAATCGCCCGCGAGTTCCATTTGTTTCTCGGCTTCCAAACCTATGATGGTTTGATGAAGCATGACATGGTTAAGCACGCTGCCGAGGGTATATTTGGTGTTAGGGTCCTTCATGGCTTCTTCGACGGCTTCGGATATCGCCATGCCGAGACTACCGCTTGTTCCAGGGAACTGTGCCCTCATCTTGCGCCCTATTTCGGTAGTATCGCTCGGAGAAGCGAACACTTGCGCGCCGTACGTGTTCATGACGGCCTTACGGTAAGGCTTCTGCTCATAGCTTACCTTTACCATGTACACTTTAAGGGCCAAGCCGAAATGTTTAGCGGCCACACTCAGGGCACTTCCCCATTGACCTGCGCCTGTTTCGGTAGTAAGCGAAGTAACGCCTTGTATTTTATTGAAATAGGCCTGCGGAATCGCGGAATTCAGCTTGTGCGACCCGACAGGGCTCACGCTTTCGTTCTTGAAGTATATTTTTGCCGGGGTATCAAGGGCTTTCTCCAAACCGGAAGCCCTTACCAACGGCGTAGGCCTGTATATCCTGTACAAGTTGCGGACCTCGTCGGGAATTTCTATCCAACGTTCCGTAGAAAGTTCCTGTTCGATAAGTGCTTTCGCGAATATCGGCTCCAACTCCTCGGGAGTAATCGGTTTGCGCGTTTTCGGGTTCAACGGGGGCAGAGGCTTGTTGGGCATGTCCGCCAGCACGTTATACCAATAACGGGGCATTTCGCTTTCGGGAAGCACAATCTTTTTTGTGGTTTTCATATCATGTCTGTTAAAAATTTCAGAGCCATAAAGGTAGGAAAAAAAGCGGAAAAGGGTGCAAAAAAAACTGCGGTCGACGACCGCAGTCCACAAACTATTAATTCATTGCCTGAATTGTAGCGAAAGAATTTGCCTGACAGGTTTATGTTGCTTATTGGGCAGATTGCTCGACTGCCAACTTTCCCCTGTAATAACCACATTCGCCGCAAACATGATGTGCCAAATGCAAGGCACCGCAATTGGAGCAAGCGACCAAGGTAGGAGGAACAGCAACATAATGGGTCCTGCGCTTAGCCGACCTTGTTTTGGATTGTTTTCTTTTAGGATGTGCCATGTTATAACAATTTTAATCGTTTTGTTTCAATTTTTCCAAGCTTTCCCACCGTGGATCGATACTGTCCGTACCGGACGATGAAACTGATCCGTTTTCGTAACGGTCCAACAAATCCTGCATGTTCCGGTTGCATTCGCCATCAGCGTGGACTCGTTTGACGGGCAAAGACAAAAGTACCGCTTCATAAAAATACCATGCAAGATCAATGCCTTTTTCGCCAACAGGTAGGATTATGGATGTTTCCGTCTCGTCAGCTTCACGGACTTCATCGAATTTTATGTCCGTGTCGTTCCCCGTTTCGACCGGAAAAGATACCAAATCAAGGCAACGGTCACAAACAACCGCGACATTGCCGGAAATTTCAAAATGCAAATGCCAGATGCCGCCGACCGGGCGCAAATGCGCATTTGCTTCAAGGCTTCCGGATTTTATCTCATCTTGCGGCAAGGCGGTAAAAAAATCTTCCGACAAGGCATAACGCCGCGATATTCCATCTACGGCATCCTCGTCAAATTCAATATAATACTTTCCACCGCAAAGCATGATATACCCTTAGCAAAAAAGCGACTGCAAAGATACATATTATAATTAGAAATGAAAAATTTAAAATTAAAAATTATTAGGCCTGCTTTGCAGGCTATCGCTTGCCATTGTCTTATCCCCCGTGAAAATTGCTAATGCAATTTTCACAGCCACCAGAGGGGGCGGGCGCTGCCCGTCATTGTTTAATCCCCCGTAAAAAAACACGCAGTGTTTTTTTTGAGTTTCTCCAAATTCGGCTGCACTTGGCATAGTCCAAACAAGTTTGTCCTCTGCCCTCGTTTGCACGAATTTTCAGCCCCCAGAGGGGGCGTGCTTCGCACGCCCTTCATTGTCTTATCCCCCGAAATAAATCATCTTCGATGATTTATTTCTGCCCCCAAAGGGGGCAGCCTTCCTAGACCCTTGTGCTTGCACTAAAACCTACTTTCAACATGGTGCTTACATTACGAGGTGCATACCGTAACTTATCACTATTCACTATTCACTATTCACTATTCACTATTCACTATTCACTATTCACTATTCACTATTCACTATTCACTATTCACTATTCACTATTCACTATTCACTATCCACTGCCGCGAAGCGGCTAACTATCCACTAATCACTGAAACCTGTAACCTGTAACCTGAAACCTGAAAAAAACACTATCTTTGCATCAAAATAATATTACAATAATGGAACAGAAAGAAAACAAAAACGTACTTAACATAGACATACCTGCCGACGTAATGGACGGCGTATATTCCAACATGACCGTTGTTTCCCATTCGCAGGAAGAATTCGTGATAGATTTCGTAAGGCTTGTGCCGGGAAGCAACAAGGCGAGGGTCAAATCGCGGGTGGTAATGAGTCCCGTGAATGCAAAACGGACATTGGCGGCATTGCAGGAAAACCTGATGAAATATGAAGCGCAGTACGGCAGCATCAAGTTGCCCGAACGCAAACAGGCCGGAACCATCATCGCCCCGTTCAAAGCAGAAGCATAAGGACCGGATGAAAAAAATCATAGCCTTTTTCAAGAAACATTACATTGTCGGCAACTTGTTGCTGATAATAATTACCGGCTGCCTGCTTGTCGCACTTACGTTTTTCGGCATGGATTTTTATACCCGGCACGGCGAAGAAGAAGAGGTTCCCGACCTTGAAAACATGGACGAGGAAAGCGCGGCGCGATTATTGGAAGGGCGCGGGTTGCAGTGCGAAGTAGTGGATTCCGTATACCGCCGCAATGCCGGACGCGGACTTATAGTCGAGCAATATCCACTTGCCGGCGCAATGGTAAAATCAGGACGGAAAATCTACCTTACGATAAATGCGAAAGGCGTGCAGATGGTTGCGCTGCCGCAAACAATAGACCTGTCGGTACGGCAGGCAAGGGTTTCCCTGGAAAGCGCGGAATTCAAGATCGACAGCGTGATATACAAACCGTCTGCCTACAAGGATCTTGTCCTTGCCGTATATTGCGACGGGAAGGAAGTCAAGGACGGGGAACGGCTGCCGATAAATTCCAATTTGGTCATTTGGGCCGGCAGCGGCTATGAATACGAAATTCCCGAAAGCGGCACGCAGACGGCAGAAGACAGCACCGCGATATACGACAATGCCGACGGGGATTACTACGACGCGGCAGTGCCCGGAGCGGACGAGTATTCGATGGAGGAGGAAATAATTTTCTAATGCCCGACGAAATTACAGATATTGATTTGGAAGGGGAAGACGAAAACCTGCGATACGAACATTTCAGGTTTCAAGCCGATCCCGGACAAACCCCTATCCGCATTGACAAATTCCTGACAGACAGGATTACCAATGCCTCGCGCAACAGGATCCAGAACAGTGCGGACGCGGGATGTATTTGCGTCAACGGCAAGCCCGTAAAATCCAATTACAAGATAAAGCCCGGCGAAGTCGTTACCATAATGCTCGATTACCCGCCAAACGACACATCGGTAATCGAGGCGAAAAACATTCCCTTGGACATTGTTTATGAAGACGACGACGTGATAGTCATCAATAAACAGGCCGGGCTTGTGGTCCATCCCGGCCACGGGAACTTCGACAACACCCTGCTCAACGCCCTTGCATGGCATTATAACGCAGGCACGGCATTGGATGCGAACGACCCCCGGCTCGGATTGGTACACAGGATCGACAAGGACACCTCGGGTTTGTTATTGGTGGCAAAAAATCCGTTTGCCAAAACGTTTCTGGCAAAACAATTTTTCGACAAGACCACCGACAGGCTTTATAATGCCGTAGTATGGGGAGTGCCGGACAACGAAGGCACTGTAACAGGCAATATAGGACGGGATCCGAAAGACCGTTTGCGAATGGCCGTATTTCCTGACGGATCACAAGGCAAACATGCAGTAACCCACTACCGCGTACTGGAAAACTTCCATTACGTATCGCTTGTGGAATGCAAATTGGAAACAGGACGGACCCATCAGATACGCGCACACATGAAACATATCGGGCACCCGCTGTTTTCGGATGCGCGCTACGGCGGGGACAAAATACTGAAAGGCAACAATTTTGCGAAATACACCCGTTTTGTGGAAAATTGTTTTGCCATCTGCCCGCGGCAGGCGTTACATGCCCGCACCCTGGGGTTCGAACATCCTTCGACACGCAAGCGCATGCTTTTCGATTCCCCGCTTCCGCAGGACATGCGGGAACTGCTTGACAAATGGAGGGCTTTTTTCAACTGACGAGACAAACATAGATAATATCAAAAACATGGAAACATCTGCCGGGCTTTTAGCCGAAAAATTATTGGACATCAAAGCAGTAAAACTGCAACCGTCGAAACCGTTCACGTGGGCTTCCGGCTGGAAATCCCCCATTTACTGCGACAACAGGGTAACTTTGTCCTATCCTTCCGTAAGGAATTTCATCCGCGTGGAACTCGCCCGCATGGTAGCGGAAAAATACCCGGATGCCGAATACATCGCAGGCGTGGCGACAGGCGCGATAGCGCAAGGGGCATTGGTTGCCGACTTGTTGGGCTTGCCTTTCGTTTACGTCCGTTCGTCCAAAAAAGACCACGGCATGGAAAACCTCGTGGAAGGCAACCTGCCGGAAGGTAAAAAGGTAGTAGTGATAGAAGACTTGATTTCCACGGGCGGCAGCAGCTTGAAAGCCGTGAACGCGCTTCGGAATGAAAAAAAGAGCGATGTGCTGGGCATGGTAGCGATATTTACATACGGATTCCCGTTGGCAGAAGAACAATTCAACGACGCAGGAGTACGATTGGACACGATTTCAAACTATGAGGCCGTTGTTGAGAAGGCCTTGGAAATCGACTATATCAAGGACGACGAATTAGCGACATTGAAAGAATGGAGGAAATCTCCATCGACTTGGATGCAATAATTTCACGATAATGGAAACTTACGAAAGCTCTGTAAAAAGCATAGCGGCGAGCCAAGAAGAGGCATTCGCAAGGTTAAGCGACCTGTCAAGCCTTTCCGGGATTTTCGACCGCCTGCAAGACGACCGCATAAAAAACGTCCGCACCGATAGCGACAGTGTTTACTGCACTGTGGACCCTTTCGGTGAAATCGGATTGCGCATCATAGAAAGGGAGCCTTGCAAGACAATAAAGTTCGAATCGGACAAATCGCCCTTGTCTTTCAACATGTGGATCCAACTTGTCGGAGTAAATGACGAGGACACCCGCATGAAAATGACGTTGAAAGCCGATATTCCTTTTTTCATGAAAGCCATGATAGGAGACAACATAAAGAAAGGATTGGACATACTTGCATCGGCATTGGCCGCCGCGTGCCAAAAACAAGGCAACAAATAAATACAGTTCGACAACTGCCAACAAGCACAAAAAGATGGGAAACAAACTTTGGGAAAAGAAATATTCGGTCAATGCCGACGTGGAAAAGTACACCATTGGCAAAGATGCCGAAATGGACATGTACATAGCAAAATACGACGTCATAGGGTCCATGGCCCACGCCACCATGCTCGAAAGCGTAGGACTGCTTGACAAAGAAGACCTTGAACAAATCCTATCCGGTTTGAGAGACATCCATGCCCGTATAGAAGCCGGGGATTTCAAAATCGATCCCGGCGTGGAAGACGTGCATTCGCAAGTGGAGCTCATGTTGGGAGAGTGCGGAAAAAAACTGCACAGCGGCAGGTCCCGCAACGACCAGGTACTTGTCGACCTCAAACTCTTCATCCGCGCGAAATTGGAGGAGACCGTCCATGCCGTCAAACTGCTGTTCGACACTTTGGTTTCCCAAAGCGAAAGATACAAAAACGTACTGATGCCCGGTTACACACACCTGCAAATAGCGATGCCGTCATCTTTCGGCTTATGGTTCGGTGCATACGCGGAAAGTCTTGCAGACGACATGCAATTGCTACTGTCGGCCTACAAGGTAGCGAACAGGAATCCTCTCGGCTCTGCGGCGGGATATGGCAATTCATTCCCGCTCAACCGCAGCATGACCACGGAACTATTGGGCTTCGACGGGTTGAATTATAATGTGGTGTACGCCCAAATGGGAAGGGGCAAGACCGAAAGGATCGTTTCGCAGGCATTGGCTTCGGTTGCCGGGACCATATCAAAATTGTCTTTTGACTGCTGCATGTTCAACAGCCAGAATTTCGGCTTCATAAAACTCGCCCCGCAATACACCACGGGGTCGAGCATCATGCCGCATAAGAAAAATCCGGACGTGTTCGAGCTAACAAGGGCCAAATGCAACCGTATGCAAGCCATACCCAACGACATATTGCTGATTACCAATAATCTGCCATCGGGATATTTCAGGGATTTACAGATCATCAAGGAATGTTTCCTGCCCATGTTCGACGAGCTATGCTCTGTCTTGCAGATGGTAAAAGACATGATGGAGAAAATCGAGGTGAACGAACATATCCTGGACAATCCGATGTACGACGCGATTTTCAGCGTTGAGGAGGTGAACCGTTTAACTTTGAACGGGACACCGTTCCGCGAAGCTTACAAGAAAGTAGGTATCGACATAGACGAAGGGCGTTTCAAGGCCGACAAGACCGTACGTCATACCCATGAAGGCAGCATCGGCAACTTATGCAACGACAAGATTGCCGCTTATATGGATTCGATTCTCGCCCAATTCCCATTCGAAAGGGTGAGAGAGGCCGAACAAAAGCTACTTGCTTGCGGGGCAAGCAAGTAGCTTAGTTATTGCCTTATCCCCCGCAGAAAACCGCTAACGCGATTTCCTGCCGCCCCCCAAAGGGGGCTGACTGACATAAGCCATGTACTATTATCACGACATATCACTACAAACAGGTGTCAGGAGTCTGTAGTAAGACTGCGCTGTAACCTAAAACCTGATAAAATGCTTTTTCATTCAACTATTTTCGGACCTGTACACAGCCGCAGGCTTGGAGTATCGTTAGGGGTGAATCTTCTGCCTGACAACGGCAAGATTTGCTCTTTCGATTGCGTTTATTGCGAATGCGGGCTCAATGCCGACGGCAGGGACGACAGGGTTGTCCCTGCGCGCGAAAAAGTAGCCGGCGATTTGGAAGAATTCTTAGCAGGATACATTGCGTCCGGCAAACCCGCTATTGACAGCATAACTTTTGCCGGTAACGGCGAACCCACATTGCACAAACAATTTGCAGAAATAATAGACGATACCATAGCCATTCGCGACCGCATTGTTCCTGCCGCAAAAGTATCGGTACTTTCAAACGCATGGCAGCTCAAAAACAAAAGCGTTTTCAACGCTTTGTCCAAAGTGGACAACAACATACTGAAATTGGACAGTGCCATACCCGCATCCATAACAGCAATCAACCGGCCTGTGAATCCCAATTTCGACATCGATGATTTGATAAATCATTTGGCGATGTTCAAGCATAACTGCATAATCCAGACGTTATTCCTCAGAGGGGAGACTTGCGACAACACGACCGAAGAGGAAATAAACGCATGGTTGGACGCTTTGAAAAAAATAAGCCCCAAGGAAGTCCAGATTTACAGTCTCGACCGCAAAACGCCTTACGACACCCTGCGCCACGTCGGCATCGACGAACTGAACGCAATTGCCGCAAGGGTACAGGCATTAGGATTGCGCACACACGTTACGGAATGATGGGAACAGGAACGAAGTTACGTATTTTGGTATGCCCTCTTGACTGGGGGCTTGGCCATGCTGCGCGTTGCGTCCCATTGATAAACAGGTATCTTAATGCCGGACACGAGGTGATAGTCGCGTCATACGGCCAATCGGGAGAATTATTGAAACAGGAATTCCCGACTCTCCTGCACATAGAATTTCCATCTTTCACAATAAGGTATTCCGCAAGCGGCAACCAAATTCCCGCGATACTGAGGACTTTGCCCGACATACTGCGCTACTACCGCAAGGAACACCGCATGATAAAAGCGATAGTCAAAGTTTACGAAATCGATCTGGTCGTATCCGACAATCGGTTCGGGCTTTGGGGATGCGGCACGCATACCATGTACATAACACACCAACTGATGGTAAAAATGCCGCATGGCTTGAAGTTCCTCGAATATCCCGTACACCTGTTGCACAAGCACATAATCAACAAGTACGACCGCTGCGCGATACCCGACTCCCCAGACATAAGACTTTCGGGAGACTTGGCCAACAAATATCCCTTGCCGCGCAATGCCGAATTCGTGGGCATACACAGCCGCTTTCAAAAAGAGGGGGAAGCTGTTCCTTGCGACATACTGATTATCATTTCAGGACCGGAGCCCCAACGTAGCATGTTTGAAACGGAAATGGTGCGGCGATACAAATACTCAAAAGCGGACATAGTGATGGTTAGAGGCTTGCCGCAAAACGAA
Source organism: Candidatus Enterocola intestinipullorum (assembly GCA_017694565.1). Lineage (GTDB taxonomy): Bacteria > Bacteroidota > Bacteroidia > Bacteroidales > Paludibacteraceae > Enterocola > Enterocola intestinipullorum. Next base: position 15,098 of record JADIMR010000106.1, on the reverse strand, counting down.
GACACAAGCGGACAATACGGCAATATCAAGGTTTTCAATCACATGAACGGGAAAGATCTTGCAGCATACATAAGGGGAACGAGACGCATAATTTGCAGGTCGGGTTACACTACCCTGATGGACCTGCACGTAATGGGGAAACTATCCTGCGCCACGCTATACCCCACACCGGGACAAACCGAACAGGAATACCTGGCTGCCTACTGTTCAGAAAAGAAACTCTCCAAAACCTCCACGGTCGACAAACCGCGTAAAAGAGGAAGATTGAGCCGGAAATAATCAACTGCAAGATGCAGGATGTCGCGCCTGCCGTTCCTGTCGAAATCCCGTTCCCCTTGCAGATACTTGACGAATCCGTCCAAACGGGAATCGCCTGCAAATGCCCTCAAAAATTCATTATCGCCTCCGTCGTATGGATAGAAGCCCAAGTGGCGGCTCAAATCCATCATAAAATCCATCGGCAAATACGCGCCCACCTTGTCTGATGCTTCGAGGTTCTCAATGGACGAGTACAAAAAATCGAACACTTCCTTGTCTTTTTCGGGGGCATATATGCTTTTATCCACCACCTCGGCCATGAAAAACGAAAAGGCCGCCTTGGGCGGATTGTCCAAAATGGCTTTGTTGGCCTTGTACACCCTTGCGTCCTTTATTTTTTGCAAGTTCCTGCCCTCCCTGTGTTCCACCTGCAAGTCCAATACCGACAACACCTGCAACGCGCTGCTGCGCAATACCGCCCGCTTCGAATGAGGTGCATACACGATATACGGCATTTTGCCGAAATCTTCGGTAAGCAGGGTAAGTATGTTTTTGTTGTCGCTGTACTTGGTATTACGCAACACTATGCCTTTTGTGGACGCTATCACAATTTCAATACTTTTTCGTTCAAGGTTCCACCTCCGGCATGGATGCTTACTACATAAAATCCCGGTTCGGCAGGCATGGCAATTTTACCGTCGATTGCATGTCCCTGCGAACACAAACGTCCCGACAAATCGTAAATACGATAATCAAATCCGCTCCCATCCGTACCGTACACGGTCAAATCCCCGTATGTCGGATTAGGAAGCAACGATATGGTGCTTGGCGCATCTTCGGCTGACGCTGCAAGCGCATGATTGTCGCGCAATACGGGCTCTATCCACAATGACAAGTCCTGCGGGCGCACGGGATGCCCTGTGAATGCGGACCATACATCTCCCGCCTCGAAATAGGCCGTATTGTAAGCCGCAGGCGCGGCATAAACCGAAAACATGTCCATATTGCCGGCATATTCCAATTCGCAGGATACATAGAAGGATTTGCCTGCTCTTATTTCCTCCGGAAACGCCATGAAATTCTCAGCTTGGGAAATATTTGAGACATTGCCTTGGCTGTATTTCGGCAAGGCCGCCTCATACAGCAAATTACCGGGGACATCGCCGCCTTCGTATATCCGGAGCCATGTATTATTGCCATACCTGTTTGATGAAAGATATTGCATTACGTAAACTCCCGAAAGCAACTGATCCGTTTCGAACTCGAATTTTTCGGCGTATGCGGTATGCCCCATGCTATTATGCCCAGTGTAGTAATCATTTGCCGAGGACAACGTGATGATTGACGGTTTGCCGCCGGAAGGGATGTTTCCCGTCCGTACACTTGGTTCGGCGTACATTTCACGTCCGTCCATGCTTCGGATTCCCTCCCCGTCGGGATCCAACCATGCCTTCATCTGTCTTATGCTTTCAGGATAAACATCGAATGCCAAAGCGAAACGGGAAAAATCATCGTTGTAGGGTGCGGAACAAGTGCTTGCGCCGCCGGTCAACGCGCCGACCACTTTTTCCCCGCCCATGATAATAAGCGGCGAGCCGGAAGACCCGGCGGCAGTTGTGCCATGTATCCACTCGGGAATCAAGAAAAAGCCGTTCCGGTATAAACAACCGTTGGCATTGCAAAATGTAGTGATGTCCAAATCCTCACATACGCTGTAACGCTTGGTGTCTCCTTGCGGGTGCTGGATGCACAATAAATAGTCGCCATCTATCCCGTCGGCAGTCCAGCCCAGCATATACGGCCGGTACGAACGCGGCGGTGCCGTATTCAATTCCAACAATGCGAAATCCAGATCATCCGATTTTGCCAATACCGTCGCGCCTGCGACCGTGCATTCCGCAGTACCCCTGACCAAACTGTCCAAAGCGGGAACTTCATAATTGAAATAGCATACATAATCCTCGGCTTCTCCGGGATTGGAATAACTGTTGTGCGCGGCAGTATATATATACGGCTTGCCGTCAGGGTTGTTTATCAAGCTGCCCGTGGAATAATAAGTCCTGTGTTCGTTGTTGTCCCTGATATATTGCAAACATACGCCTCGTTTGATATTGTCAAGTTCGGGGTTGGAGGACGTGTGCGGGCTGCAATTCTCTGCCGCGAGGAAATTGCCCGTACGCCTGAACGCCGTTTGCAGGCATACGGTTTCGTAAGAAATCGACGCCACGCGCAAAGTCCCGGGGAATGCGGCATCCGACGGTTCGTAATACTCCAATACCACGCTGTCGGAATCGAACGGACGGACGGGCAAACGACGGTGGACATTGTTGTTCCCGGCACCGAAGCCTCCTATAAATCCGTTGCCATGCGCGTCGCATACGAAAACATACGCCCCATCGGGAATCTCGAAGCTATCGAGTACCAATCCTACTGCCGCCGCGCCGGGACAAGCTATCCCCAAACGCCACAATTTGCCACCGTCGGGCAATGATACCGTATTGCCGGAATTGTCGGGAGAGTAGGAGCATTCCTTGACATAACCTGACCACAATGCCCTGTTTTGAGTATCTTGAACCGGTTTTAAAGCTGTGTCGGGTAAAAATTCCACGAATTGCAAATCTTCATCCGCAAGCATGGAACGCATATTTTGTCCTGATCCGGCAAGCTCGAAAGATTTCGGCAAACACGAAGTCTGTATCTGGGCCGTCAAGAAAACGGCATTGACGAAAAAAACGGCGATTAGCAACAATCGTTTCATTTCAAACAATCTTTTAAAAGCAATATGCTCTCCGGCCCCATATTGCAAAGCAAGTCCAACGCGCTCAAACCCGCATCGGGGAAGCCGTAACCGGAGAATACATGATAATAAGGCGGGCAATGGAAGTTTTCCAACCTCGCTTTCTTTAAAATAAGATTACGGTAATCGTCCTCCGCATCGAAACGGTAAGCCTCCGTGGGTACGATTTCCGTTTTTATTCCCATAAGCCTCGCCATGCAGCAGCAAAGCTCAAAATCGAAATCGTAAAGGAATTTATACGGCTTGTGGAAAAAAGGCGCCAAGTCGTCTTCGTAAAATTCCAAAAACGGTGAAGAGTCATACGATGATTTTATGGTACGCCAATGCACGGGCTGCCACTCGCTATCCGCTATCAATATGTCCTTTCCAGTTGTATTGCATCCGGGTTTGACAACCGGAATCACCAAAGTGTCAGGTCCGTCGGAAGTAAGGATATGCGTGCGGTTCCGGCATGTCTGACGGCTGTAATGGTCGAAAAACTCGATTTCCGCCTTGCCGCTTGCCGCAATCAACGCGAATTGCTCTATCGACCCCATATAAGACGCGGACAACAGCATCCCGTATCATTTAAATCCGTCCACTGGTGCGAAAAACCTGTTCCAACGTATAGCGGAAAACAGTGAAGCATCCTTGTCCACCGACAACCACACGAACAACGGCTTGCCTACTATGTGGTCCTCCGGTACGAAGCCCCAATATCTTGAATCGGCGGAATTGTGGCGGTTGTCACCCATCATCCAATAATAATTCATTTTGAATGTATAGGAGTCCGCCAGATGACCGTTTATATAGATCTTGTTCCCGTCCACGCGCAAATCGTTGCCTTCGTAATTCTTGATTATCCTTTCATACAATGGCAGGTTCGCAGTATCCAATGCGACCGTCGCGCCTTTGCGGGGGATGTAAACCGGCCCGTAATTGTCCCTTGTCCAATTCTTGTAACCAAAGGGGAACATCGGTTGTGCAAAAATATCCTTGTCTATGGAAACGCTTCGCACGTTCGGCAGTTTCTTCATTTTTGCCAAAGCATCCTCCGTGAGCGGAAGGTAATACACCGGATTGAACAAACCGTTGTCATTGGTCTTGTAGCCCAAATACCTCAAAATATCCTGGCCGCTGCCCCACTCGTTCACCAAAAGCCTGTCATCGTTGCTTATCTGCATCGATTCAAATTGCTGATCGGAAAGTTTGCGCCCGTCAGTTTCGACGAAATAATTGAACTGCAAGCCTTTCGGATTATGCTGTTTTTGCCCGTTCACATAGATTTGGTTGTCTATTATTTGCAAACTGTCTCCGGGAAGCCCCACGCACCGTTTTACGTAATTCTCGCGCCTGTCTACCGGACGGTATATGATTTCCCCGAAAACCGACGGGTTGTTTATGACATTCTCCCGTCCGTACCTTTGGCACAAAGTATAGTAATCGGGGTTTTCCATTTTCACCGCGACAGTGTCGCCGACGGGGAAATTGAACACAACTATGTCCATCGCCTTGATAGTGTCCAATCCGGCCAAGCGTTTGTAGTCCCATTGCACCTTGTCGCAATAGGATTTTCCACCGCTTATGGGCATAGTGTTCTGCACGAGCGGAAGCGACAGCGGTGTTATGGGGACACGGGGCCCGTAACTGACTTTGCTTACCAAGAGGAAATCCCCGACCAACAGCGACTTTTCAAGCGACGATGACGGAATCCTGAAATTCTGGAACAAATACAGGTTCACGAAATAAACCGCCACCAGTGCGAAGATTATGGCATCCAACCAACTGCATAAAGTATACAGCGGCTTGTTCTTGATCTTGCGCCATGCGCTCCACGGGATGATTTTGGTAACAAAAATGTCGAAAATCACCGGCAACAGGAACAACCACCAGAAATTGCCCACCCAAACGATGAAAAGAATGTATGCGATACAGGCAATAGCGGCTTTGATCCATTGCTTTACAGGTGCGTTCTTCGGATTTACCATATCTGTTGTTTCTTGTTTCGATTATTTGCCATTGGCTGAAAGGCCAAGGCTTTTTTCATTTAATTTACGATTCGCGGGCTTCGCATTGTCTTATCCCCCGGAAAAATCATCTTTTGATGATTTTTCCTGCCCCCAAAGGGGGCAGGCACCCGGAACCTTGTGCTGCCACTACGAGGTGCAAAACTTACGCGACAGCTGGCAATAACCGTCAAAACCCGCAACTATCCACTATCCACTAACCACTAACCACTAACCACTATCCACTAAAACGGCATCATGTCCTGCATGGACAGGAACCCTTTCTTGCCTTGTATGAATTCTGCGGCCATTACCGCACCCAACGCGAAACCTTCGCGGCTTTTCGCACTGTGGGTTATGGTTATGCTGTCCACGGGAGAGTCGTATACGATAGTGTGTATGCCGGGTACTTCGCCCTCGCGGATTGCTTCGATTCCTATGCTGTCGGCTTCAACGGGTGCGGCACCGGCCAACGTCCACGATTTTTTGCGTTCGAGGTTTTCCAAAATTCCTTCCGCCAAAGTAACCGCCGTACCGCTGGGCGCATCCAATTTGTGTATATGGTGGGTTTCCGTCATTGACACGTCGTATTGGTCGAACCCGTTCATAATCTTCGCAAGATATTTGTTGACCGCGAAAAAGACATTCACTCCCACGCTGAAATTAGAAGTCCAGAAAAAAGCCTTGCCTTTTTCTTCGGCCAATTTTTTAATCCCGTCCATCTTGTCGGCCCAGCCGGTAGTGCCGCAAACCACCGGGACACCCTCTTCCAATGCTTTCCGGCAATTTTCTTCGGCAACTTTCGGCATTGTAAACTCGATGGCGGCATCCGCGCTTCGGAATGCGTCCGAATGGATGTCTTCCATATTGTCCACGTCTATGCGGGCTACTATCTCGTGTCCGCGCGAAAGGGCGATTTTCTCGATTATCTTGCCCATTTTGCCATATCCTATAAGAGCTATTTTCATATATGTTAGTTGTTAATCAATCATTTTGTTCAAAGCGGTTGCCCGTTTTCGTAAAGGTATTCGGGGGCAAAACCTATTTCATTATTCCAATCAATGGTAAACGGATCCAAAGTGAATTTTTTGAAGTAATCAATATCCCTCAATTTTGCGCATATTCCCTTGGACAACTCTTTGGAAAAATCATACAACTTTTCAACACCGTTGCTGAATCGAATACGTAAAACATAATCTTTCACGTATTTCGCATCTTCGACCGTCAATATTTCGTAGGATTGTGCCATTATGGTTTTATCCTCGCAAAGGTAAGAATAAAAAAGTATTTACGCTATCTTTGAAGTCGTTATGCTGCACATCCGGCATATCGCTTGACAATTGGACAATATCGCTAAAACCCTGCGTTTTCTTTTGGCACTGCCATTCGCGGCATTGTGCCTTGCGGCCTGCACCGAACAAATAAGCTTCGACGTGGGGGAAGCAGAACCGCGCTTGTGCATTTCGGGCTATATCTGCGACGAGCCGGGACAATATGCCATAAACATTTCCGTCACGGGGGCTTTTTTCGGTAATGACAGCCTGCCGAAAATAAGCGATGCGGAAGTGGACATAAACGGCACGAAACTGCTGCCAGACCCTGAAAAGGCCGGCCGCTACCTGACCTCCGACGATTTCCGCGCCGAACAAGGCGGAACATATACCTTGCGGGTACTTTTGGATTTCGACAATGACGGAATAAAAGAAACCTACACGGCAACTGCGACAACTCCGGAGAAAGTGGATTTGCAATATTTGTTGCTGCAAAAATTATCCAACGAAGCAGACGGCCCGTTCATGCCTTTCACCACGCTTATAGTTTTCCAAGATCCGAAAGGCCCGGATTATTACGGTGTGCATCTTTATCTGACAAATGCCGCCGACTCCGCAAGCCCGTACATCCGCTACAAAATTTCAAACACCGTATCGAAATACACGATGAACTATTTCGATACCGATGTTGAAGACGGAAGCCTGTTGTTCTATCCCGCCTACATGCTGTCGCACAGGATATTGTATACGGAAAAGGACACTTTGGACATTTATCCGCTCGACACTTTGGAACTGGAACTCAACTGCCACAGCCCCGAATATTACGACTATCTGCAACAATTGAACGATGCCGCCAGCGGCTCGAACCCGATATTCGCCACCCCGGCCGGTCCGGTCAAAGGCAACATAAGCGGCGGGGCATACGGGGCTTTCGGAGTATATACCGTATCAAGGCAGAAACAAGCCGTTCCGTATTATCCCGGAACATGGACGGACGAACAAATGACAAAGCGTTTCGGACACGATTGGAGAACCTTATTCGACGAACAGACGGAATGAAACGGATATTCGCCATATTGTCCGCAATCGTGCTGTTTGCGAGCCATGCGAAAGCCGGGTTCGTACTCGAAGGCACATTATACGGGGACGGGGAACCACTTATAAACGCATACATTTACGTACCGGAACTGCAACGCGGAGTGATAACGGATAGCGACGGCCGTTACAGCGTCGTTTTCGACAAGACTGGCGGGTACACCCTCGACATGTCGTATGTGGGTTTCGAGCCGTTGCAGGAAACAGTAAACATAAAGCGTGAGCGGCAACGCAAGAATTTCTACTTGCAACAAAGCGGACGCGATTTGGACGAGATAGTCGTAACGGGGGAGTCCGGCTTGCAACGCTTGCAAGCCCCTACCCTCGGACGCGAAAAACTGACCATAGGGCAGATACGCAAACTGCCGTCGTTCATGGGCGAAGTGGACGTTATCAAATCAATGCAGATGCTGCCGGGAGTGCAGTCCACATCGGAAGGCTCGTCCTCTTTCAGCGTGCGCGGAGGGGCTCCCGACCAAAATTTGATTTTGCTCGATGGTGCAACCATTTACAACGCCTCGCACCTGATGGGTTTCTTTTCGGTCTTCAATAACGACATCATCGAAAACGCCACATTGTACAAGGGGGACATTCCCGCGACACAAGGCGGCAGGTTATCCTCCCTTTTGGAAATCGAAACAAAAGAAGGCAACAACGAAAAATTTTCCGGAAGCGGCGGCATAGGCCTTATATCTTCGCGTTTGTTGTTGGAAGGGCCGATAGTAAAAGACCGGCTGAACGCATGGATAGCAGGACGGTTGTTTTACGCAGGATTGTTCCTGCCGTTGATGGACAATCCCGCCTTGGCCTCGACAAGGCTCACATTCTTTGACATAAATGCCAAACTGTCCGCAACTTTGAACGACAAGAACCGACTGTTCTTCTCCGGTTATATAGGCGAAGATTATTTCGCGTTGAGCGGGACGGGGGAATTCGACTACGCCAACAAAGCAGCATCGCTAAGGTGGAGCTGCATAGTGAACCCTGAGTTTTATATCAACACCACGGCAACGGCAAGCTGGTATGATTACGATGCGGGCGGGGCATTGTCAGGCTTGTCGGCACAATGGCGGGCTTCGATTGCCGATTACGGGTTGAGGCAGGAATATTCATGGGACATAGACAAGCACAACCACCTGAAATTCGGGTTCTCTACCTCGTACAAGCAGATGCATACAGGCGATGTATCAATGACAAACGTGGGAATCGACACGGAATTAGGCATAAACCTGCCCGTGAACCACAGCCTTGAATCAGCTTTGTTCGTAAGCAATGAACAGACATACGGACAAGTGTCGCTCAATTACGGGCTTCGCGTATCCATGTTCAACAACATAGCCCCGCAAACCGAACTTATTTTGAACGAACACCATGAAGCCGCCGACTCAGTGCGGTATGAAAGCGGGATATACAACACATATTTCGAATTCGAACCGCGTTTCGGCATATCGTGGATGTTTTACGACAACATGTCGCTGAAAGCCGGCTACTCGCGCACCGCCCAATACCTGCACCTGATACAGACCACCACGGCGGGCTCCCCTTTGGATGTATGGCGGCCTTCCAATACGAACATAAAGCCCACCGTATGCAACCAGTTTTCAGCAGGTTATTTTTGGAACTTCTACAAGGACATGTTCTCTTTCAGCGTGGAAGGGTATTACAAGATTTTGCAGGACGTGGTGGATTTCAAGGACTTCGCCAATGTGATGCTGAACAAGAACATCGATGCGGAAATCGTTAGCGGCAAAGGACGAAGTTACGGAGTGGAACTGATGCTGCGCAAGGACGCGGGAAATCTTACGGGCTGGATAAGTTATACATATTCGCGGGCGTTCCAGACAATCGAGGGCATAAACGACGGCAATGAATACTCCGCCTCGACCGACCGTCCGCACAGCGTGAATCTTGTGCTTAACTACAAAATAAACAAATGGATCGATGTGGGAGCGAACTGGGTTTATGCCACAGGGCAACCCATGACAGCCCCCGAAAGCAAATTGGATTTCGACGACTTCGGAGAATCCGAGATTATCCCCCTATACAGCGGCCGCAACAAATACAGGATGCCCGACTACCACCGTCTGGATTTGAGCATAACCTTCGACCTCAACAAAGGCGTAAAAAAACGCTACAACCACAACTTGAACATTTCGGTTTACAACGTTTATTGCCGCCACAATGCATGGATGATACAGTTCGAAACCGACCCCGAATTGGGCGCCCAAGTCGCAAACATGACCTACCTGTTCTCGATAGTGCCGTCGGTAACGTATAATTTCTCGTTTTGACAGGTACAAACTGAAACTCTCCGGGCATGGCACGGGGTGAATTAAACAAAGATTAAAGTTCCGACACAACAAATAATGATATGGTTTTGGGGATCGCTATTTCCTTTGCTAAAATAACTGTCATATTTTAAATACGAGTCTCTTTAATGCACAGAAGAATGCAGTAACGCTTTCTATGGGATGTTACGGCATTGCAAAATATTATTACCTATTATTTATCGGATTATATATTGGTTCAATTTTTTACTGTATTGGCATTCCGATTAAAATGCCTTTCTACACTTGTTAATATAGCGGTTGTGAAGCAATAATTTTCAGTTAAACTTATCAATCAAATGTCGATATTCCTGAAAAACTTTGTCGAATGTGGAGAATTTTAGACAATACCACCATTCATTGTTCTTGACGGTTAATCCGTTTTCTGTAATAACGTTCTGAAATGTTTCACTATTAAGAAGTTCTTGGGAAACTTTATCTTCATCATTAAGCTTTGCGATACCGAAATAAATTTTCTTGGATTTTACATAATATTCGACAATTATTCGAATATCAACGCCATTCATAGAAGAAACCACTGCAAGATTTTTCCATAGACCGGCGTTCTCCCAGTTTTCCCAGTTCCCGGTAATATTGTAACCTTCATTTCGCAAACTGTCCGCCCATGATATAAACAGATTCTCTTCCTTTGACCGTTGGTGTGGATTGTTTGCGATGGCAATTGGGGCAACTGTCTCGGTTTCCGCAGCAACCACATTCGAAGCAGTATCCGGTTCCGCCTTGCTATTCTCAGCTTCCAATTTTTGTTCGTTGATACGGATTTTCTCCTCTTTTGCCAACTTTTCAGCCGTCCTTTTCTGTTCTCGTTTTTGCTCGCGTCTCTCCTTCCGCTGCTGACGTTCCGCTTCTTTCCTTGCCTTCTTTTCCATGAATTCCTCTGCATAGGTATTCACATTATACGCACTGACCAAAGGGGGTTCAGGATTCTTCAATGCAAACCTTATCCTCCCTATCAACCATCCGATTAACCAAATTAACGCCAAAGCCCCAAGAAAGCCGGCCATATATCCAATTGACGTACCCCAAATCTCAAAGATGTCTTTTTCACTTGAACTATCGGTTTGATCTTCTGCATTTTCGGCTTGTCCTTCCATTTGTGGCTTCTCAACTTCTGTTGAATCAACAACTTCGGATTGTATTGGTTTTCCTTCGGAAAGATGTTGATAATTATTATTGTACCATACCAAACCTGCTGCCAATAATATAAAAACAACAAGACCGAACCCAAAAGCATTGGAATAGTGGCTTCTCGCCTTTTTCCATCTATTTTGTGGTCGGGATTCTAATTCCTGATAAATGGGAGTACAATCATTAATTAAGGAATTAGCAGTATTCTCCCGCTCCCTTAATTCCTTACCGGCATAACTCCTTCGACTGATTTGCCCATCTTGATTTCTATATATTCCTTGACGAACCGCAGAATCGCGCACTCTTCGTCTTTCTTCATCGGCCTGTGACAATACATATGCCGCATTTTCATATTGCTCCTGTTCTTGTTCTGTCAACCAGAAATTAGTAGGCCTCCACTTTCTGTCTTGAGCCAAGTAACGAATCCAATTCACTAAAAACAGAACCAATGCCGCTATCGGCGCAATCACGCTTGCGAACAAAAAGATTAGAAAAACAGCCACCATAATACCGACTAATTTGTTGGCAGCCTCATCGTTTTTTTGTTTTCCCATATTATTTTTTGAATTTCAGATATTTAAATATGGACAGTCCCGTACCGCGTAATCCCGATGAGAATCTTACACCATGCCGTCCAAAAGTAACATTGAGCAATTTAGATAAGAATGATATTGACATTCCTCTTTTGCTGACGTTAAGCATTGTATGAGGTGCGATACGGAATCTTCGCCAAAAACGCCATTGTATCATATTACAGAATTACAGTTCCGATACTTCTATATTATATTCTGAATCATTCCTTTCCGTCACTCTAATGAGATATTGATCGGATGACATTGTATTTGTTACTGTGAATGTCGCATACTTTTCTTCGTCCTTCACCAGAACCGGTTCACTAAGGGCAACCCTTGATTCCACATCAGATATCGTATCAAAATAGTATTGTATAAATTCCAGAACAACATTATTGCCAATATCTCCAAATGGGAAATCTTGCTCAGACCAATGGTTTTTTGCTATAGATTGTATTTCCTCCCATGCCTGATAGTACGATTGATTAAACTCTTCTTCGCGGATATACTCTCCATAACGATACAACCATCCCACTGTTGCATATGCTTCTTGATATATCTCATCATATTTGTCCGGCAGTAGCTCATTCTGATATATTGTCAATATAACCAATGGTTCAACTTCTACCATCATTGAATCCAAATCTATAACACCTACCGATTTCAGGTTGACATAATTTCCGCATGACGCCAACATAAATGGGACAAGAATTATAAATACGAATTTTACTTTTTTTATAAAATTACAGTTTTTCATAAATATTATGTTTTTGTGCCATTCTTTTCGAAATGGCAGATTAATAAATTATTGTAGCTTGCCATACGCATTGGAGAAATTTTCTAGCGTATTTCTCCTGTATCTTCTTCATGAAACCCTATTGTCTGATACCACATCGAAGGTCATGTATTTACCAAAAAACTCGCGCAGCGGACTGAACACTTTTTCCGTCATTCTCCAACTCACTCTTGCAGAAGGATGATATGAATCGAACAAAAGTACGCCATGCTCCTTATAATAATACATTTTGCAGCGAAAATCGCCTTTTTCCCCGTTGTCATCAAACACGTAATCCCATCTGCAATCCTCTTCGGGTATGACACCTTTGAAATAATTCGCAGCCACGTTGTCGAAAACTTCTCCGCCACAGCAAACAATGATATTGGGTTTAAGTATTTCTATTTCCTTTGCCAAAAATTCATTATCGCGAGACATTGCAGAGTTCAATGCAACGTTGGCGCAGGTCTTGCCTCCTGCCAACTTCTTGCACTCAATGTATGCAAAAGGAATCTCGTTGAATGCTTCCCTCAACTTGCCGATATTTGTCATTTCATTTGCAAGCTCCACCCCTTTGTAATCATCTGTCATGGCACTCAACCCATACAACATCCTTGCAAGATTATGGAAGAACCTGCCTTTGATATTTCTCACATTTGCAGCAAGCCTTTGCGATTTTTCATTACCACCGTAACCTACAAGAAGCCGTCTGGCATCATATCCCCAGTCGTCAGGACAATCTTTAAGAAGGAACGCGATTTTTCTTGGCGATTTCTGCCACTGTTCATTAATATCATAGCCGGTAGATTCGTCCTTGTATTTGACGACAAGCCCGTCTTCAACAAACAAATGCTGTTTGTCCGAACCGTATGACGCTTTCCATTCTTTGAACAACTCGGTCAACTTGCCATTATAAGACTCGTTTAATTGCTTTTCTACATACTTTTCCATATTACATTCATTAGTCAAAACAATGCCCGCCCTCGCGTTAATACAACTTATCAAAAGCCCGGGCTTGGATTAAATCTCAACTTTACTTTTTGGGAACAAATGCGTAGTTTTTACCACTAATAGCTTTAGCTTCTCCACCAAGTAATCTGGCCGCTTTTTCCATTTCGAAAGAACTAGCATAAGTTTGGACATTCCCGTTAGGGAAATTCAATGTGTAAGTTGCCATAAATAAACTGATTTTAATGCCTCCTGTCCGGCACCGATAAAGGAGAGGTTTGTATTCAGAAATGCAGAAAGCGTGGTACCGAAGCCCATTCAGCAAGCAGGTTCTGGAATACCTCGAAGATGAATAAAAGCAGCAGTCCCACGCCCATATCGCAACGATATGACGCGGTAAAATGCCAGCCGTCCTCTCTTCAATGAATTTTCCAGATTCGCTTGCGAGAACAAACTTACACTTTCCGTGTTTGTCGTTATGTCTTTGCGAAATTAAAAAACATTTTCACACAAAACAAAAAAATCATACGCGATAATCGATATGCCTATATGGCACAACAATAGGCACGGACTGCTGCCGTCCTTGATTATGTTTGTAAACCTTTAAGGATTCATGTTTTATTCATACATCTCCTATTTATGCCATCTTGCATTATTGCCTTCCTTTGTTTGTTTCATCGAGGCAAAAATAGGCCCGACTTATGCCAAAACAAAGCATAGGCGCGTTTTTTATATACATAATAGCTTCAATATGTTCTTTATATTTACGTCGCGAATAATATATGTTATGCCATATTTTGGCATATAACATTGCTATATTTGCCATTAATTATAAGAAACAGGTAATCATGGCAAAGACACTTTTCAAAAGATATATATGGTTAGTGGACACCATATATCGCGCAAACGGAATCACTTTTAAAGAAATCAACGAACGATGGATCAGAAACAGCATGAGCGGAGGAGAGGACTTGCCGTTAAAAACCTTCAACAACCATAGAGTGGCCATTGAAGATATTTTCGACATAAACATCGTCTGCAACAAGAAAAACGGATATAAGTACTATATCGAGAATGTCGAAGACATGAAGAAAGGCGGAGTGAGGTCATGGCTCTTGAATACTTTTGCCGTGAACAACCTAATCAACGAAAGCCACCACCTGAAGCACCGCATACTTTTCGAACAGATTCCGTCAGGGCAGAAACACCTATCCACCATAATAGAAGCCATGCGAGACGGACGCACTTTGGAAATGACATATAAAAGTTTCTGGAAACAGGACAGCTACACCATTGAAGTTGAACCATATTTTGTCAAGATTTTCAGACAGAGATGGTATATGGGAGCAAAGCATATAAAAAAAGACGCATTGAGGATATATGCGCTCGACCGGGTACTCGAAATACAGGAGACCGACAAAACTTTCATTTTTCCAAAAGACTTCTATCCCGATGAATATTTCTATAACTGTTATGGAATCATCCGCGATGACAACTATCCGCCAGAGATCATACTTCTGAAAGTTTTCGGCACGCAACGGGAATATTTAAGAAGCCTGCCCTTGCACCACTCACAGGAGGAAATCGAAACCGGAGATGACTATTCAGTGTTCCGCTACTACTTATCCCCCACCTACGACTTCGTGCAGGAAATCATGTCGCAGGGCAGCAAAGTGGAAGTCCTGCTTCCGGAACACCTCAGAAATGAGATTAGAGCAGATGCCGAAATCATCGCAAACCGACACTGAAAAACCTTTATCACCATTGTACGCCCTCAAACCTCTGACTGCTACGCTGCTTCACAGCAATATTCCATTTAATTTACGCTTACGCGCCGGGCTTCGCCCGTTGCCTACGGCGGTGCTAATCTCCCGCAATAGCTGGCACTAAACGTCATGACCCGAATCTATCCACTAAAAAA
>JADIMR010000105.1 GCA_017694565.1 Candidatus Enterocola intestinipullorum | reverse complement strand
TTCCAAAGCCTTGTCCTGGTCGTATTCTATTTTCGCACCCCGCGTGAATTTGTCGCAGAGTTCGTAGCCTTCGGGGTGCGTGATCACGAAATCCACATCGGCTTCGTTCATGAAATCGGCGAACGAATTGGGAACGGCTTGCGGCAGGGCTTTCGGATGCGGAGCCCATGTCATGACCACTTTCGGACGTTTCTTTTCTTTATATTGTTCTATGGTGATGAGGTCGGCGAAAGCCTGTAACGGGTGGCAGGTAGCGGACTCCATGCTGAATACCGGCCTTCCGGAATATTCGATGAACTGTTTGATTATCGCTTCGCTGTAATCGAATTCCTTGTTTTCGAACCGTGCGAAAGAGCGCACGCCGATAAGGTCGCAGTAGCACCCCATTACCGGGATGGCCTCCAAAAGATGTTCCGGTTTGTCCCCGTCCATTATCACGCCCCTTTCGGTTTCCAATTTCCATGCTCCCGCATTGACATCGAGAACGATGGTGTTGAGCCCCAAGTTCGTACCGGCCCGTTGTGTACTGAGGCGGGTGCGCAGGCTTGAATTGAAAAATACCATCAGCAAGGTTTTGTGCTTGCCCAAATGTTCCCATCCGAAAGGATTTTTCTTTACTTCGAAGGCTTCGGCCAAGGCTGCATTCAAATCGCCGAGGTCCTTGACTCCCATAAATGTTTTCATGAGTATGCGGATTATATGTGTTTTTCTATTGTTGCAAAGATAAATAAAAAACTATCTTTGCAATAATCAGGAGTATTTTCCGTTTCTATTTCTGGAACATCGTTTTCACATGGTTAAAAAATCGCTATACCTTATCTTATTGTGCCTTGCGCCGTTTGCGGCGGCGGTTTATGCGCAAAAATCACCCTTCGATACTCCGTCAGCGAGACTGTTCGAGTGCGGGGAGGAATTCTTCCACAAGAAAGACTATTCCGCCGCCGACAGGTATTTTTCGGATTTCGAGGCGGCCAATAAAGACAAATACTCCGAAAATCTGCGGCAGGCCCGCAAGTACAGGGCTCTTTGCTCTTTTTATCTCCGCAGGGACGACGCCCGTTTGCGTTTGGAAAATTATTGCAACACCTACACATATACATACGATGTGGAAGATGCTGAAATGTGTCTTGGCATACTCGATTTCGAAGACGGCAAGTACAAGCAGTCTCTCCGCCGCTTCGACAAGGTGGACGCATCCAAAATAGAAAAGCCGCTGCGCATGGAGCTTATGTTTTACAAAGGCTATTCTTATATAAAACAAGGTTCATGGCAGGCGGCTGCCGATGAATTTGCGGCTTTGTCCGCAATGTCGGAGAACAAATACACCTCCCAAGCATATTATTATAATGCTTTCGCCAACTACAAGCTTGGAAATTATACGCAAGCGTTGGAAGATTTCTACAAAATTGAAAACGACGGGGATTTCCCTGATGTGCCGTATCTGATATGCTTGTGCCTGTATTCGGACGGTGATTGTACCTCGATGAAACAGCGTGCCGGGAAATTGATCAGCGATGGGGATATTGCCGGGCACAGCGAACTGCTGCGGCTCATGGGTGTTTGTTCGTATTTGTCGCAAGACTATGCCGACGCGGTATCGTACATGTCGCAATACCGCGAAGCGGTAAAAAAGATGTCGCGCGAGGACTGGTATGTCAGCGGTATTGCCTGTTACAGTACAGGTCAATGGAAAGATGCCGTGGATTATCTTTCAAAAGCAGTTTCCAAGACCGATGACGGAATCAGCCAGAACAGCTGTTTTCACATCGCGAATGCGTACATGCAGATAGGCGACAGTGCCAATGCCCGGATTTCCTACGAAGCGGCTTCCCGCTACAAGAACGATCCCCGGCTTACGGAAGACGCGATGTACAATTATGCGGTACTGACTTACGAATCCGGATTTTCCCCGTTCAATGAAACGATTTCGGCATTCGAGCGGTTCATTTCCGCATTCCCGCAGTCGGAACATATAGACAAGATATATGAATGCCTTGTCAGCGTATATCTGACTACGAACAATTACGCGGCAGCGTACAAGTCGCTACAAAATATAAAAACGGACAACCCGATAATCAAATCGGCCGAAGAAAGAATCCTGTACGGCATGGCCACGGACGCCATCGCTGACAGGAAATATTCCGCAGCGATGAAAAATCTGCGCAAGATAGTCGAAGCCCCGGTAACCTACAATGCCGAAGTAAAGCGCAAGTCCTTGTTCTGGTATGCCGAGTGTCTTTATAAAAGCAAGAAATACGACGAGGCGTCGCGATATTACAAGGCATACATATCCGATAAGAAATCTGCCAAAGACAAGGATTTCCCTATGGCCTTGTACGGCTTGGCGTATACCGCCATACGCATGAACGATTATTCTGCCGCCGTGCAGTCGTTCAACCGGTTTTGTACCTATTCGGGGAAAATAGAAGACAAGTCATTATTGGTGGATGCCTGCAACCGTGTCGGGGACTGCCTGTTCTACCAAAGGGACTATGCAGGCGCCAGCAAGGCCTACGACAAAGCGAACGGTTATGGCAGCGACTTGCACGGAACGGATTATTCCGTATACCGCATGGCCATTATCTCAGGGCTTCGGAAAAAATACGGGGAAAAGATTTCAATCCTGCAAAAATTATTGACCCGATATCCTTCCAGCGACCTCGTGGACGATGCCATGTACGAAATGGCGCGCGCGTACATGGAAAGCGGCGACAATCCACGGGCAATTGCCGTGTTGGAAGATATTTGTACGAAATATAAAAGAGCCAATCCCATAGTGCGCAAGGCCCGGTTGCAAATCGCGATGTTGCAGTATAATTCCGGTGATTTGCAAAATGCCGTGGACAATTTCAAATTGATTGTCAGCACATATCCCAAGAGCGAGGAAGCGGCAACGGCATTGTCCACTCTCGAAATAATAATGGTGGACAATAACCGTGTCGAGGAGTTCAACGCTATTGCCAAGTCTGCCGGCAGGACTTCGGCCGTAAAAGAGGATTCCCTCAGTTACAAGGCGTGCGAAAGGATTTATTTCAAAAACGATTTCGAAACGGCCGTTCCCAATTTCGAAAAATACCTGAAAAACTATCCTGACGGCAAATATGCCTCCATTGCCAAATATTATTTGGCGAATTGTTATTTGCAAACTGGAGACAAGGCCAAGTCCCTGCAATTATACAAGTCGATAGTGGACGACCCGGCGAATCCGAACTTGCAACTCACATTGCAAAGGGCCGCCGCCATGAGCTATGAAAACGGGGATTACAAACCGGCCGCCGGTTTGTATCAAAGCCTGTTGGAGACAGGCGATGCGGAAACCCGCAGCGAAGCGCGGAGCGGAATCTTGCGCTGCGCGTACAAGTTGAATGACTGGCCGGTAGTACGGAAAGCGGCCGATGCCGTTATCGCCGAAGGGAATCCGAATTCGGAAATCATTCCAGAAGCCCGGTATTACAGGTTGAAGGCCGGTATGGCTATGGACAGTGCGGTATCCGCAATGTTGGAAGATGTCGAATTTCTGGCGGCTGATACCCGCAGCGCATACGGTGCCGAGGCCAAGTATCTGTTGATGGAGCATTTCGCCTTGGCAAAGGATTATACACGGGCGGAAAGCGAGTTTTTCGATTTTGTAGAAAAAGGCACGCCGTATTTTTACTGGTTGGCGAAAGCGTTCCTGTTGGTGTCGGACGTGTATGTGGAGCAGGGCAAATACTTTGAAGCCAAACAATACTTGCAAAGTCTAAAAGATAATTATGCGGACATGGAGAGCGACATCGCCGATGGTTTGGCGAAACGTATGAAAGCGATAGAAAAACATGAAAAAGAAAATGTCAGTGAATAGTTTCCGATATATATTGCCTTGCCTGCTTTGCGTTTTTATGTCTTTCGGACGGATAGGAGCGCAGGCGGTGAAAAACGACGAATTGTCGCGGAACGTCATAGTGGAAAGGGACTACGTGGCTTCTAAAATCGATGCGGAGAAAGTAAATCCGGTTCCTGATCCGGAAGACAAGCCCCGTTCGGCTCCCGTACAAGTGAATTTGGAAACGGAGAGCGACCCTTCCGAAGTGTGGCCTGCCGCCGGCAAGGCGGAAGCCGCCGCTTACGAGTTGCCTGAAAAAGGGAACGCCAAGGACGGTATTTTCAAGGCGGGTTTGGGATTTTATTGGCAGGTGGACGGAGATTTTTATTATCCTTTGCTCAAAGGGGACAAATATTTGCTGGATATCAAATTGCGGCATTCTTCCAACTGGGGGCGCGTTACCTTGCAGAACGGCAGCAAGACCCGTGCGATGGACCATATCACATCCGGGGCGTTGAACTTCGAATCGCAGTTCAGTTCGTGCCGTTTGGTTTCTTCGATTGATTTTAACGCGGGCGGCTTCGATTATTACGGATATTCCACGGTTCCTGCCGTGCAGGATGCCATGAAAGACACGGTAGGCACATTCGTGTCGGCGGGTATTGATTTCAAGTTGTTTTCAACGGACGTGCGTAACGAACTTCAATACGATTTCGGCCTCGGATACACTTATAACGGCCGGAATTTCGGGGTGATGCAGCACGATTTGGATTTGTCCGGAGATATTAACGGCGAGGTGGGAGATGGACGTTTCGGCGGCAAGTTGGATTTGGACTTGCACGTTTTCGATATCGACAACTCCGCATTTGCCGGAGTGTTTCCGGGAGCAAACGCCAAAATAACCCTCACGCCATATTATAAATGGCAAGGGGACAATTGGGATTTGAGCCTTGGTGCGAACTTGTTCGTATTCGGCCAAAAAGACGCGGCGCGTCCCGTGGCGGGGTCGGCCGAAATACGAGGCAATTTCGGACTTGTGCCGGGTCTTTTCAATCTTTACGCCGGTATCAGCGGGGATTACAGCGACAACAACTATTGGGACATTCTGCAAGAAAACCATTTCATACGCCCCGATTTGAATGTGTCCCCTACGTATACGCCTTTGGCAGTCGATTTGGGGATAAAGGTCAATATCATGGACGGTTTGTTGTTCGACCTCGGATTCGACTACAATCTCATACTCGATCAATATTTTTATGTTAACGATACCGACGGCAGCGGATTGTATTACAACAGCTTTACTACCGTAAGCGAGCCTACTACCCATAAGGTTAGTGTAAATGCCGGCTTGTATTTCAATTTTGTCGAGGGTCTCGACATGAAGCTGACGGGGAAATACAATTTCTGGAATACCGTCGAGAACCTTCATGCGTGGCAAAAACCGGCATGGGAGGTGGATTTCGATGCCAAATACCGTTTCCTTAAAAAATGGCAGGTGGGTTTGCAATACGGATTCATGGGCGGACGTTACGCCTTGGTTTTTTCGCCTGATGCCGTTTCAGGAGAAGCCGTCAAGATGCAGGATGTCCATGATATTAACGTAAGCGTGTCGTATGACGCGCTCGACTGGCTTACCGTGTTCGCCGAGGGCGACAACTTGGCAAATATAAAAGCAGATACTTATTACGGTTACACTACTTTCGGCATAAACGGCAAAATAGGAGTTTCAATGTACTTCTAAGCCTTTGTAACGGATCTTGTGGTTTTATGTGTTTTAAATGCTCGAATAAGATGCAGAAAATACAATTGTGAATTTTTGATTTTATTTCAGCAGATGTACTGCGTTGAGGCAACCCTCGCGTGAACCAATGCATCCGGTTTCTGCGACAATTGCGACGAAGCCGGCTTCTTTTAGCTTGTTAAGGATGTCCGATACTGCCAAACTGTCGGCGTTGAAACATATTTTCACCGTTTGAGCCTTCAGGTTTGTCTTTGCTTTTTTTATCCCCATCTCTTTCAACGATTCTTTTATTGCTTTTATGTCGTCCGCCGAGTATGTTATTAATAATGTGGCGGTAAGTTTTGTGTTCTCGTTTTTTGGAAAAATCGGCATTGCAGCACAAAACAACAATATTGCAAATAACAGTCTTTTCATATCCCCATTGAATCTTCCTTGTGTACGTAAGGTGTTGCAATCTTACAACAAATCCGTGTGCGAAATACGTGCGTTCAACAGAAAATCTTCATTTTAATGTTATTTAATGAAAATTAATATGGAGGGGGGTAAAATCCTTATTTTTGTTGAAATTTTTTCAAGGGAATCGATTATAGTTTGTTTTTACGAGTAAGTTTTATTGTATCTGTTGCGAATGTCTTATTCATCAATAGTCGGTTAATCATTTAATAATTAAAAATATACGCTATGAGAAAACTTATTTACTTTTTATGTGTGGCATTGCTGTTGTCATCTTGTGCAAGCAAAAAGAAAATTGCAGATATGGATATTTCTCGTGATAGAACAACCAATCTTGAAGGAGAAAAGGTAAGGGTTGAAACCATGACTATGCAAGGAGTTGATGAAGCTGAGAGTTTAAACGAAGAAGGGACCAAGATTATAAAACGTCCATTTAAATGGTATGCAGGAATAGGAACTGCTGACAACAAACAAATGGCCATAGAGTTGGCTCAAAGGGAGGCTTATGCTACGATTTCGCGAATATTGAATAATGCGGTTGTTGCGCAATCCGAACGAGGCAATATTGCTAATAACGGGCGTGTTCAGCAAGCTCTTACATCTTATTGGAAACAAGTAAGTGTAAGTCTGCAAAAAGGTTGCGAGCCATACGGTTCGGTATCCATAGAATACAGCCCGGCTACAAAAATGTATACCGTTACGGCGAAGGTTGCAATCAGAGGCGACCGTTTTAACGACTTGATGAATTCGGCTGGTCAATACCGTCCGGAAGATTTGACTGGTGCCGAATTGGAACAGTTCATTGAGGTAAATCAATCTATTATGGAAGCGGCCAAAGGGAACTTATAAATATTCGTGTGATGAGAACGGGTTTTTTGTTGCTTGTTTTTGCCATATTCTCGTCAGTCGTTTTTGCTCAACAATATCCTCCTGAATGGATTAAATATACCATGGGAGGTTATTTGTATGATATTGAAAGCGATATAAACACTAACGACATATCGGAAACTAAGTTTAAAGAGCACTTGTTGAATGTGGCACGAACAAATTTGGCAAAACAAGTTCGGTTGATAGTGCAAGATAATTCCAGATTGAACAAAAGTGCCATAAATGGCAAGTCTGATATAAGCTATGTTTCTTCTACTGTTTTTCAGGTCGATGTTGAGTTGCAATTGGTAGAATCAGAAACATATTATAATAGAGAAACAAAGGAGGGTCAAGTTATTGTTTATATCAACAAGGCCGCTGCTGCCGAATATTATAAGAAAGAAATTTCCCTGCTTGTGAACACTGCAGACAATGCTTTGTCGAATGCGCAGAATTATTTGTCGTCTGGTTTTAAAAATCGAGCCAAACAAGAATTGGCAAATGTCTTGCCAGAATTTGATAAGGTTCGGGAATATTTTTCATGGCTTGGATTATTGGGTTTGTCGCAGAACGAGATAACAAACTTGTCGGCTTCATTTAACGATAGGGAGCAGACAATCAAACGTTTTTTATCGGATTTGCAGTACGCCACAACCATTTATATTTCCTGTTCTGCCGATATTTTCGGGAATACTTACGATGCCTTTCCCGAGGCTATAAAAGGAGAGTTGTCTGGCAAAGGGTGTAATTTTTCTGATGATGTCTCACAAGCCGACTGGATTATTACAGTGCAGGCATCGGCAAGGAAATATAATAGTTTTGTTATGAATAACCAGGCTTTTTATGTTGCGTATGCGGATGCAAAGATTTCCATAGATAAAACGATAACATCGCAAAGAATCTGCGAAGACGAATTGTCGATAAAGGGCAGTCATTCGATTAGTTTTGACGAAGCGGCTTTGGTAGCATACAAAAATATTACGAAAAAGGTAGGAGAAATTATTTTGAAAAATATAGAAAAATGAGAAAGTTATTTACTCTATTGTTATTGTTCCTTTTCACTTTGTCGGCGATGGCATCAATGGACGGGAAATTAAGAATTGCCGTATTTGACCCATCGACCAGTGGAAGATCGATAGATGAAGGAGCAAAGATTGCAATACGCGAAATAATCAGTTCAACATTGGTCAATACCGGGCTGTATGATATTGTGGAACGTTCACTTTTGGAAAAAGTTATGCAGGAACAATCTTTTTCCAATTCCGGGGCTGTAGATGATAGCCAGATGACGGAGATAGGAAAATTGGCAGGTGCAAATAAAATAGTGTTGACTGTGGCTTCATTTACGGGCGGACGTTGTGTTGTAAGCATAAAGATAATTGATGTCATGACAGCAAGTGTCGATCGCCAGCGGGTCAGGATATTCGAATTGGATAAATTGTTTGAGTCAATAGAGCCTATGACTTTAAGTCTTGTCGAGACGGCATTGAGTGTGGATTATAATCTTCATGCCGATATTTCTTCCAATAGCAGTATCGATGAATCAAAATCCGATGTTGCTGATAATAAGGTTGAGGTAGGAGAGGCAGAAATTGTAAATACAGATGTTCCTATTGCCGAGGTGCCGCAGCCTGAGGTTGCCGAGGTGCTGCAGCTTAAGAAGGAACAAACCTCTCCCATAATTAATACAAAAGATATGGTGAGATATTATGACAGGGGAAAAGGGCATTTGTATGTGAACGGATTGGAAATAAGTGAAAAGCAATATATGGATATGTGCATGGCTGTTGACGGTAATCTTTGGTTGAAATATCTCGAAGGTAGCCGACGCAGGACTACCGGAACATGGCTTATGAGTGCGGGAGGTGGTCTTACGATTTTAGGTGCTGTTTTGATCGTTGCAGGTGCGTTTTCTGATTCTAATGATTGGGGTTTGATAGATGGTTTAATAATATCAGGCTGCGTTTTTATGCCTGTCGGTGGAGCTTTGACACTAACTGCCGGTGTTCCAATTTATTGTATTGGGAAAAAGAACCGTCGCCAAAGTGTGGAAGGATATAATGCCGCATACGGTAAGCAGAAGACTGCCGAGGCTACTATTAATTTCGGTATAAGCGATGCCGGTGTAGGTTTTGCATTGAGTTTTTAAAAATTAAGGTTTAAAAAACAAGATAACATGAAACGTTTTTATATTTTTTTATTCGTATTTATCTTTACCTTGCCCGCAATGGCTGCAGTGGAAAAGAAATTAAAAGTAGCAGTTTTTGATCCAACTGCCAGTGGACAGTCGATTGACGAAGGGGCCATGATCGCGATTCGCGAGATTATAAGTTCGACAATAGTAAATACAGGCCGCTACGACATAGTAGAGCGTTCGCTTTTGGAAAAGGTGATGCAGGAGCAGTCTTTTTCAAATTCCGGGGCTGTTGACGACAGTCAGATAACAGAAATAGGAAAATTGGCAGGAGCGGACAAGATTGTGTTGACTGTGGTTTCTTCTACAGGTGGTCGTTGTGTGGTAAGTGTGAAGATGATAGATGTGATGACGGCAAATATCGATCGTCAAAGAGTCAAGATTTTCGAAATGTCGAAATTGCTGGAATCCATAGAACCCATGACATTAAGCCTTGTGGATGCTGAACTGAATACTGATTACAGTGTAATGGCTGGATTTGTTTCCGAAGATGAAAAGGTTGCAGAGGCTGGTACGGAAGAAGTTGTTGACAATAAAGAAAAGGCGGTTTCAAAGTTTCTCGATATATTTAATATGAATAAGAACAAGGCAGTGAAGGACAAGGCAGAGACATCAACACTGACTGTTGAAGAAATTGTTAAATACAGCAATAGAAAGCGTGGCCGCTTGTATATGAATGGAGATATCATAAGTGCCGACCAATATAAGCGAATGTGTCTGACTCTTGACAAAAGTCTGTGGGAACAATACAGAAAAGGAACGACGTATAGGAAATCAGGAGTGTGGCTTATGAGTATAGGAGCAGGAATTGTATTTACCGGCATGATGGTAATGATAGACGACGAAGTAATAGGCGGGTCTCTGATTGGCGTTGGAAGTGCTGTTACAATTGCCGGAGTTCCTCTTTATTGCATAGGTGTAAACAAACGTCGTCGCAGTGTTGATGGTTTCAATTCTGCATATAGTCGGAAATACGCTTACACTGCAACTCTTAATTTAGGTATAAGTGATGTAGGTGTTGGTTTGGCACTGAATTTTTAATATTCGTTTCGTTTATAAAGTAATCGGCTGTCGGACTTCACGTATTTATGTGGTGTACGATGGTCGATTATTTATTTTTTATTTTTTATGATTTGAATGAGGTGATCTGCCTTAGATTTTTTCTTTTCATATCCCCATTGAATCTTCCTTGTGTACATAAGGTGTTGCAATCTTACAATAAATCCGTGTGCGGAAAAGTATT
>JADIMR010000104.1 GCA_017694565.1 Candidatus Enterocola intestinipullorum | reverse complement strand
GGATCCACCTCTTCCCATTCCGAACAGAGAAGTTAAGCCCGCCGTTGCCGATGGTACTGCGCAAGCGGGAGAGTAGGAAGCCGCCACCTTACGGGAGGCCGGGACGCGACGTCGTCCCGGCCTCTTTTTTTCGTGCGGCAGCCGTCGTGCTTCCCGCAGGGGCGTCCGCGCCAGTGCGCGCCAGCGGCCTGCGCGCCACAAAACAACGTTTGCATATCTCGGTTATAGGGCTTAACTTTGCCAACCAAAAATGTTCCGGAAAAAATTTAATACCCGCGATTTGAAAACGAAATATGTAGGTTTGATAAATGGTAAAACCCAAAATACTTGGGTGCAGATGTTCAGGACCTTGGTTACCGGCGTGGCAGCATTTTTATTGGACATGCTGGTATTGTGGGTGCTGACGGAATATGTCGGACTTTATTATTTGGTTTCCGGAGCAGTTTCCGCGCTTATTGCGGGTCTGTTCAGTTTTGCGTTGAGTTCTTTTTGGGTCTTCCACAAAAGGGAGAAGAAAAACTCCTTGCTGCGTTTTGTGATTTTTACCGCTATCGGGGCTCTCGGCCTGGGAGTCAATATTGCTGCTATGTGGCTGTTTACTGATATTGTTGGATTGTATTACATGGTGTCAAAAGTCGCCGCGCAAATAATCTCGTTTTTATTCAACTTCTTTCTCAGGAAGCTTTATGTTTTCGAGGGCGGTGTAGGACGGCTGTAATCTTTTTTGAAGTTCTTCAATTATATTAAGCAGGTTTTCTGTTTGTTTTTGATAGTTCTTTAATTGTTCAGACTGGCTTTTTATAACGTCCAAGTACATCTTTTCATATTCGTAAAGTTTTTGCCGGTTAGAATTTTCCTCGTTTTTCAGGGATTCGTTTATCATCTCGCCTTTGCCTGTAAGCAACCATGTTTTGTTCAATTCAGGATGTTTTTCCAGTATCTTTTCCATGGCCATGAGGCCGATGCCTTTGCGTATGTTCGCAATATATCCGTTTGACAGTCCGCACTCTGCCTCGAAATATTGATTTGTGAGTTGCAGGTATCTTACGAATTCCTTTAAGCGGTCTTTGATTAGCATGTCCTTACTTTGTACTTTGATTTGATTAGATGTTCTAATTTATTTCTAACGAATAGAGTCTATTATGAATACAAATGTAATGCAAATAGCAATAAAATATTTAGAACTTGCTTAAAATTGTTTTTTCAAGTTTACTTATATATAGATATAAATCTATCATATGGATGGCGTATTGTTGTAATTGTTTTGAAATAAATGTATGCCGTAATTAGAACAAAATCTAATTTAATAATTCTCGTCATGACAGTATGGTAAAAATAATGTAGATTTGTGTGTCTTAATTATGTAATATGAGAAAATTGATATTGCCATTGGTCATGGCTTTGTCGTTGTGTTCGTGCAAGAACAATGCCGATTTGTTTAATGGTGAATATTCTTTCAAAACTTCAGGGAATATTCAGTTGAGCATGAATGATGGCCGGCTAAAAGATTTCGAGCTAACCGACGAGTTGGGAACATTGCAGATAGAACGCTTGTACAAGGATAGTAACGACAGCGTCATAATATTGAAAAACGTATTTGGGGGTGGCGTGGAAGTCGTCAAAGCTGCCGCATACGGTGATTCCCTTGTGCTGTCTCCATATACAAAGACTATGGAGATTGTTTTGAACGAGGCTGCGGACCATCTCGCAACGCTGGATGTTTATAGGGCGGACGTTATGGTCTCCGGCAACGGGTACATGTATGGCAACTGCATTGTCATACATGAAAAGTATGATGGAATATTGTTTGCTGACGGTATGGAGGCCGGTACTTTGGATTCCGGCGATATTGTTACAGTTGCCAGACGAAATGAATGATGTCATGAAAAAATATTTATGTGTTTCGGTTTGCGTCCCGGTTCTTTTATCCGCATGTGCTTCCCCGCACAAGGAATCAGGTAGGGAAACGGTTAAGGTCGAGGAGTATGAAGTAAGGGCAAATATGTCTTCTTCTCCGTCGGTGCATTATGTGGGGCAGGTGGAGGAGAACTATTCGGCGGCGTTGAGTTTCCCAAGGGGAGGATTGGTCAAAGAGGTATATGTCACGCCGGGGGATAAGGTAGCAAAGGGAGATGTGCTTGCCGTTATGGACAAAACGGCGGCTGAAAGTGCCTTGGATGCGGCAAGGGCTTCCCTTGTGCAAGCCCGCGATGCTTATTCGCGTCTCAAACAGGTTTACGACAGCGGCAGTCTGGCGGAAGTGAAATGGATTGAAATTCAAACAAAATTGCAACAGGCAGAAGCGGTGGAGAAGTCTGCAAGAAAAATATTGGAAGATTGTGATTTGAAAGCTCCTTTTGCCGGCGTGGTTTCATCGCGGAATGCGGAATCCGGTATGAACATGTTGCCTTCACAGCCTGTGGTCGTTTTGTCGGACATTGCAAGTGTCAGAATCAGGATATCCGTGCCGGAGAATGAAATAGCCGGAATTAATTTGGGACAAAAGGCGAAAGTCGGCATAGCAGCCTTGGGTAATGGGATCTTTACCGGAGAGGTGGTTGAAAAAGGAGTGAAAGCCGATAACTTGTCGCATTCGTATCCTGTGAGAATATCGGTGGATAATGTGGGCGGGCAAATAATGCCCGGTATGGTATGCAAAGTGATATTGGAGAATAACGGGTTCAATCACGGTTTTTCCGTGCCTGCTGCCGCTATCGGTATCGCCCCTGAAGGTCGTTATCTTTGGGTGGACTCTTGCGGTGTCGCCAAGAGGAGATTTGTGGAAACCGGAGATTTTGACGGTAATAAAGTGTGGATTGAAAACGGGTTGGACGAAGGCGACAAAGTAATAGTGTCCGGATTTCTGAAATTGAACGAGGGTTGTGCCGTGCACGCGGTTGAAGCGGATTCCATATCATGAAAAAACATGTAGGCATTATCGAATGGGCGATGCGTAATCCGGCCATAGTGGGCATGATTACGCTCGGTATGGTAATGGTGGGAGTCGTGGGGCTTGTAAAAATGAATAAGGATGAATTCCCGCAGTTTACCATAAGGCAGGGTGTCGTGGCTGCCGTATATCCTGGAAGTACGGCTTATGAGGTGGAAAAGCAATTGACTGTGCCGTTGGAGAATTTTTTGTTTTCGTTTGAAGAAGTGGACAAGACAAAAACATATTCTTATTCGGAAGACGGGATAGCTTATATTTTCGTTGAATTGAGCAAGGATGTCCATGACAAAGACGTGGTATGGTCGAAGATCAAACATGGATTGGACGATTTCAAATTGCAATTGCCTTCCGGTGTCCTGGCAGTGTTGGTAAAAGACGATTTTGGAAATACGGTTTCCATGTTGGCAGCTTTAAGTTCATCTGACAAGACACCGCGCGAGCTTGAAGAGATGGCATCCGATCTTTCGGAAAAACTGTATAAAGTCAAAGGGATGGGCAGGGTACAACTGATAGGCCAGCGGAAAGAGGAGATAGAGGTCCGCATCTTGCCTGAGCGTATGGCGGCTTACGGTATAAGTGCCAATAGCATAACAGCAGAAATGTTCCTGCAAGGTTTTTCTACTTTGTCAGGAAGTGTAAGCGGCGATGGTAATGTTTTTCCGGTCCATATAGGAACGCCTTTCAAGAGTGAAGAAGAAATTGCAAATTGTATCATATATTCCGACGTCTCAGGCAATATAATACGACTTAAGGACATAGCTGTAATTGAACGCCAATATGCCGGCAATGACTCATACGTCGATATAGACGGAAAGAATACACTCCTTTTGTCTTTGGAAATGCAAGCCGGAAACAATATCGTGGCTTTCGGCCGTGAAGTCAATGCCATTCTTGACGATTTTGTGGAAACCTTGCCTGCTTCGGTAGACGTTCAGTTGATTACCAACCAGCCGCAAGTAGTAGGAGATTCCGTAACGAGTTTCCTGAAAGACCTGTTCACGTCCATTATAGTGGTCATCGCCGTAATGTTGATGTTGTTCCCTTTACGTACCGCATTGGTGGCGGGGTCGAGTATTCCGGTCTGTACCATGATAGGCATCGCCCTGATGTACATATTCGGAATGGAGCTCAATACTGTAACGCTTGCGGCGCTTATTATGGTGTTGGGAATGATATGCGACGATTCAATTGTAATGCTGGATGGTTATATATCATACTTGAATCAAGGTTATTCGCGCATGTATTCTGCTCTTACGAGCGCGCACGAATACTTCCCGCCGCTGGTTTTGGCGACGGTGGCCATTTGCGGTATGTTTTACCCCGTCAAGTACGTCCTTACCGGTGTGATGGGCGATTTTATCAAGCTTTTTCCGTTTGCGATTACCTTTTCCTTATTGACTTCCATAGCCTATGCCGTATTGGTCGTTCCGCGTCTTGCTTTCCATTTTATAAAAGCACCCGGAGGCAATTCGAAGCCGAATTTGGTCGAGAGGGCTCAGAACAAGTTTTTTGCATGGCTTCAAGGCGGCTATGAAAAATTATTGACAGTGGCATTCAAACATGGAAATCTTACTTTGTTGTGCGGTGGCGTGTTTATGTTGGCCGGGGTCGGTATGTTCATGCTTCTGCCTGTGCAAATGATGCCCAAAGCCGAAAGACCTTGTTTCGCTGTTGAAATCAGTTTGCCCAAAGGCAGTTCCCTTGCCATGACCAAGCAGGTTGCCGACAGTGTGCGGAACATATTGCAAAAAGATGACAGGATAACTTCCATAACAGTATTCATGGGGCAGTCTTCACCGAGATTCCACGCTGCTTACGCGCCTAACATGCCCGGAAAAAATTTCGCCCAATTCATCGTGAATACGAAATCAGAGAAAGCGACGGTGGACGTGCTTGGTGATTA
Organism: Candidatus Enterocola intestinipullorum; assembly: GCA_017694565.1. GTDB lineage: Bacteria > Bacteroidota > Bacteroidia > Bacteroidales > Paludibacteraceae > Enterocola > Enterocola intestinipullorum. Next base: position 3,757 of record JADIMR010000104.1, on the reverse strand, counting down.
TACCGATGCGATGGCTGAATATTTTCCCCAAGCACATGTCAGATTCAAGCAATTGGATTACCAGGCAGTAGCCAATCCAATAGAAGTAAGGTTCAGCGGGGAGAATCTCGAAGATTTGCACAAGGCGGCTGACAGTCTTAAAGTTTTCATGAGCGGCATGGACGAAGAATTGGCATGGGTGCATTCAGGGTCGGACGGTTGGATTCCTTGTGTGGATGTCAGATTAAAAGAAGACGAAGCGATCCGCTTGGGAGTTACCAAGGCCAACCTGTCGCTGGCTTTGGCATCCGCGTTACAAGGCCAGACGGTGGGCAACCTATGGGAAGACGGTTATTCCGTCCCGATACGCATAGTAACCTCGTCTGCTTCGGACAGTCTTAGTTGCGAGGCCGTCGAGAATATTCTTGTGTCCACGGCTTTGCCGGGAGTATGGGTCCCCGTGCGGCAGGTGGCGGATGTGTCCGTCGCTTGGAATCCGGCAAGAATCGAACATCGCAACGGTGAACGGTGCGTTACCGTCGGCAGCGACATGAAATTCGGGAAAAGCCAGCCTCCGGCACAAAAGAAAGTGGAGGCCTACGTTGAGCGACAGTTGAAGCCAAAGCTCCCCGAAGGGGTAGAAGTAAGTTATGGAGGTTTGGAAGGAGCCAACAAGGAATTGATTCCAGAACTTGTCATAGGCGTATTGCTGGCGGTATTGGTCATTTTCCTGTTCCTCGTCTTCAATTTCGGCAAAATCGGGATTTCGTTGTTGTCGCTAATCTCCACGTTCCTGTGTTTCTTCGGGGCATTTGCCGGTTTGTTGGTCTTTAAATTGGATTTCGGTCTGACCTCCGTGCTTGGCGTTGTAAGTTTGATGGGCATTATTGTCAGAAACGGCATTATAATGTTCGAACATGCGGAAGAATTGAGATTGCACGAACAATTGCCTGCGCGGGAAGCGGCATTCCTATCCGGGAAACGGCGGATGAGGCCAATATTCCTTACTTCGGCTACTACCGCCCTCGGTGTCATTCCCATGATTACGGCCGGAACAAGTCTTTGGATGCCCATGGGGGTGGTCATTTGTTTCGGAACGGTTGTAGCTCTTGTGTTCATAGTTACTATTTTACCCGTGGCTTATTGGAAGATTTATGAAACGAAGAAAGAGCGTCTTGCGCGCAAACATATTGATTGAATTGGCGCTGCTTATATTGTTGCCGCTGTCTGTTTGTGCCCAAAATGCGCAAGATCCCGTCAATGCCGATGTTCTGTATCTGAGCCTCGACAGCTGCATACAAAAAGCGTTACGCAATAATGCCGCATGGAAGAATGCGGAATTGGACGTGCTTATAGCGGAGCAGACGAAAAAGGAAGCCGTGACAATGTATTTTCCGCACATCGAAGCCGGTGCGGCCGCATTTCATTCTGACAAGCCGTTTATCGAATATGGGATAGGCGACATATCTGATGCAGGCATCCGCAATACCCTGCAAGCTCTTTATATGCAATACGGCAATGCCCTCGGTATTCCGAATTCGATTGGTTTTTTGGAGAAAGGAGTAGTGGCGGGAGTTACAGCCATACAACCAATATACGCCGGAGGCCGTATAGTCGCGGGTAACAAGTTGGCAGGATTAGGTGTCGATGCAGCCAAGTACAAGCAACAGATTGCGCGGAGGGATATTATTTTGAAATGCGAAGAACTGTATTGGCAGGTGTATGCGTTGGAACAAAAGCGGAATACCGTGGAGTCGGCTACCGACTTGTTGGAGAACCTGCACAAGGATGTCGGCAGGGCGGTAGAAGCAGGGTTGGTCCTGAAAAATGATTTGCTCCGTGTCGAGTTGGAGTTGAATAAAATGCGTTCTAACAAGTTGCAGTTGGAGAGCGGCCGCGACTTGGCGAAATCGGCCTTGTGCCAGTATATTGGAGAAGCGGAGCCTGACAGTCTCGTATTGTTGTCCGGATTATCAGGCGAGTTGCAAAATCCGGAAATGTTCAAGATTGACGCATTGGCTTCTGTATCAGGAAGCTATGAAGCGGAACTCCTTGATTTGAGTGTGGAGGCCGAGAAATTAAAAAAGCGCATGACTTTGGGCGAGGCTCTTCCACAAATCGGATTCGGCGGGGCGTATGCTTACAACAACCTGATGGAAAAGGATTATACGAATTTAGTGGGTTTTGCCGCCGTCCGCCTGCCGTTGAGCGAATGGTGGTCCACTGCGCACAAACTGAAAAAACACCGTTTTGAGATAGAGAAAGCGGAAAATACCCGCAACGACCTGATGCAGCAATTAGCTTTGCGGACGACCAAGATATACGATGATTTGGAGACCTCGTACCGGCAAGTAATGAATGCTGAGTCCTCCGTTGCCAACGCCAAGGAGAATTTACGCCTTAGCCGCGATAATTACAATGCCGGCCTTGTTTCACTTTCGGAAATGCTTGAAGCGCAGGCATTGTATATGCAAGCGATGGATTTCCTTACCGAAGAAACTATTAATTACAAAATAAAGCTTCTGCATTATATGCAATTGACAAGGACGGATTCGAATTGATTCATTCGAATTTAATTGACCCGACAACCATTGAAATGGATATTATGTCTTCCAAATGGAGCAAGAATCGGGGAAACCGGGGGTTGTCGGACGTGCAGGCTATGGCGTCCTTATTGTCTTCGCAATCGAACAATCTTTTTATCATTACGCCTTGTGCGGTGTCGATTACATGGGTTTTGCCCCACTGTATGAAGTTTGAGCCACTTACGTTTTTACATGCGAGCAAATCCCCGTTGCCGTATGCCGGGCTCATGCTGTTGTCTTCCATACGGATGAGGAATTCCGCTCCGCGGCTTGCGAAATCAGGAATCCTGTATCTTTGATAAATGGATTTGGGACTCCCGTCGTTAGTGCTTTTTAGAAAAGCCCGTAATTTGCAAGCTGGGATTAACGGCAAGCCCAGGTCTTGCATTAATGCCGGGATATTGTTTCCTGCCGGTTCTTCCGAAGCGGCAATCCCGCTTATCTTGTCGCTTTCCCCTACATTCAACCTGATAATCCCTTCCGGGTAAAAATCAGGCATTGATTTTTCATGGCTGAACATCTTACCATTTCCTGTAATCAGCCATGAAGAATTTACTTGAAAGTTGTTTACAATATTCTGTATGGCGACCAAACCGATATTGCTTCTGCCCTTGTTTATTTCCGTAAGCATTTGAGGGCTGGTGCCAAGTTTCATCGCGAGGTCTTTGTTGTTGGAAGCCATGCCTTCTTTCAATATGTGCCGGCACGCATCAATAAATCGCAAAGTTATGTCGCTAATCATAAAAATCCTATTGCCGTGTTTTATTTGTACAAAATATTGTATATTTGCACAGTATTCTGTATGTAATATTATGCCGTTTCCTATTAGGAAACCAAGGAGTAAAAATAATAAAAATCCGCAATGAAAATATTATTGGTGAATAGGGGCGGTCATATCAACATTTATTCTAGCCATACCGTCAACGATTATTTTCCCATACCAATGTCCTAAATCTGCTTTGCAACTCACTCAATCGTTTTATAATCTCATCGAAAGAAGGTGCATTGGCATAGATGAAGCCAATTTGCATCTGCTTATAGTCGTCACGCAAAACATCTTCGATGCTTTCAGGAGGAAGAAATGATATTGTATGCGGAAGATGTGTTGTGTAATCCAGTCCGCTCCATGCCGTAAACTTATTGCGATGAGCCACAATGTCTTCATATAGTTGTACATTTTGCATTGCTTCCAT
>JADIMR010000103.1 GCA_017694565.1 Candidatus Enterocola intestinipullorum | reverse complement strand
TGAACGACAGCATACTTAAATACTGGCCCGACTATCTTGAAAAAGCCATCGACTTGCAGGTGAGGGTTACCGCAGCGGTCGACGGTTTCGACAACCAAGTGGCTGAAACGAGTTTTTCAGTTACCACTTACAAATGGAGGGTCCTGGTACTTTACATGATCGGGTCCGCGACACCCGGAGGCTGGTCCAACGACAAGGTAACCGCCATGTCGGCATCCACCACCGAAACCGGAGTGTTTACCTATAACGGAGTGCTTACCGACGGAGAATTCCGCTTTACCACCACTGTCGGTCAGTTCTGGCCCGGATATGTAGCCGATCCTGGCGATGCTTCGAAGATGGTGTACTACGAAGAGGCCCCGTCAAGTGAAAACGACAAATCATGGCCTGTTACCGAAGGCAATTATACGATTACTGTAAATCTGGAAACCAACACCATAGAAATAATACAAAACAGTGCCATCCAGAACCTGTATATTGTCGGGGACATCAACTGTTGGAATGCATCGTCTCCCATTAAGATGGACAGGACCGGAGAGGGTACGTACAGTTACGAAGGTGTCCTGTCGGGCGAGTTCAAGTTCCTTTCTGTCGCCAACGGCGATTGGTTCCCATGCTATGTGAAAGCGGAGAACGACGACAACCGCATGGTTTACCGCACCGAGCAAAACCAGAATGAAGTTCCCGACTTCAAGTGGAATGTCTCCACTGCAAGATACCGTGTCAATGTGAATACCAACGATTTGAGCATTTCCATAGAAAAAGCCGGAGAAGTAGAAGCGTGGCTCATGGGAGAGGCAATTCCCGACGGATGGAACTGGGATGCCTTGCCTAAAATGGTATCGGCAGGAAACGGCGTATTCCTTTGGACGGGAACATTGTCAAGAGGACAAATAAAATTCCCCTTGGAATTCGACAGAAGTTTCGGCGGGGTAATGGCGTTCGCGAAATTCGACAACACTTCCGTGCCTCCTGTAAATCCCGATGACGACAAAGTAAGCGTGTATAAGGGAGGACCGGATAACAAGTGGTATATTAACAATCCCGGTTCGTATACCATACGTTTGGATTTGAATGCCAAAACGGTAACGTTCACACAACAATGAAATAACAGATAAAAACAGCGCGATATGAAAAAAGTCAAATTTATTGTAGGTTTGCCTGTATTGGCCGCTTCGTTGCTCTTCGCAGCCTGCGAGCCGATAACGGTTACCAACAATCCGATAACATACGGCGACGGTTACTGCCCTCTCAGTACCGACAAGGCCATGTACAAGCCCGGGGAGGAAGTCCGCTTTAACATGGACAGGAACATAGACGGGCAGGATGGCGTGATGGTACGTTACAAGCACCTTGACGAGGTTTTGTTCGAGGAGCAGTTCAACGGGGCGGGTTCATGGACATGGACTCCGCCTGCCGAGGACAAGCGCGGCTACATGGTCGACTTGCACAAGGTCATAGACGGCAAAGACTCCGTGTTTTACAGCATAGCCGTGGATGTTTCCAGCGACCCCAAGTTCTATCCTCGAAACGGCTTCCTTTCCGCATTCGAGGCCATGCCGCAATCGGACATAAAATCGGTAATGAGCCATCTGAACCGCTATCACATAAATTACGTGCAGTTCCAGGATTGGCATTATAAGCATCACATGCCTCTTGCGGGTTCTCCTTCGGCACCCATGCAGACATGGACCGACATTTGTTCGAGGACGAACTCGAAGTCGACAGTGGACAGCTACATAAGCCTTGCGCATGAATACGGCATGGTTACATTGTTCTACAATCTGGCATACGGGGCTTTGGACGATGCCGCGACTGACGGCGTTGCCGATGAATGGTACGTGTTTACCGACCGCAACCATACGACAAAGGACGTGCACGAATTAGGAGCTCCTTTCAAAAGCTCCATATACCTGCTCGACCCCTCCAATCCGGAGTGGCAGGAATATCTCGGCGACCGCAACGATGATGTTTACGAGGTGTTCGCCTTCGACGGGTATCAAATCGACCAGTTGGGCGGACGCGGCACCCGTTACAATTATGACGGCGGCGAGGTCAAAGTGGATGAAACCTTCAAAGGATTCGTGGAATACATGAAAAGCCGTCGCCCGGACAAACGTTTGGTCATGAACGCGGTAGGGCAATACGGCCAAGAAAACTCGATTTCAAAAACCGATGTGGATTTCCTCTATACCGAAGTGTGGGGCAGCCGCGAAGGAGACACGGGCAATCCCGGATTTACCGCGCTCAGCGACGTTATTACCCAGAACGACAGTTGGGGTGGAGGCAAGGAAACCGTGCTTGCGGCATATATGAACTACGATTACGGCAAACTCGGCAATTCCACATTCAACACCCCCGGCGTGCTAATGGCAATGTCCGCCATTTATGCATGGGGAGGTTCCATACTCAACATGGGCGAGCACATGCTTTGCAATGAATATTTCCCCAACAGCAACCTGTCGATGACGGGAGAGTTGAAGCAGGCCGTGATACGCTATTACGATTTCTTGACCGCATACGAAAACCCGTTGCGCGATGCCGGAGACTGGATAGGGGTGGATGCGGTTTCTGCTGCCAATGTGGTGTCGTTCAACCAATGGCCTCCTCAATTGGGCAATATCGCGACCTTGGGCAAACGCATGGGCGGTGTGGAATATGTACACTTCCTCAATTACAGCGGTGCGTCTCATTTGAACTGGCGCGATTCGGATGCCAATCAAACCGCACCCACACGTTACGAGGACTTGCAAGTCCAAATTACCGTGAACGGTACCGTCCGCGACGTATGGTGCGCCACACCCGATGCCGACAGCGGCGTTTCCCGCAAGTTGGAATTTTTGCAAAACGGCAACCAGATAACTGTTACCATACCGGTCATCCAATATTGGACAATGGTAGCGATAGAATATTGATTTTGAATTATAATTACGGTTGACGTTGCATTAATCCTGCATTCTTCGCATTTTTGCAACATCGACCTTGAATATCAGTATAATAAATATTTTATGAGAAAAACACTTTTGACGCTTGCGGTATTGGCAAGTACGGCCTTGGCAAACGCCTTGAATTTGTATTCTCCTGACAGCACTTTTGTAATGGAGTTCAAGATTCTGGACGGCGGAATCCCGGCCTACAATTTGAACTACAAGGGCAAACCGGTGATTTTGGACAGCAAACTCGGTTTGTTGCTCAAAGCGGACCAGGGTACAATGAGTTACGATGATTTGTCCCGTAAAAACGACGTAGTGGACAAGTCGTCCCTTTATAACGGATTCGAAGTGAAGTCCGTCGCGACCGCGTCGCAGGATACGGTATGGAATCCTGTTTGGGGCGAGGAAAGCGAAATACGCGACCATTATAACGAGATGGCGGTTACGCTTCACCAGAAACAGAACGACAGGGACATGGTAATACGATTCCGCCTGTTCAACGACGGTTTGGGCTTCCGTTACGAATTTCCCTTGCAATACAACCTCAATTATTTCGTAATCAAGGAGGAACTCAGCGAATTTGCCATGACGGGCGACCATTGGGCATATTGGATTCCCGGCGATTACGATACGCAGGAATACGACTATACCAAATCGCGCTTGAGCGAAATTCGCGGATTGCTCGAGGCAGCCGTTACAGGCAACCTGTCGCAAACGATATTCTCACCGACAGGCGTGCAGACATCGTTGCTGTTGAAGACCGACGACGGCATATACATGAACCTGCACGAAGCCGCGCTCATCGATTATTCCTGTATGCACCTTGAATTGGACGACAAGAACATGGTATTCCGTTCGTGGCTGACACCGGACGCGATGGGCGACAAGGGATATATGCAGTCTCCTTGCAAGTCGCCTTGGCGCACGATCATCGTCAGCGACGATGCCCGCGACATACTTGCATCGCGCATAACCCTCAACTTGAACGAACCTTGTAAAATCGAGGATACGTCTTGGATAAAACCTGTCAAGTATGTGGGCGTATGGTGGGAAATGATAACAGGCAAATGCGAATGGTCGTATACCTACGACTTGCCGAGCGTGAAAATCGGTGAAACCGACTATACCAAGGTGAAACCCCACGGCAAACACGGAGCCACGACCGAAAACGTGAAGAAATACATCGACTTTGCGGCTGAGCACGGCTTTGACGAAGTTCTCGTCGAGGGTTGGAACGTAGGTTGGGAAGACTGGTTCGGACATTCCAAGGATTTCGTTTTCGATTTCGTAACGCCGTATCCCGATTTCGACCTGCCGTACCTGCGCGATTACGCGAAAGAAAAGGGCGTGAAGATAATGATGCACCACGAAACTTCTGCTTCCGTGCGCAATTACGAAAGGCATTTGGAACAGGCATTGCAGTTCATGAACGACAACAACTACGATGCTGCCAAACTTGGTTACGTGGGAAATATCATTCCGCGAGGCGAAAAGCATTACAGCCAATGGATGGTGAACCACTACCAGTATGTCCTGGAACAGGCGGCCAAGCACAAGGTGATGATAAACGCGCATGAGGCTGTACGTCCAACGGGTATTTGCCGCACATGGCCGAACCTCATAGGCAACGAAGCAGCAAGGGGTACGGAGTATTACGCATTCGGCTCGATCAAGACCGGTCATACCACCATTTTGCCGTTCACCCGTCTTATCGGCGGCCCGATGGATTTCACACCCGGACTTTTCCAAATGGATATTGCGAAAGTCAATCCCAACCGCCCGGTAAAGGTAAACTCCACGATATGCAACCAGTTGTCGTTGTACATGACACTTTACAGCCCGTTGCAAATGGCTGCCGACGTTCCTGAATCGTATGAACCTTATATGGATGCTTTCCAATTCATAAAGGACGTGCATTTGGATTGGGACAAGTCGGTATATTTGGAAGCCGAGCCGTTCGAGTATGTTACCGTCGCCCGCAAGGTGAAGAACGGCGAAGACTGGTTTGTCGGCAGTACCAATGGCGAGAAAAAACGTACAAGCAAGATCAAACTGGACTTTTTGACTCCCGGAGCAAAATACGAGGCCACAATTTACAAAGACGGCAAAAAGGCCGATTGTTACGACAATCCTACGGATTACGTGATCGAAAAGAAGAAGGTAACTTCCAAGACAACCCTCAAAATCGACGAGGCGCGTGGCGGCGGTTATGCCATCACGATCCGCAAGCTGTAATAACGGATTTATATGAAATACAAGAAAACCCCGTGTCCGTCAAGACACGGGGTTTTCTTGTGTACAAACTGCGGAATCGAGCCGCAAGTACCCGGTTTCAAGCAACAACTCGCATTGAAAGTGTTGGTTGCAAGCAACATTTTATTATTTACAGATAATTCTTGAAAACTTCCAGTATTGTTTTATGGTAGGTGTTTTCCAGCTGGTTGAGGCTTTGTAGGTATTGGTATATCTTGTCGGCTTCGATATAATAATCCCCGATGCCCATATAACCTTCATTGACGGCTTTGCGCAGCATGGTCAATGTTTCGTCCATAAGTTCGCGGTCGTAGCATTTTATGGATTGCTCCAATCGCGACAATTCGTCCAAGCCGCTTTCGATACGGGCTTTGGCTTCCAATCTTGCGGCTTCGTTCTGATATTCGCTTGCCTGCAAGCGGGCTTTGGCCGCTTTGCTCTTGTTTATGTTTGAGAATACGGGGAAGCTTGCGCCTATGATGAAGCCGTTAAGGACCTTGTCCTCGTCAGTATTGCGGCGGTAACCTGCTTCGAACTTTGGAATCCAGCCTTGTCTTTCCACCGAAAGCGACTGCTGCGTTAGTGCGACCTGTGTTTCTGCCGCTTGCACTTCCAATTCGAACCCGAGCATTTTTTCCGCAAGGCTGTCGTCGGGAGCGATGTTGAAAAGGGCAGGATACCCGTCTGCCGTGAATTTTACCTCTTCCCCGTTGTTGAGGGCAGCCATTTTCGCCTTTATTTGCCGCAACGACGCTTCCGTGCCGTTTAATTCCACACGTGCGGTCATGGCATCCAAACGGGCTTTGTTGAGGTCGATGGCGGATGCGTCGCCGCGTTCGAGCCTTGTGCGGCAAACAGCCGTCATGCTGTCGGCGTATTGCAGCCGGTCTTGAAGCAATTGCCTGTTTTGTTCCAACATTACCCGGTCCATCCACATTCCGGCGGCCGACAGCAATATGTCGCGCCTTGCAATCATGTATTGCAACTCTGCGGCGTTTCCGCTTATCTTGCCGTATTTTGCGCGGCTTGCGTACAAGGTGGGGAAGTCGAACCCCATGGACACTACCATTTCCGAGGTAGCCATGCCGTCAGTGCCGTCGGCAAAGAACGGGCTGAATTCGATTGACGGGTCTTCCGGCACGTTGCCGGCGCGGGCTTCCGCCCGCACCGCTTCGCAGAGCGAAGCGGACGATTTCAGCGCAGGGCAGTTGGCCTCCACGCTATTGAGGTAATGTTGCAAGCCCTGCGCTGGAATCGTCGCCGGCAGGGCCAGCATAAGTGCTAATATGTAAGTAAATGTCTTCATAATCACTGAATCCTGACACCTGAAAAACTAACCACTAACCACTTCCTTCCTATGGATAATCTCGTAAAATATAGGTACGATGAATCCGTTCAGGAATGTGGATGTCAGCAAGCCCCCGAGTATCACTTTTGCCATAGGGCTTTGTATTTCGTTTCCGGGCATGTCGGAACGTAGCGCAAGCGGGACCAATGCGAGGGCGGAACTCAAAGCGGTCATAAGAATCGGGTTGAGACGATCGGCGGAACCTGCCATGATGCTTTCTTTGAGTCCGTATCCTTGAGAGCGCAGCAAATTGTAGCGGTTTATGAGCAGCATTCCGTTGCGGGTGGCAATGCCGAACAGCGAAATGAACCCTATTATGGCAGGAATGCTGAACTCGCCCGTGGTCAGGACTATCGCGAAAACGCCCCCGATAAGGGCGAGCGGCAGGTTCAGCAAGACAACCGCGCTTTGCAAGGGGTCTTTGAATTCCATGTACAGCAATAGGAATATCACCAATATGCTTAGCAATGATGCCGGGACAAGCGTGCGGGTGGCATTGCGTTCACTCTCGAATTGTCCGCCGTATTCTATATGGTAACCTTCCGGCAGGCGGACACCGGCATCGATTATTTCCCGGATGTCTTCTACTATGCTTCCCAAGTCCCGCCCTGCCGCGTTCGCCGATATTACTATCTTGCGCTTGACGTTTTCGCGGTTTATCGTGTTAGGTCCGGAGGTAGAACTTATTTCGGCAATCTCGCCCAAAGGTACGGTTCCGCCGTATCCGTCATCAACGGGCAGGTCTTCCAATTCCTCGATTGTAAACATACCGCTTCTCTTGTTCGATACCACAAGGTCGTATGTTTGCGCGTCCTGGTATACCTGCGAAACTTTCTCACCTGCCATGGTAACGTTTATGAACTCGTTGAAAGCGGACATGCTGATGCCGTGCAATGCCAACAGTCCGCGATTGGGAGTTATCCTGATTTCCGGCCGCCCGACCTGTTGCTCGACGTTCAAGTCGGCGATTCCTTCCACATTGGCTATTTTGGCTTTTATCTCGTTTGCAAGAGCGTACATTTCCCCTATGTCGTTGCCGAACAGTTTTATGGCAATGCCTGCCTGAGTACCGCTGAGCATGGCGTCTATACGGTGGCTTATCGGTTGTCCTATTTCTATGTTCGCCCCTTGAATCGCGCTTAGTTTTTTCCTTACGTCTTGGATGATTTCCGCATGGCTGCGCCCGTCGGTATTGAAAGGCGCTTCGATTTCGGAGACGTTCGCGCCCAAGGCGTGTTCGTCGAGTTCGGCGCGTCCCGTTTTTCTCACCACGGTGTATATTTCGGGAATTTCGAGCAGCAGTTCTTCCGCTTGCCGTCCTATCTTGTCGGATTCTTCCAAGGATATGCCGGGCATACAGCTTATGTTTATCGTAAGCGAACCTTCGTTGAACGGTGGAAGGAAACTGCGGCCGAGAGTGAAGCAACAGCCGATGGCAATGATGAATAATACTGCTGTTACGCTTATTACGTAAGTTTTGTGGTCCAATGCCCAAGCCAATGCCTTTTGGTATACCGTCTGCAGCATTACGGACAAACGGGCTTCTTTTACCTGCTTTTCCCCCGTTTTTCCTCCTAAAAGGTAGCTGCTGAGGACGGGGGTAAGCGTCAAGGCCACGACGGTGGATGCGAAAAGCGACACGATGAAGGCTATTCCCAACGGTATCAGCATCCGGCCTTCCATTCCGCTCAGGAAAAACAAGGGTACGAAACTTGCCACGATTATCAAGGTGGAATTAAGTATCGGCATACGTACTTCCCGCGAGGCCTCGAATACGACTTGCAGTGTTTTCTTGCGTTCGTTTGCAGGCAGTTTGTGGTTTTGGCGCAGATGTTTCACCACGTTTTCCACATCCACGATGGCATCATCCACCAACGAACCTATCGCGATTGCCATGCCGCCCAAGCTCATGGTGTTTATGCCGAGGTCCATCAGGTCGAGTACAATGAACGTTATCAGCAGCGACAACGGGATTGTAACCAATGATATGACAGTGGTACGGAGGTTGGCAAGGAACAGTATCAATACGAATACCACGAAAATCCCGCCTTCCAAAAGGGAATTCCGGACATTGTCTATGGAATTGTCTATGAAACGCGACTGGCGGAAAGAATCAGTGGAGATATTGACTTTCGCGCCCATGCCCGTTTGCAGTTCGTCGATTGCCGACAACAGTTTGTCCGTGAGTTCCAAGGTGCTGGTCGCGGGTTGTTTCGTAATCGTGAGCAGGACTGCGGGTTTGCCTTTTTCGGAAGCCATGCCGAGCTTCGGCAGATGACCTTCCACGCGGATGTCCGCAATGTCTCCCAAGCAAACCGGTGAGCCGTTTTTGACCGCGACCAAACTTCTCTCCATTGCTTCGGTGTCGGTGGTGGAACTTATCCCCCTGATTATGTACTCGTTGCCGAATTCGTAAATTATGCCGCCTCCTTCATTTTCGTTCATGCCGCGTACTGCCGCCAGAACTTCCGCGAGTTTTACCCCGTAGTGCCTCATCTTGCCGTCGTCCAACAGTATCCTGTATTCCTTTACGTCGCCGCCTATTACCGAAACTTGGGCAACTCCTCCGATTGAAAGCAGGCGGGGGCGTATCGTGCGGTCGGCAATGGTGCGCAAGTCGAGCATGGACAGGCTGTCCGAGGTAAGGCCCGCAATCAGCACTTCGCCCAATATCGACGATTGGGGTCCGAGGGTGGGGATGCCGGATTTTTCCGGCAGTGTTTCCTGTACCGTGGCCAATTTTTCGGAAACAATCTGCCTGTCCAAATAAATATCCGTGCCCCAGTCGAATTCCACCCATACCACTGAAAAACCGGTCGTGGACGACGAACGTACACGTCTTACGCCGGTCGCCCCGTTAAGTGCGGTTTCTATGGGAAAGGTTATCAATTGTTCGACTTCTTCGGTAGCCATTCCTTCTGCCTCGGTCATTACCACAACTGTGGGTGCGTTCAGGTCAGGGAAAACATCGACTTCGGCATGGTAGGCGCAATACATTCCGGCAGCCATCAATACCAAGGCGGCCGCTATGATTGACGGGCGGTTTCTGAGCGAGAAAGCTATGATTTTGTCCAGCATGGCGTATTCGTATTAATGATTGTGGGTGTGTCCCGGAATCACGCCGGCACTTGCGGCAAGTTTCAAGTGGATGCCGCCGTCCGTTACTACCTTGTCCCCCTCTGCCAATCCGTCCAATATCTCGACACGTTCGCCGTCATTGCCGCCTAAAACCACGTTCTTTTTCTTGTAGCAATCTTCATCTACTTGCACGAATACAGAATATGTGCCTTGCTCTTCCATTATGGCACTGTACGGCAGGCTTATCGTTTCGTCCGCCTTGCCGGTATACAGCCATATCTCCGCAAAACTGCCGGGCATGAGGTTCCCGGGATTGTCCGTCTCCAAAGTAGCAGTCAGGTAAGGGGAATTTTCCAAGTTTTTTGAAATGGCGATGATTTCCCCGTCCAGATTGCCGCTGTCATATACGGACTCGGAATGGCTTGCCTTGAATTTCGCGCCGGACAGGTTGTCGATGTCCGATGCGAAACGGGCCGGGACTTGCGCAACCAAACGGATTCTGCGGTTATCGGTAACGGTGGCCAGTGTCTGCCCCATGCTCACGAAGTCGCCGTCATTGATGCTTATCCTGCTTAGGTCGCCCGTGCAAGGGGAGTTTACCATAGCACCGTCTCCATCGCTGCCCAATGCCTTGTATGCCATTTTGGCATTTTGGAAGCGGTATGCGGCGGCTTCCATTTCGCTTTGGGAAATTATGTCGTCTTCGGCAAGTTTTTTGGCTCTTTCGTATTGTTTGCGGGCAGTCTCATATTCGATTCCGGCTTTTTCCACTGGATCCCCGTCTTGCAAATTTCCCGATGATATGGAGAACAGTTTCTCTCCCGCCTCGACATGCGAGCCCTCGGCTATCGATTCCGCGAAAGCTACCACCCCTTGGACGGGCGCGACAACCGTTTTGGTTTTGCCCGGAGCCGCATACAAGCGTCCGGTCGCCGCTATTACTTGCTTGAACGGATGTTTACGGACTGTTTCGTATTCCAACCCGGCAGATTCCGCCTTGTGCCTGTCGAATACTATTTCATTATCGTGGCGGGCCGGTTCTTCGGCGTGCGTGCCGTTCCCGTCCCGTGATTGTTTGCAAGAGGTCAGGCTTGCCGACAAAACCATTATCGCGAAGATGGCTTTTTTCATGTATTTTTTTGTTTGGTTCGCTTTTTGATTGCAAAAATAACAGACCCTCGGTGCAACACAGTTGCATTGTTCGCCGGTTTCGCAGGATGCGTTTTTTCCGGGATGGCAAAAGAAAAGCCGTTTCCGGCAAGGAAACGGCTTGGATTCATGTATATTGGCGGAATCAGTCTTTCGCTTGGTGTACCACTATCTGCGGGTAGGGGAAACTGATACCCTTTTCGTTGAATGTCGCATAAAGCACTTTGTTGAAATCAACCGTGACATCCCCGAAATCGCTGCTTTTGACCCATGCACGCACGGTAATGTTCACGCTGCTGTCGGCGAGTTGCCCCAATGCTATGGTATATGCGGGAGTTTTTAGTACGCGGCTGTCAGCTTCGAGGATTTTTGCAATCTCGGTTTTGGCACGTTCATAGTCTTCTCCATATTCTATCCCTACCGTCCATTCTATGCGGCGCATGTCCTGATGGCTGTAATTTACAAGTACTCCGCTGCTTATGCTTCCGTTCGGCACGAATACCGTCTTGTTGTCCCCGGTTGTCAATATGGTGTGGAAGATTTGTATTTCCTTTACTGTTCCCGATTGTCCGGTCGTTTCTATGAAATCGCCTATCTTGTAAGGCCTGAACAGCAAAATCATTACGCCGCCGGCAAAATTGTTGAGGTTGCCGCTGAGTGCCATACCGATGGCGACACCTGCGGACGCTATCAAAGCGGCGAACGAAGTGGTTTCGATACCCAACGCGCTTATCACGGCTATCAGCAGGAGTATGGTAAGCAGGATGTTGACCATGCTTCCGAGGAAGCTTTTTATGGCAGGGTCGAGGTTGCGCTTGTTCATCACTTTGAGGAACAATTTGTTAATCAGCTTTACCAAATAACGTCCGATGATGTAGATCAGCGCGGCGATTATGATACTTTTGCCGATTTCGACGCCCCATGTAAAAAGGCTGTCAAGCAGTTCGTTAAGTTTTTCCATTGTTCTTGTTTTTTGGTTGTCTTATGCAAAGATAATACAATGCTTTGATTTTCAAGATCAAATGCCCATTAACGACAGTATCGACGGGGCAAGCATGGCAGTCAGGATGCCGTTGAGAGTCAGTCCGAGGCTTGCGTACGCGCCGTGCAGCTTGCTGACTTCCATCGATGTCGCCGTGCCGATCGCATGTGCGGCGGTTCCCATCGACAATCCTTGTGCCACGGGGCTTTTCACGCGGGCGAATCCCATCGTGCGGTAGCCGGCCACAGCGCAGAGCAAACCGACGCATACCACGACTGCGGCGGTGAGCGATGGTATTCCTCCGACCGTTTTTGTTATTTCCATGGCAATCGGGGTCGTTACGGATTTCGGGGCCAAAGAGAGAATCACTTCACGCGAAGCCCCCATTACCTTGGCAATCAGCACTACGGATACGATACCTACTATGCAGCCTGCCAGCTCTGCCACGAATATCGGCAGGAATTGTTTTTTGATGGTTTCCAGCTGTTGGTAAAGGGGAACACCCAATGCCACGACTGCCGGTTTCAGCCAAAATTCGATCATGCTCCCGCCACGGTTGTAAGTCTCATAACTTATTCCTGTAAGTTGAAGGAAAAGGATCAATATGCAGATGCTGACTAGAACGGGGTGCATTATGGCCCATCCTGTACGTTTACGCAATAATTTTCCTAAAAAGTAGCTCCCGAACGTGAGGGCTATCAGAAAAAATCCGTTAGAAAGAAATTCCATGGTCAGGCTTTGTTTTCCGGTTTGTTTTCAAAATCCTTTTTGCCGAAAAGCTGGTGTACCCAACCGGTTACGGCCAAAACCAATATGGTGGAAACCACGGTCGCGGTTACAATCGGCCAGAATTCGGCTTTTATTACGTCGAAATAAAGCATTACGGCGACTCCCGGCGGCACGAAGAAGAAGCCTATGTTGGAAACCAGGACTTCGGACACGTTTTGCACCCATTCCAATTTCACTATGCCGAGTTTCAATGACAAAGTGAGGATTATCATTCCCACGATGCTCGATGGCAACGGTATGCCGGTGAGCCAGATAATGAATTCGCCGGCGGCAAGGCAGCCGCAAATGATGGCAAGTTGTCGTATCATTTTCCCACAAGTTGAAAAAACGGTTGCAAATATAAACGTTGCATATCGCCGATGGCATTTTATAAGGTGAAAAAACAGCGTATGGATATTAATGTGTAAAGAATTTTACCCGTATGCAGTCATTTATGTAATATTTTTGTAACGATTTGCGATAAATATAAAATTTTGAGCTTCGAAAGGTTATGATATTGTGGAAATGCTTATATTTGCGCTTGGAATAAAAGGGCATTATGAAGAAGTTTATAATCGTGGCTGCCGCAGCAGCGTTATTGATGCTTTCGAGTTGCAGTACGACATGCGATTGCGCATACGCATCGTTGTTTTCCGAAGCCCCGGAAGAAATTGGAACCTTAGGCTGAATATTTCCGGCTTACGGTTTTTTTATGCTGGCAAAAGAGATATAAAGATCATATTTTCGTAACTTAAATTTTAAAGCAATGATTAAAGTAGGTATTAACGGATTCGGCCGTATCGGACGTTTTGTTTTCCGTGCAGCCCAAAACAGGAACGACATTGAAATCGTAGGTATCAACGACCTTTGCCCTGTTGACTACTTGGCATACATGTTGAAATATGACACTATGCACGGTGCGTTCCAAGGTACTATCGAAGCTGACGTTGAAAACTCCCAACTTATCGTCAACGGTAAGAAAATCCGTGTTACAGCTTGCAAAGACCCCAATGAACTCGCATGGGACAAAGTAGGCGCCGAATATGTCGTAGAGTCTACCGGCTTGTTCCTTACCAAAGAAAAAGCACAGGCGCACATCAACGCAGGTGCGAAATATGTCGTAATGTCCGCTCCTTCGAAAGACGACACCCCCATGTTCGTATGCGGCGTTAACTTCGACAAATATGTAAAAGGCACACAATTCGTTTCCAACGCTTCTTGCACCACCAACTGCTTGGCACCCATCGCAAAAGTGTTGAACGACAAATTCGGTATCACCGACGGTTTGATGACTACCGTCCACTCTACCACAGCTACACAGAAAACAGTTGACGGTCCTTCTATGAAGGATTGGAGAGGCGGTCGTGCAGCTTCCGGCAACATCATACCTTCTTCTACCGGTGCTGCAAAGGCAGTTGGCAAAGTTATCCCCGAATTGAACGGCAAATTGACCGGTATGTCAATGCGTGTCCCCACCTTGGACGTATCAGTTGTTGACTTGACCGTTAATTTGGCAAAACCCGCAACATACGCAGAAATCTGCACAGCTATGAAAGAAGCTTCCGAAGGCGAACTCAAAGGCGTACTCGGTTACACCGAAGACGCAGTGGTTTCTTCCGACTTCCTCGGCGATACCCGCACTTCTATCTTCGACGCAAAAGCAGGTATAGCTTTGACCGATACTTTCGTAAAAGTCGTATCTTGGTATGACAACGAAATCGGTTATTCTAACAAAGTGCTCGAGCTCATCGCTCACATGGCAAAAGTTAACGCATAATCGTTACGAAATTCATAATAAAAAGTACGGCATAATTTCTTGCCGTACTTTTTTGTATATATGGGCAGGATATATGCGTTTATTCCTGTGTTTGATTTTCTTTTTTTATTGAAACATTGTGTCGGAGTTGTAAATGTTACAGACTCCGTGTAAGAGGTATTTTTATTTAATCGACTTGCACTTCCATGTGGTTAGTTCTTGCTTTTCTTTCAGCCTTGTTATTGGGTTTTTATGATGTTGCCAAGAAACAGGCTTTACGTGAAAACTCTGTACCGGTGGTGCTTCTGCTCAATACCTTTTTTGCCTCGCTTATATTTTTACCTCTTATATTTTCGTCGTTGTGCGGTTTCGAATGGTTCGGTGCAACGGCATTCTCCATTCCCGTAGGTTCATTCAGTGACCATTTGCAGGTAATGCTCAAAGCTGTTATTGTTTTGTCTTCGTGGGCATTCGGTTATTACGGCATAAAACATCTGCCTATAACCATAGTGGGACCGATAAATGCAACTCGTCCTGTCATGGTGTTGGTCGGTGCGATGTTTATATTCGGTGAAAGGCTTAATGCCTTGCAATGGATAGGTGTGGTTTTGGCTTTGGTGTCGCTGTTTATGCTAAGCCGTGCAGGTCGCAAGGAGGGCATAGATTTCAGGCACAATATATGGATTGTTTGCGTAATTGTTGCGGCTTTGCTGGGTGCTGCCAGCGGATTATACGACCGTTATCTGATGCACCATTTGCAGCCTTTGTTTGTTCAAGGCTGGTATAATATTTATCAATTTGCCCTTATGTTTGTTGTTATGCTTGTATTGCGTTTATTTGGCAAAGGTGATGCAACACAAGTGCGATGGACTTGGGCAATTCCTCTTATAACAATATTGCTGACAGCGGCAGATATGGCTTATTTTGTGGCTTTAAGCGATGAAGAAGCCATGATTTCCATAGTTTCCATGATACGCAGAGGCTCGGTGGTGGTGTCTTTTGCTTGTGGTGCAATGCTCTTTCGCGAGCGTAACCTACGTGCCAAAGCTATCGATTTGGTTCTTATACTTATCGGTATGGTTTTCTTATATCTCGGTAGCCGATAAGGACTTGTGCTTTTATCTTGGTAATCTTATTCTTTCGTAAGGGTGGTTTTTATCCATTCTTCAATGGTTTCTTTTGATTCGTTTCCCTTAAACCTACGTCCGGGTTTCCATTCGGCGTCACCGGCCAAACGGTGCAAGTCGGTATCGCTGGACCCTATGCCGCTGGAGTGCGAGGTGCAGAACGGTACTATGGTTTTACCCGCGAGGTCGTGATTTTCGAGGAAGGTAAAGATGACCTTAGGAGCTTTGCCCCACCAGATGGGATAACCGAGAAAAACCACGTCATAAGCGGCAAGGTTGTCGCAGTGCCCCTTGATGGCAGGGCGTGCCGACGGGTCGTTCTGTTCGCGGTTGGCGCGAGAGGATGAGTTGTTGTAATTCAAATCAGCCGATGTATAAGCCACCTCCGGCTCGATGCGCCAAGTCGCAGCGTTGCTTACTTCGACAATACGCTCGGCAATGCCTTTAGTCGTATTTGTGCAAGAGAAATAAACCACCAAGATTTTCTCACCCGTAGGTTGCGAATCGGTGTCGGGTTCCGGGTCGGGAGCGGGAGTCTGTTCTTCGATTTGTTGCGGTTCATTTATCGGGCTGCATGCTCCTGCGCTGAGAATTATTCCCGATATAAGCATAAGATATGATACAAGCATTTTCATGGCGATTTACGATTTGATTTTTTATAAATACTTTCTCCTCTCTTGCAAATATATGAGGTTCGGACTATACGCGTACTACCTTAATTACCGACAAAAGTACCCAAGTAATCTGTATGATTTAGAAATCGTTATCAATATGTAACGGTTTTCTGTTTCCACGAATAAACTTGCAGCGTATCTCCGCTGTCTCGCCCTGTACGATACTTTCGGGGTCGGGTAGTGTCTCTACCGTAAAAGGATTGAACAGCATGGTAGCTTGATATTGAAGGATATGGTGAATGTGGGGAGTGCGATAGTGAATTTAGGATAAGAAGTTTACGCCCAATATACTCTCGCTCGGAAAAAACTGCGCAAACTTGCATGAGAATGGGCAATGGATAAGAAATTGCCGACTTGTTTTGTTACACTATATTCCTTTCAAATAACTCTTTTCTGGATACAAGGATAGTAACAAAAGTGAGAACCGGAAATATTCGGAAAAGACATTGATTGGCAAAGCGTCTCCATGATAACGGCGCTCAACAGCAGAGGTGTGCCCCACGTATAGGGTACACCTCT
Source organism: Candidatus Enterocola intestinipullorum (assembly GCA_017694565.1). Taxonomy (GTDB): domain Bacteria; phylum Bacteroidota; class Bacteroidia; order Bacteroidales; family Paludibacteraceae; genus Enterocola; species Enterocola intestinipullorum. The sequence goes on along the minus strand of JADIMR010000103.1, from coordinate 16,349 downwards.
GCTATATGAACTCCTTGGCCGAAGTATTCCGCAACGGCTGTTCTAATGCTTATGCTTCGCTGCAAACTGGTTAATCAGGTCCGGCTGGGTCATCAGCGGGCGGGCCATGCCGACATAATCAATCGCGGTCTCATTGATCATCTTCTACATCTCTTCGTAGATACGGTTGCCACCCGTGACGATGACCGGCACGGAGGTCTCTCGGGCAATCTTGTCGGCCATCTCCTTGAAATAGGCGGTGTTCATCTTGTACTCGGTGAAGGGGCCGCTGACCTCAATGGCATCGATGCCTCGCGCCGCCAGCTCGCGGCAGAGATAGAGGCAGTCCTCATGCGTGACACCCTGCTCGAAATGGTCCTCACTCTGCACCTTGATCCATACGGGAAAATCCTCGCCGACGGCACGGCTGATGACCTCATAGACCTCGATGGTAAGCCGATAGCGATTTTCACGGCTTCCACCATAGTTGTCCGTGCGCCGGTTGTAGTAGGGAGTGGCAAACTGATGGAGCAGATAACCGTGGCAGGCATGAATCTCCACGCCATCGAATCCGGCTTGCTTGGCGCGCAGGGCAGCTGCGGCAAACTCGTTGACTATTCAAAACCTCATGAGAAATAAAAAATTTCTAACACGTAACAACTCTATAAATAGATGCTTACTATTTTGTTTATTAATAAATAATAGGTACATTTGCGCAGTCAATCATTGGATTGATACATTTATTAGTAACATGAGGCGTGCCCATCATCTTGTAGTAGAGAAGCGTCGGAAACTTACTCACGTATGCAAGAAGTTGGCCTAACTGTCTCCACGCATATAGCGTGGAGCTGTTTATTCCACATCTGCATACAAAGGTAATCCGACCACCTTCTACTTAAGGCGTGGCATAGCAGTCCACGCTTCTTTTTTTTGTAATGGTCGATGGACTGTAAGACCAAGCAAATTGCAAAGTGTATGAAAAAATTTATTTTAATCTGCGCTCTCCTTTTAGGAGCCTCAGCTGTTTACACGACCTCAATGGTTGCTGCTGAATCATCTTATTCCTACAAGACAGAACTACCTGATGATGCAAGACCGATTCGCGTGTTTAAAATAGTACAGGGAGGCGGAAATGCATGGTCAACAAGTCAGAAGGATGCATACTACAGCCCGTCTGAACATCGCATCTATGTGACCGAGGGAAGACGCGTGAACCAACCATACGAAGTACATGAAAATCGTGCTTACGGTCAGGAAAAGGATGGTCGTGCAGAATACCGCTATACAGCTGCAGGATATTATTTCAACCTTTAAAAATAAACTATATGAAAAGAACAATAAGCATAATAGGAATATTTACAACGATTCTCCTTGTAAGTTTTACCGCAAAAGCTGGAAATAGGCAAAGTTTAGGAAATGGAGTAAGCCTCGTACAATACGGAAATACATGGGTGATAGAGGATGATAATCGACAAATGACAATCTCTGTAGAGATTGCACAAGCAGGCATTGACAGAAGAAATAATGAAATGATGTACAATGTCATTTGCAATGGAACTTTCAAAAAAGTTGCAAAATGGGCTCTTAGAGGTGCTATTGCGGATGGCATTAAGGCTGCTGCTGCATCTGGTGGCTCAACACTTCTTGTATCCGCATCTGCTTTGGCCGTCGATATAATTTACGATGAGGCTTGCGAGTATTGGAAAGAGTCAAAAGGTTATTAATTCTGCGTATTTCTATACTGTCTATTTTCTATTTGGGTACTAATCCATCTACGAGAAAGAATAATCTTTTCGACTCTCTCGTTCTCAGTGGCTTACGATATGGAAGCCACTTTGTTGTCTTTTATCAGGTAAGCACTATACCATACTGGATATTCAAGCACTTTTACTAAGTAAACATCATTGTTGCCTACAAGCAACTCAAGGGCTATACATAGGCGACGTTCTGCAACGCCGCGTAAAGGGCGAGATTTCCAACAAGATGTTCACTAAGGTAGTGCGTGAACTGGAAAAGGCGGGTGTGATACGACGCATAGTCTATCCGGTTGTGCCGCCGAAGGTGGAATATGAACTGACCGAGTTGAGACAATCCGTTATTCCCAACATCAATGACCTGTCACAATGGGGGCGTCGTGTCGGGAAACGAATCGAGGAGTAAGAAGCGGAGCAGGTAATATATGCCCCATATACCAAATAGAAATTTTCAAGGGAGAACCTTTCGGCATCTGACCATCAAGTCTCTGTAACGTTTGGGGAAAGATGGGAATGCCAAACTCTTTGCTGCTGCGACCTGCGCATCCAGCCTCTTGATGATGGATCCAATTTGGCATCGACTGCGCGGATCCGCGCATCGCAAATTCATCGTGCTGTTGATTTTTATAAATGCAGTAATTTGCAGATTGGGAAAGTAAAATGTACGGTTACTATAAAGGAAGTTATACTCTCGCTCGGAAAAAATTCAAGCATTCTATAAAGGAAGTTACAGCCTCGCTTATTCGTATATTTACATAAGATAGGCTGCGGTTCGGAAGAGGCAAAGCTGAAAAACGGAGTTTTTCGCTGTCCTCTTCTCTCACCTTGCAGTATCTTTGACTGCGTCCAATATACTCTCGCTCGGAAAAACTGCGCAAACTTGCAGTTTGCTTGCAAATTTTACTCCCAAGCAAAAAAATCAAACGAGTTTGTTTTTTTTGTTGGTCGTAAAATTTGGCAACAAGTTTGTTTTTCTCTCGCTTATTCGTATATTTGCACTCGATTTTGAGGAGTGAGTTTTACGATTGCCCTATGGTGTAATGGTAGCACATCAGATTCTGGTTCTGCTTGTCTGGGTTCGAATCCTAGTGGGGCAACGAGGCGAAAAGCCCGCAAATAAAAAAGATACACGATATAGTAACTGTGTATCTTTTTTTATTTTCAGTGATTTGGGTATGTGTTTCCAACCACTTCCAACCACTTTAAATACTTTGCTGAGCTTTGAAATCCGTGCAAACTTTTCTTATTTGTTTTTCAAGGGTCTTATTTTTGTATCTCCTCAAACGGATTTATGGTTTGCGTGTCCGCTCCGGATTTCTTGTGTACGGCAGGGGAAGATTCTGTTTTTTCTATTCCTTTACGGTTCAAAATCTTGATGGAAAGCAGAATCTGTTGTTCGAAATGGGCTTCCGGCGTAATCTTGCATATCCTGCATTCGAAGATTTTCTTCCAACCCATATCCAAGAACATGGCTAATTCGGAATTGAGGTCTTGCGGTATGTAACCCAGAACGAAATTCTCCCCATACCCGTCTTCGTAAATGACCCTGATGGCATCGGGGTCGTAGGGATTGCCGTGTTCGCGTTTCAAATTCAATATAGTGCCGACGTGCAAGTCGTCGAACACCTCGTCAGCATCATGATACTTGCGTCCTGCCAAATGGCAGCTCATGTAAAATTTCTTCTTTGCTTTCATGGCTTTATTTTTTATTGGTTTATACTTTCGCGCTTGTCATTTTACTGCAAAAGTAACTTTGCCATGTGTCAAAATGCGGAACAGGAGAAAAAAAGGTAAATAAATTACCAAATCCAATGGAGTTGTTTTCACAAAATATGCACCATTTTTGGTGCGTTTTTTCACAAAATCCGGAGTTTTGCAGTGTGTCGTATGTGCTTCCACGCTTTTTTTATTGTTTTCTTTTGCCTTTTCCATGCGGATTTTTTGCCCGGATAGAACGCTTCAAACGAGCGGCAAAGGCTCGTAACCGATGAGCAATACGGCAATGGCTTTGTTTCGTCCGATGGTTGCCATCGAACCCGAATTCTTGTAATCTTTTTTCCTCTTGCACATTTTGCGGAACGGGAAACATGTCGAACTTGCGTCCAAGCTGGAAGACGTTACTTGATTGCGTACAATTTATCAAACAAAGCCATTGTAATGGCCGGCGTTCGGGAAGAATCTTGAAATAATGTTATATTTGTGTTTGTCTAAATTAAATATACATGGGAATAATGAATGCGATTTTCGGAAATGTTTCCGAAATGGACGGCAATGAATTGCAAAAAGAATATGCGCCATTGCTTTGCGGGGACGAACGCATTGAAAAGGCCTTCAAATTGATAAGGGACAAATGGGTCTTTACCAATAAAAGATTGATCGTGCAGGACATTCAAGGCGTAACGGGCAAGAAGCGCGAATATTTCTCCATCCCGTATAAGTCTGTGGAATGGTTCTCGGTGGAAACCGCCGGGACTTTCGACATGGATTCCGAACTTAAAATCAAGATACGCGGCGTGGCGCATCCCATCAGCCAGACTTTCAGCCGTGGAGCCGACTTGCTTGCCGTGGAGAAAGTCATAGCCGGGTATGTGTTGTGAGGAAAATATCACTTGTGGCAACTTAGGCGAAAAAAATTATGAGAAGATTTGTGATTTATTGACAAATCGTAAAGCCCTCATCAATGAATGACCAATTAAAAGAAAACATAGAACTTGCAAAATCTTCCGATTCCTTTCTTTTTGACAACGCCCGGATTCGTCCGCATCGCCGTTCCATGAACCGGATTCGCTTGGGGGAGTGGCATTGTCGGTGATATTGCCGTGGAATTGCCGTTTATAAAATAGGTCAGGGGATTTACGAAAGAGATAGGAACTCCTTGATCTTTTCGATATTTGCCACGCCTGCGGCCCGGCCTTGGTCGTAAACGGCTTGCATCTGCTTCTTGTCGGAAGAAGTGCGGCTTATTTCAAGCGGGGCGGCAGGGCATATTACCAAGGCCGAGCCGCAGGCTTCCTGACGGCGCACGTATTCCAACTGCCCGTTGTACATCTTGTAGCGGTTCTTCATCAGTTGGTACACTTGTGGATACCCGTGCATGAAAATATCGAATGCCTTGTTCAGCCTTGACGGGTGTTTGGCGTAGTCGGAAGGTTGGGTTAGTATCACGATGTTTCTCTTGTAACCCATGTTGTTGAAGGCTTCCAAGGGGATGGAATCGGCCATGCCGCCGTCCAACAGTTTCGTGCCGCCCAATTCCACAGGACGGGACACCAAGGGCATGGAAGACGATGCCCGTATCCATTCCAGACCTTCGTAATCCATTTCGTCAATCTTGTGATAAACCGCCTTGCCATTGATTATGTCCGTGCACACCGCGTAGAATTCAGTCGGATTTTGACGGTAGGCGCAAGAATCGAAAACATCTAATTTCTCCGGCATGGTGTGGTAGGCGAATCCGGCACTTACCAAGTTGCCTTCTTTGAGCAGGCTGTGCCAACTCATGTAGCGCGGGTCGCCGGCAAAACGCAGGTTGTAGCGCAGCGAACGTCCTATTTGCCCGGATTTGTAGTTGCAACCGAAACACGCCCCGGCAGACACGCCTATTATTCCGTCAAAACTGACAGCGTTTTCCATCATAACGTCCATCACGCCCGCGCTGAACAAGCTGCGCAATCCTCCGCCTTCAAGAACCAATCCTTTTTTCATGTTTTGCTCCGTTTTTTCGACAGTGCAAAGTTAGTGTTTATATGGATTTTGTCCCTGCAACAACCTGCTGTAAATGTCGGCATCTTGTTCCAGAAAGCAGCAGAGTATTACTTCGCCTTGAAATTGACCGCTGTCCGTATGTTTGCGGATGGCCGACAGCGCAATGCTTGCGGCTTCGTCCTGAGGATAACCGTATACGCCGGTGCTTATGCAGGGGAAAGCTATGCTTTTAAGCCCGTTGGCTTCGGCAATCTTCAAAGCGGAGTCGTAACACGAAGCCAGCAACCGGGCTTCGCCGTGTGTGCCGCCGCGCCATACGGGACCAACCGTGTGTATCACTTTTTTGCACGGAAGTTTGTAGGCATCGGTCATCTTGCTTTCGCCCGTCCGGCAGCCGCCGAGTTTGCGGCATTCCTCCAATAATCCCGGACCGGCGGCACGGTGTATCGCGCCATCGACCCCGCCGCCCCCGAGCAAAGTGCAGTTGGCGGCATTGACTATCGCATCGGTCTGCAAGCGGGTAATGTCTCCCGTTACAATCCGGATTTTCGACTTGCCTGTTTTCATGCGGATAAAATGGTTTTCGGAATATGTTTTGCCGTACCGGATTATTGCGATTCATTGCGGCAGCGGCAGTTCCATAAAGATAGTGTTTTTGCAGAGAAAGGGCAATGTGGTTTAGGTAGCGGGGATAAAAAAGTATGGGAGGAAAGCTCCCATACTTAGAATAACGTCAATTAATCTACGATTCGACAGGCGCGCCGGTGATTATCATCGGTTAGTACCTTTATTTAATTTCTACTATTGTAGATGGTTACTATCTATACGGTTTTCTTGTAGCTGAGTATCGCCCAAGTAACCATTGTTCCGCCTATTAGTATGAGACCCAAGGCATCGTACCATACGTCTGCTATCGTGCTGCCTTTTAGAAACACGGCACGCATGGCATCGTTGTAGTATCGCATGGGGTTTATGTAGGTGATGGCTTGCGCCCAAGCCGGCATTGAGGCTATCGGGGTGAATATGCCGCTTACCAGCATGAATATCATCATGAAAAACCATGTTATGAACATTGCTTGTTGCGCGTTGTCGCTGTAATTGGAAATAAGCAGCCCGAGCCCGGCGGTAACAACTATTTGTAGCGCGGTAAAGAAATATATGTTCCATATAGATCCGTTGCACGAGAATCCGAACACGAGGCGGGCAATTATCAGGCAGGCCGTAAGTATGAAAAACGACACCAACCAATAGGGGATTAGTTTGCATAGTATGAACGTGCTCCGTTTTACTGGCGTTACGTTTATTTGTTCGATGGTTCCCTGTTCTTTTTCCCCTACGATGTCAAGTGCGGGAAGAAATCCGGTTACCATGGTGATTGCTATTACTATCAGTGCCGGTATCATGAATATCTTGTAATCCATGTAAAGGTTGTAGTAGTATTTCGGGGACACTTCTATTTTTGCCGAGCTTGTTTCGCCTGAGGGCATTCCTGCTTGTGTGCCACCGCTGTAATCGGCGGTGAATTTGCTTAGACATGAGGCGAGATAACCTGAGCCTATGCTGCCTTTTGTCCCGTTTACCGTATTTACTTTTATTCCTATTGCCAAACCTTGCCCGTTGCCGAGTTCTTTCTCAAAATCAGGGTTTATCGTAAGAATCGCGTCGGCATCGTTTTTATCCATCAGCCATTGGGCATGTGCCGGATCGTCGCCTACATCCACCAAATTGAAATATCCGGATGCGGTGCATGTTTTTATGAGCAGGGAAGAGGCTTCGGAACGGCTGCAATCAACTATCGCGAGGTTGATGTTTTTTATTTCCATGCTTACGGCGAAAGGGAACACCAGCATCATCAATACCGGGAACGCCAAGGCCATTTTAGGCAATCCCGGGTCTCTGAAAAACTGTTTGAATTCTTTTTCCAAAAGGAACAACCATGTCATAAGCCTCGTCTCCTATAATTTTGTTTTGAATAGCCTTGTGCTGACGACAAGGAAGAACAGTGTCATTGACAGCAGTATGGCGTATTCTTTGATCATATATTCGAATCCGGCGCCTTCAATCATTATTTTTTTCATCATGATGATATACCATTTGGCCGGTATTATGTCGGAAAAACAGCGCAATATTGCAGGCATGCTTTCGCATGGGAATATGATTCCTGAAAAAATCATGGTCGGCATGGTAAGCCCCATCCCGCAAATAAGCAAGGCGGTCTTTTGTGTGGACGCTATTACCGAAATCAAGAGGCCGATGGACAGCGAGGTTATGATGAATGTAAGCGACACTACGGACAATAGCGGCAGGCTGCCTCTTATGGGAACGTCCATCACGAATCGCGACAAAAGAAGTATGGTCGCCAAGTTTACAGTTGACAGTACGAAATACGGCACCATCTTGCTTATGATTATCAGCGATGGTTTGAGCGGCGAGACCAAAAGCAGTTCTATCGTGCCGCTTTCTTTTTCTTTCACTATCGAAACGGCGGTCATCATAGAGCATATCAGCATGAGGATAAGCCCCATTACGCCGGGTACGAAGTTGTAAGACGACAACATTCCGGGGTTGTACATGAACTTTACGGGCAGCGATGCATAGCTTGTCGCCGCTCCCGAAGACGGGGAATCCATGTCGTTCTGTTCGTAGGTGATTACGCCGTTGACATAGTTTATTATCATTTGGGCGGTGTTGGGATCGGAACCGTCGCCGATTATTCTTATGCGTGCCGTTCCGCGCCCGTTTAGCTCGCTGTCAAAATCGTTCTCGAAACATACTGCCACATCCGCCTTGCCTTTTCTGAAACGTTCGTCTATGTCTCCGGTATTCTTGTATATGCCGGAAATCTTTAAATATTCGTTATTGTCGATGCGGGTTACTATTTTCCTGACTGTGGGGTCGGACAAGTCGCCTACCACGTCCACGCGGGCATTGTGTATTTCGGTGCTTATGGCAAAACCGAACAGCACTATCTGCACGATAGGCATAATGAGAACTATCATGACGGTTCTCGTGTCGCGGAAGATGTGGCGGAATTCCTTTATTATGAACGATTTTAATTCTTTCATGATGAGGCCGCCTCCTTTTCGGCAGGGCGGCGCACAGCCACGGTTCTGAAAACGCTGTCCATGTCGGGTACGCCGTATTTTGCTTTAAGGGCATCGGGAGTATCGAGGTCGGCTATTACTCCGTCCACCATTATTGATACGCGGTCGCAATATTCGGCTTCGTCCATGTAGTGGGTGGTTACGAATACAGTAGTGCCGGCTGCAGCCGTCTTGTATATCATTTCCCAAAACATTCTTCTGGTTTCCGGATCCACGCCGCCGGTGGGTTCGTCCAAAAACACGATTGCCGGTTTATGTATTATGGCTATGCTGAAAGCGAGTTTCTGTTTCCAGCCCAATGGAAGAGAGCCAACGAGCGAGTCTTTCAGTTTTTCCATCTCGAGCGATTTCAGGATTTTGTCGGTTTCGGTGCGAATCTCGTTGAATCCCAATCCGTATATCCCGCCGAAAAGCCTTATGTTTTCCCAAACTTTAAGGTCGGGATATAAGGAAAATTTCTGGCTCATGTAGCCGATGTTCCTTTTGATAAGTTCCTGTTGCGTGTTTATGTCGTAGCCGTTGACGGTGCCTCGCCCTTCGGTAGGCAAACTCAGACCGCACAAGATTTTCATGGCCGTGGTTTTCCCAGCACCGTTCGCCCCGAGGAATCCGAATATCTCTCCTTTTCTCACTGAAAAACTGATATGGTCGACTGCGGTGAAATTGCCGAATCTTTTTGTGAGGCCGTTTATTATTATGACATTATCCTTTTCCATCGTGTTTTTCGATTGAGAACCTCAGAAAGCAGTCTTCCACTCCCGGAGATATTGTTTTTACCGTGCAGCCGCGGAAGCCTCCGGCCATGATGTCTTCAGAAAGCTTTTCCGCGTTAGTTTTCGTTGTGTCGATTGCGGCATGGCTTTCTGCACCGAACGAAAAGCAGTTTATAACTCCGTCGCATTTCCTGACGAATTTCAACAGCTCGTAGACCGGCTTGCCTTTTACCGACAACAGCCCGTACGGATATTGGGAGATTATCTGTGCCGGAGTGCCGGTGTCGAAAATTGCCCCCTCGTGAATCAGTGCTATCCTGTCGCAAAGCGAAGCTTCGTCCATGTAAGGCGTGGAAACCAAAATGGTAACTCCGCCCGAACGTATGCGGTAAAGCATATTCCAGAATTCCTTGCGGCTTACGGCATCCACTCCCGTGGTGGGTTCGTCGAGGAACAGGACCGATGGTTTGTGCACTAATGCGCAACACAATGCCAGCTTTTGTTTCATCCCGCCGGAAAGGTTACCCGCCCGTCTGTTGTTGAAAGGTTCCAGTTGCGAGTAAATGTCCTTTATGTCGGAATAATTTGCTTCAATGGTAGTTCCGAATACAGTGGCGAAAAATTCGAGGTTTTCGCGCACGCTCAAATCCTGATAGAGCGAGAAATGCCCCGGCATGTAACCGACTATGCGGCGTATTGCGGCGTAGTCCTTCACCACGTCCAATCCGTTTACTGCCGCTTTGCCGGCATCGGGAGAGAGCAGGGTGGTAAGAATCCTGAACAAGGTGGTTTTGCCTGCTCCGTCAGGACCTATAAGTCCGAATATCTCGCCTTTTTTCACGCTGAAAGAAACTTCGTTCAGTGCGGAGACCGTGCCGTACTTCTTGCTGATTTTGTTTACCTCTATCGCTGCCATCCGGAAATACGTTGTTTATTTCGTTTTTACATAGGCATACATCCCGAGTTTCAGGTAGCCGTCGTTGGCTATGGAAATTTTCACCGCGTAAACAAGGTCGGCCCTGTCATCCCGCGTCTGTATGTTTTTCGGGGTGAATTCTGCCTGTTCGGATATCCATGTTACCGTACCTTCGTATTCTTTGAGTTTGTTGCTGCCGTCATCGGGATATACTTTGACTTTGCTGCCTATTTTCAAGTCTGCGAGCTGGCTTGTCGAGAAGTATGCTCTTACATAAACATCGTTCATGTCTGCAATCCTGAAAATGGGTTTGCCGGAGGTAACGGTTTCTCCTTCTTCCACATAGCGCGTAAGCACAGTGCCGGCTACGGGCGACACGATTCTGCATTTGCGGAGCATATCTTCCTTTTGGGCTATCTGAACATCGTACATGGCGAGTTCGGATTCCACGCCGGAATTGTTGTTCTGGTAGGTTTGCGTTTGCGCGTCTATCTCGCCTTTTGAAACGGCTATCTGAAATTCAATGTCATCGACTTGTTTTTGAGTGCCTGCATCTTTTGCAAGAAGATTTACATAACGTTCCTTGTCCACCATCAGGTTTTCGAGACGGGATTTCTGCGGCGCGAGTTGCTTTTTAATATCCACAATTCTGCTGGCGGCGTTTTGCTTGCGGCTGATAAGTTCCATTTTTTGCAGGTATATCTGCACGGAATCTATCACTCCGACACATTCTCCTTTTGCAAGAACCGCGCCTTCCGGCACATCGAGCGATATTATTTTTCCGTTCGACTCGGCCGACACAACCACGTCCACGGCTTCGATTTGTCCGCACGCATCAAAGTCGTCGCTGCCGTCCGAACATCCTGCAAATAACAGAGGCAGGATCAGAATTAAAAAGTTCAGCGAATGTTTCATGTTTTAAAGAATTAACGGATTTATTGTCCCACGGTATTTTTCAGTTTGCATATTTCCATCAGCAACTGGACCTGATGTATAGACTCCGCCACCCGTGCATCGTGTTCGTCGTCTATCATATCCATCAGGTCGGTCATGGTTATCACGCCTTCGGCGTATTGCTCTTCGCCCGATATGCGGATTTCTTCCCTCAGCCGTATTATTTCTTTGTCCTGCTCCAATATGTCGCGGGCTTTTTCTATGGCATTTACCTGATTTATCATATCCAAGGATGTATTGAAGAGGAAAGTTTCCCGTTCCGTTTCTATTGATTTTTTATCGGACTCTATCTTTTTTATGTCGTTGCTTCTCGTATATAGGTCTCCGAGACTCCATTGCATTTTTATTGCCGCCACATAATATGGCGAGAATCCTTCTTTGAGCATGTTCAGCCCCGGTTGCCCGGCTCCGCCTTGAAATGTGAAATTGAACTTTGGCGATATCCGGGTTCTCAACTCGTTTCTCTTGACTTGGTTTTGTGCTACTTGGGCATCGTAAAATGAAAGTTCCGGCCTGCTTATTTCCAAAGAATCCGTATCGATGTAATCAGACGGTTCAATGAATGAAACTCCGCTCATGTCGGAACCGGTGAACTTGCTAAGGATTTTTATGTAAGAGGAACGGTCGGCAAGCAATTGCGACAGTTTCTGGCGGCAATTCAGGATGTTCACATCCACTATGTTCATGTCGGATTTGTATGCCATGCCGTTTTCCAACATGGCCATGACTTCGTTGCGGTTGCGAAGCAGGCTTTTTTCCAAAATCTTGTTCTGGCTTATTTGCTTGTCGATAAGCAAAATGCCGAGATAGATGTTTTCAACCCTTTCCCTTATGGAATAAAGGGTGACTTCGAGTTGTTTGCGTTGCACTTCCGCACCTGCGCGTATGCTTGATTTAAGGTTGCTTGTGGTGCCTCCGTCCCATATTGTTTGCGATACTTCGCCTACTATGGAATATTGGTCGTGGGGAAGGTCCAGGTCGAAGTCGTATCCCGGAATTTCGAAAGGCATCTCCACTACGTCCGATTGATAGGATGCCTTGCCCGATATTGTAATGTGCGGGACCCAATTAAGCCCCGCATTCGACAAATCGTATTTTTCGGCTTCGGTGATGAGGTCGAACTGTCGTATCTGCGGGTAGTTCATCTTTGCCATTGCCACGCATTCGTCTATGGTTATTTCATTGTCTGAATCTTGTACGGCTTGCGATACGGCAATGCCCGGGTGTGGAATATTTTGTCCTTGCGCATACTGGCAAGCACAACATGCCAAATAGAAGCAAAAGCCGCAAAATATCAGCAGTGTGTCAGCAATAGCAAATTTTTTTGAGTCGGTAGGCAGTATCATATCTAAACAAGTTTGTTAAACATAACGGTTAATAATATTGCAAAAAAACAATACGGAACGTCATGTTTTACCGTATAGTCTCAGATACAATGTTTCAATGATTTCTTCTTTGCGCTTCGCTACGAACTCGTCAATGCGTTCGGGTGTGTGCGAAAACAAATCCTCTATCGCGTGGACGGAAAGAAAAGTGATTGCGCACATTGACAGCATGTTATAGAACAATTGGAACACGTCCACCTTGTTCATGCGTCCCGCTTCCATTTCTTTTTCCAACATTTCCTTGTGTTTTGCAACGAGACTTCCAAGGATTTCCAGCGTGTTCTTTTTGTACCGGCTGAGCAGTTCCGGGTTTTGAGACTGCACGTCGTAAATCATGGGCGCGTAACGCCTGTGTGAATTGAGAAAATCGTAAAACAATGAGATTGCCCCCTTTATTGTTTCCCATGCGTTTTCCGTGTTCATTGTCATTATAGGACGGACAAAAGAGAAAAGTTCCTGTTGGTTCTTATCCAATACCTTTATGAAAATCTGTTCTTTGGTACGGAAATAATAATGCAGCATGGCATGCGTAACCCCTGCTTTTTCGGCAATTTTGACGGTTGTTGCCGCGCGGTACCCTTTTTCGAGGAACAATTCTTCGGCTGCAGCCATTATGTTCTGCTCCGTGTTTCGGTGTATGGAGTTGCTTTCGTTTTTTGCCATGATGTATTTTTTCTTGCTTTTCGGCGATATGTGCGAAGCGTTATTAACAGGTATGTTTAACAACGCTGTTAAATTAATAAATAGAATTGAAAAAACAAAGTCCGGGAATAACAAAAGCGAGTTCCCTCGCTTTTGTTTATGTGGACTGTTCAGTAACCGGGCTTTATGTCTGCCGGTTTATTCTTTAAGCCGTAATATCTTGCGGAGTACGATCATGCAATAGATGAATGCGAATACGGAGATTGCCGCGCCTGCATAACCGATGTAGTCTATCGAGGCGTATGTGCATACGGCTCCGCCAATAAGGGTGCCTGTTCCTATGCCCATGTTGTATATTCCGGAGTATATCGACATGGCAACGGCGGTGGACCTTTGCGGCGTGTTTTTTATCAATTGGTCTTGGAACGCGACACTGAACATGGTTATGTGCAAACCCATCGAAGCGCACATGATTGCCGCCGTAACATTGTTTATTGCCGCGGGGTAGAGCAATGCCATCGACAAGGTTATGCCTCCCAGCGATGCGCTTATGAATGTGACGGGGCGGGAATTGTAATTTCATTTCCATGCGCGAGGCGACAATCATTAGAGGGAGCGAGAATATCGCCACGAACCATGCATATACCGAGATTATCATTCCGGTTTTGGTTTCGGAAATCGCAAAATCGGCGGCTATGTCGGTGAGCAGGCTCACCGGCATGAATTCCGAAGTGTTGAATACGAATGCGGAGAATGTGAGACCGAGTAGGGACATTCAGCCTTTGGCGGTCATATTGTCGTTGCTTTCCATAATTGAAAACCCTGTACGAAATTTGCCGCGAATTTACAAATTAGGCTGGAAGAGCGGATTGCGTACGGCTGTTTTTTTATTGGCGGGTGAACTAATAGTAAATACAAACAATGGGAAAGTTGTGGTAATCCAAAGTTGATTATGCCACTTGTTTCCCATTGTTCATTATCGGCTGAAAAGGCACGAACTCTTCAGGCGTAATAGCGCCTTGAATTTACCATACTCTGATTTTTAGTGCTTGTCCGTCCACTTTCACGATGTATATGCCTGCCGGAAGTGTGATGCTGCGTTCCGGGCCGTGGTAAATCAAGAGTCCCTGCAAATCGTATACTGCGACATCGGCATCTGTCCCTGAAATTTGCAGCTTGCCGTTTGAGCCTGTTACATTAAACGAGTTTTCGTCATTTTGGTATGCTGCGGTGCTAGTATTTTCCTCCCATTGTGCGTATAGTATTCCGTCCGCGCTAATTTCGGAATTGTCCGGAACTCGCTCACCCCCGGATTCTTCGGTGAACCAGCCCAAGAAGGTGAAATTGTCGCGTTCGGGAACCGGCAAGGTGAATGAACCGCTGTTGGCATACAAAAATTCTGTGTCAGTGCCGTCCACCAATGTCAGTTGGTACACTATTTTGTCCTCGTCCGAAGTCAGCAATGGAGATTTGTCATTGCCGATGGACTGTCCCCAAGTCTGTCCTTCGATGTTGCTTTGCAGCAGGTATGCCACTTCGCCGGATGCGAATTCCTCCTCGGTTTTGGCGACGGTGCCCCCGGAATTATAGCCTATACCCTTATAGCCATTGTCGGCTATGTAGTAGCAATTTGTGATGTATTTGTCACCTCCGTTGTATCCGCTGATATTTCCGACATCTCCTCCTGCCGAGGCTTCGATTACGCCTGTACTGTAACAATTTGTGATGTAACAGCCATTGTTGCCACATATTCCTCCTGCCCTTATTTGCTTGGCTTCTATAATCAATGTCCCGGTGTTGTAGCAATTGCTGATTTGGGCATCGTAAGCACTACCATATCCGTAAATTCCGCCTACATCGAAATTTGGATATTCGTTTTCCGCTTTTGTGTGCAGCGTTCCTGAGTTGTGGCAGTTTGTGATTGCTCCTTTACGAATTAGTCCGCATATTCCTCCAATGGTCGCATTGGCATCTGTAACTCTTATTGTTCCGCTATTGCGACAATTTGTAATTGTACCGACATCGTTCCATCCGCATATTCCGCCAATGTAACTACTTGAGTATAGTGCCATTGGGGATACTCCTATTGTTCCCGAAAAGTAGCAATTGGATATTGTGCCTTTGTAGTTGTATCCGCAAATTCCACCTATATATCGGTAGGAGGCGTAATAGCTTGCTCTTATGCCCAAGTTTTGTATTTTTCCTCCATCACCGAGATATCCGAACAATCCGTAATACTCATCGTTGCATATTCGATAAATGCCGTTTATTGTATATCCATTACCATCGAAGATTCCACGAAAAGGTGCAGTATTGTTTTTACCTATCGGATCCCATTTTCTTGCGGGAGGTTGCGTACTCCAGTTCTGCCAGTTTGTGGTATCGTTCAGCATTATGTCATCTGTGAGTATGAAGTATGTGTCGGCATAGCTGTTTCCGGATGCAACGTCTTGCTGTAATTTCCATAGTTGGGAGGCAGTCCTGATTTGGTAAGGATCGGATTCGGTTCCCGTACCTCCATCGAAACTGGAGGCAACTGTGCCGTTCCAAATTTCTTGTGCTTGCATGGATACGAATGCCAAAAATAGCATTATGCCAGCAACGAGTAGTTTTCGTGTAAATGTTTTCATCAGCTTTCAAGTTTAGGAAAGTTTAAAAGTAATGCTATAAGACGTACAGAGTAAAAAGAGAGTCGGAGATTCCGATGAGGCCTATTTTGCAAAAATAATAAAATTTATGGATAATATCAAAATAAACTGGCTTTTATTGGCAGGTTAAAATAATGAAGAAATTTTATCAATTTAACACAGTAACAAAACTATTTGAGATTATAATCTTCATCATGGAAATGCGTATCTTGTAACTTGTAATGACGGGATAGGAACATTCATTTTAGTGATGTGTGGCAGGGGGTAAGTAACAAAACTTGATGTATTGAAAAATTTAGGATAATATGCGGAATTCGTTTCTCAACTCGATAATCTCTTTTTTTAGAAAGGAACAGGAGCAGGAAGTAAGACCTGTATTCCGAAAGGGCGACAAGTATGGTACAAAATATAATCAAACTAAAAATAATCATGGAAGAAAATCAAAAACCGGATTTGGCACAGATAAAGTTTCAGTGCGGTCCGAAATTAATTTCGGTGCAAGAATATTTGGAGGCTGTTCCGTCGAAGTACAGACACGCCGCGACCTTG
>JADIMR010000102.1 GCA_017694565.1 Candidatus Enterocola intestinipullorum | reverse complement strand
TCTTAATATTGTTTAATGAAAATTAATAACAGTATACTAAATAAAGTCAGTATTTAAAAATAATATTATATTTGCTTAATACTTTAAGCAAGTTTTCTGAGTTTTCTCACAGTTGCAAGAGATGGAATAATCGAATCACTATTAAATAAATCAACGCTTATGAAAAATTTTTTATCTCTGTTTTTGTTTAGTATTCTTGTGTTTGCTGTTTCGGCAGAAGAGAGTTCTTTTCCTGTTCCCGATGACAATTCTGTTGTTACGGATGAATTTTTACGATTGCTCAATGGCAGCGACTATTATATTTTCCAGATGGACAAGACAACATTCGGAAAGTTGGAAAGTGAAGGCAAAGTTGTTTCCGATATGCGAAGTCATGATATATTAGATGAGAATCCTACACGAATTGATGTTATCTGGAATCCTTTTGCCGAAATAGCTGAAGCACCTCAAAGCGGACTAAATTCGTTCAGTTTGGCAGAAAGCTGGTATTCCATAGCTGCTGCTTCTCCTACTCCTGATGGCTGTTGGGGTAATATATGCGGCGGGTTGGGCATAACTGCCGCAACAGATCCCGAAGTAGGCAAATTGCAGAATCTTACATCCGATCACGTTTTTGTAGTGGTTTTGAAAGGTGCTTATACCCCTGCAAACTATTTGACAATTACAATGACTCCTCCCGCAGGGGGCGACAATGTAACTTTGTTCAAAGTTACTGATTCAACCGGCGAAAACAACGATGGCGATTGGGAAGTATTTACGCTTACATATTCTGATTTAGTAAATCTGGGTATTGACTTGGGCCAGCCTATCACAGCCGAGACATGGTACCCGTGGGCATATATGGCAAACGGTGCCGGCAACCGCGTTGATGTAGACGCAGTGTTCTTCTATGTTCCGGACGAGGGTAGCACGTCCATTAACGAAACCCGCAGTAGTGCAGCAATAAACGTAACTGCAAAAAACGGGCGCATCTATTGTGATGAACCCTTTAAGATAATTAATCTTGCCGGTCAGGATGTAACATCGTTGAATGGTAATTTGCAAGGCGCATACCTTGTTGCAGTTGGCGGAGAGACTGTAAAGATAAACGTGGATTAGTAAGGAGCAAAATGTAGTATAATCTTTTATTATGGACTTCAAAGGGCTTCGGGACAAAATAATGTATGCCGAAGCCCTTTCTGTTTTTAGCATTCGAGGAGTGAAAATATTGTTATTTTTCCATATACGGTTTTAGCGACATTACTATCATATCAGCTGCATTTGTTTCATCAGTGGCATCGACAATAATATTTGCACGGTTGTAATACGGTTCTCGTGTTTGCAGCATATCATGAACTGATTGTTTCAATTCTTCGCGGCTTTTGTCTTTCAACAGCGGGCGCGAGTGTTTTATGGCATCCAAGCGTTCTGCCAGAGCATTCTCGTCTACTTTAAGATAAATGCAGATGCCGTGCTTTTTCATATAGTCCATGTTGTCGTAGAAGCACGGCAGTCCGCCGCCAGTGGCAACGACTGCGTTTTCCTGCAAACTTATTTCTTCTAAAGCTTCGCGTTCCATCTTGCGAAACTCTTTTTCGCCGTGAATCTCGAAGATTTCGTTTATGCTCGAATGGAATTTGTCTACTATATAGTTGTCGCTGTCTACAAATGTCATTCCGAGTTTGCGTGCAATCTGTTTGCCGAAAGTGGTTTTCCCGGCTCCCATGTATCCGATGAGGTATATTATCATAGGTTTCAGGTTATAGTTTTAGCACTTAGTTTCAACATGCACCTCTTGGTGGTCGCACAATGTTCAAGGAAGGCCGCCACTTCTGGGGGCTGTGAAAAAGCGCGTAGCGATTTTTCACGGTGGATGAGACAATGTTTGCGCTTGCGAAGCAAGCGGCACAGCCCGATATTCTAAACTGCAACGCAGTTTAGAATATCGGGCTGAACAACCGGGCAATCGATTGTATCAGTTTGCGCCACCAAGGGCGTTTTTGCCATGCTTCTGCGGATATGCGGCGGCTTTTCTTCCTGTCGTCGGTGAATATGCGTCGCAATTCTGCTCCTTTTTCCTTGTCGTAGATTACTGCGCATACTTCAAAATTCTGGTCGAAACTGCGGTAATCCATGTTTGCAGAGCCTATGATGGAAACCTCGTCGTCCACTACCATGGTTTTTGAATGTATGAAGCCTCCCGTGTATTGGAAAACCTTCACTCCCGCTTTGAGCAGGGGAGCTATATATGTGAGCGAGGCTTCATATACAAAACGCGCGTCGGAGCGGTACGGGATCATTACCTGTACGTCTATGCCGCCGAGCGCGGCAGTCTCCAAGGCGTTGTTTATGCTTTCGTTAGGCAGGAAATAAGGTGTTTGTATGTAAATGTATTTCACTGCACGGTGTATGGCATGGCAAAACGTTTGCATTATCGGTTGCCAGTCCATGTCCGGCCCGCTCCCTACCACCTGAATGCAGGTATTGTTATGCAACTGCGAAACAGGAAAGAACCGCGGCGTTTTATGCAGTTTCTTGCTGGTATACATCCAGTCGGTCAGGAAAAGTGTTTGCAGACCTGCAACGCCGTCGCCTTCGAACCGGATATGCGTGTCGCGCCAATATCCCCATTTCAGGCCTTTCGTATAGCGGTCGGCTATATTGAACCCGCCCAAATAGCCGACTTTGCCGTCTATGACCAATATCTTGCGGTGGTTGCGGTAATTCAGTTTATTGGTGAAATACGGGAACCGTATTTCGAAGAACGATTGCAGTTTGATTCCCGCCTGCCGCATTTCCTTGACGGCGGAACGTTTCAGGTGCCACGAGCCGAAGTCGTCGTATATCAACCGTACTTCGACCCCCTGCCGCACTTTCTCTATCAGGGCGTTTTTGAACCTGCTGCCGGTTTCGTCCGATTCTATTATATAGTATTCGACGTGTACGTGGTTGGTGGCTTTTTCAATATCGGCAATCATGCGGTCGAGCAAGGATTTGCCGTCGGTGAAAATGTCCACATTGTTGTTGGCGAACAATTCGGCTTCCCCTGATTTCTGCAACATGCGTATAAGCCCGATATGCCTGTCCACCACTTCGGAATCGGCAGAAATGGATTTTATGCTGCGGGAAAGCTGCGGAGAGACGCAGTTGTATATTTTGCTTTTCAGTTTGCGTGATATGCGTTTCTGGCGGTGGAAGCTCCTGCCGAAAACCATATACAGGAACAGTCCGAGCAATGGCAGGAATACAAGCACCATGACCCATGCCATGGTACGCACGGGATTCTTGTTTTCCAACAAAATCACAACGATGCAGACAATCGATAGATAAAGGTATGCGACAGTCAGGAAGGATTGCAATATGTCGGGAGCGTCAAGCATTGATTACGTATATCCTGTTGTTTCCGTATTTTTTCATTTCGGCGTTTGGCGGGAAGTTGATTTCCGGCGCACGGGTTCCCTTTCCTATTTCCATGGGAGAAACCTCGATGTGCATTTCATCGTACATTCCTGCTTCGATGAAAGAATCCAAAGTTTGTTTGCCGCCTTCCACAATCAGTGATTGGATGCCGAGCTTGTATAAATCATCGCAAATTTGTGGAATGATGTCTTGATTGAAATCCAGTTTGCGGCAGATTCCATCGTTTTTTATCCCATTGTATATTATGGTTTCCGCGCTGCCGTCATATAAATGGTAATTTGCCGGGATGCGCAGGTTCCTGTCGATGGCAATGCGCAGAGGATTTTTTCCGTACCATCTGCGGGTGTGCAGTTTCGGGTTGTCTTTCAATGCGGTGCGCGTCCCCACCATTATTGCCATGTTTTCCGCCCTCATTTTATGCACGAGGGCCTTTGTGATGTCGTTCGATATGACTATGGGTTTCTCGTCTTCGCCGTCAATGAACCCGTCGGAACTTTGCGCCCATTTCAGGATGATGTAAGGACGGTGTTTTTCGTGGAAAGTGAAAAACCGGCGGTTCAGCCTGCGTCCCTCGGCCTCCAATAGACCGAGCCCGGTTTCTATGCCGGCTTCTTGAAGCATACGCATCCCCCGCCCCGCGACCTGCGGGTTAGGGTCGGCATTGCAGGCAATCACCCGTTTTACTTTCTCGTTTATCAGGCGCAGGGCGCAGGGCGGGGTCTTGCCATAGTGCGAGCATGGTTCGAGGCTTACGAAAACGGTGGACTCCCGCAGTAGCGGCAAGTCTTCCGGACGGACGGACGACAAGGCGTTTATTTCAGCATGGGGGCCTCCGAAAACGCGGTGGTAACCTTCACCTATTATCCTGCCATCGCATACGATGACGCATCCTACCATCGGGTTGGGGGCCACGTTGCAGCTGCCTTTTTCGGCCAAGGCGAAGCAACGGCGCATGTATTTCTCTTTGTCTTGTTCCGTCATCTTGCTATATTTATGCCCTGATGGAGACATTAAGGGCATATTTTGACAACCGTCTGAAAAATCTGTATTCGCGGCAGGAGTCAGGCGTATTGTTCCGCCGTCTTTTGCAGGAGTTGTGTGCCGTTCCGGCCAACGAATCATATTTCTGCAAAGATACGGATTTTAGCGACATGCAGGTGTCTGATTTGAAAGCTGCCGCCGATCGTCTGGCAAGCGGCGAACCCCTGGAATACATAACCGGCAAGTCCGTGTTTCTCGGAATGGAAATGGCGGTCAATCCGTCGGTGCTGATACCCCGCCCCGAAACGGAGGAGCTTGCTTTGTTGGCAATAGACATGTTCAAGGACAAGCACGCGATCAGCGTAATGGATCTTTGCTGCGGCAGCGGTTGCCTTGCCATCGCCATGGCACGATTCTTGGATTGCAAAAGCGTAACAGCATTGGATGTGTCAAAGGAGGCAATCGCAACGGCGGCCGCGAATGCGGCGGCCAATAATGCAGCCGTCGATTTCGTATGTGCCGATTTGCTGTCTATTGACGAATCCGTGATGGACAATCTTCCAGCATTCGACCTTGTTTGCTGCAACCCGCCATACGTGCGGGAATGCGAAAAAACGGACATGCACGCGAACGTGCTGTGTTTCGAACCGCACCGGGCGTTGTTCGTGGGCGACGACGATCCATTGGTCTTTTATCGTGCGGCAGCGGAGTTTTGCAGGCGCAAATTATCGGCGGACGGAACGGCCTTTTTCGAACTGAACCGGTATTTGGCCGAAGAAACCGAAGCCTTGTTTGTCCGCTATGGTTTTTTTGCACGCATCGTAACCGACCTGTCCGGTGCCAAGAGATTTTTGGTTGCTACCAATGCATAATAGTGGATAGGGGGCGTGCTGTGCACGCCCGTCCTTGTCTACTCCCCCGCAAAATCATCTGGAAGATGATTTTGCCGCCCCCAGCGGGGGCGTGCTGTGCACGCCCGTCC
>JADIMR010000101.1 GCA_017694565.1 Candidatus Enterocola intestinipullorum | reverse complement strand
GGCTATTACTATTATATCACGCAACAACCCGCCATCTTCATTCTTGGGCTTTGCATATTCATCGGCGGTAAACTCGCCCTGCAACAACGACATCAACACGTCCACGGCTGCATTGAAACCACCATCGACGTCTCCCTTGGCAAACATGGGAATCATTTCGTTGTCGACTATGCGGCGGGCAACCGCGTCTGTCACGACCCCTTCAACACCATATCCAGTACAAATAAAAACTTCTCCGTAAGACCAAGCGGTTTTGGGCTTGGCCAATATAAGGACACCGTTATCCTTGCCCTTTTGCCCTATACCCCACTTCTCGAACAAACGCACTGCATAATCGTTTATCTCCATGCCGTAAAGGGAATCGACGGTAACTATGGCAATTTGTGTAGATGTGGCACGGTCGAAAGCTACCAGGCGTTGCTCCAACGAACTACGGCCTGCGGGGGAAAGCATCCCTGCGAAATCGTTCACCAAACGCTGGGGTACCGGGCGGTCAGGAACATCCTTGCCGATTGATGTTCCCTGCGCGGAGACGCCGTGTACGCATAACGCAAGACCGAGCAATATGAATGCGGCGGACAGTTTGCGCATACCTCGTCAAAATTCTACCACAGGTGCGGTTTCCGTGCCCTCCTGCGCCTTGAAATATTCCTTTTGTTCGAAGCCGAACATGCCGGCAAAAATGTTCCTCGGGAACTTGCGTATACTCATATTGTAGGACTGCACGGCTTCGTTATATCTGCGTCGTTCGGTACTGATACGGTTTTCCGTACCTTCCAACTGCGATTGCAGGTCACGGAAATTTTCGTTGGCTTTAAGTTCCGGATACCTTTCGGCCACAACCATCAATCGACCGAGTGCCTGTGTCAATTGTCCCTGAGCTGCTTGATATTGCGCGAAAGTCTCGCTGTCCAATTGGTCGAAATTGACAGTAGTGCTTGTTGCCTTTGAACGGGCCTCTATAACCTGCGTCAGCGTCTGCTGCTCGTGTTTGGCATAACCTTTCACGGTATTTACCAAGTTGGGGATCAGATCCGAACGGCGTTGATATTGGTTTTCTACCTGCGACCATGCCTGCCGCACGTTCTCTTCACCTGAAACCATGCCGTTATATGCCGATATTCCCGCGCCGGCAATGGCAACTATCAAAATAACTATTACGCCGGCTACAATGGCGGTTTTTGAAATCTTGTTGTTCATACCTGTATGTGAATTATGAGTTTGTATATATACGAAAACTTCAATCGCTTTTCCGTACTTATTTCTTGCGGAATGCGGTTCCGCGGAACGAAGATACGATTTTTCCGCCTTTTCCCAAAACTACCCGTACGTCATATACCATAATGGTATTACCCGTTTTGACAGGCACGGCCTCCGCGTGCAACACATCCCCGCATACCGCCGGCCTGAAAAAATTCATAGTAGCGTCAAGGGTTACCAATTCCCCGCCCAGCGAATTTATAGCTGCCGCGAAAGTATAATCCGCCAAAGAAAACAATGCGCCGCCCTGTACCGTCCCGAGTCCGTTAATCATATCTTCGGTAACAAGCATTTCGGCGGAAGCCTTACCTTCCGAAGCTTCCAACAACCTTATGCCCAACAACTTTGCAAAGGCATCTTTTTGTATATGGTTTTCAACTATCATGTTTTTAATCGTAAAACGTATCCACTTACACATAAAACAAAAGGGTGTGTCGCCAAGACACACCCTTTCGGCTTATTTATCCATGCAGGTCATCATTCCGACAACCCGGATTATTTATAGAAATAGAAGTCGCAACGGCGGTTCTTGCGTGTAAACGAAGGCGGCTCGGACATTTGTCCTTTCGGAGTCATCGTTATGCGTTCTGCCGCGATGCCGTGTTTCTCTATGAGTTCCTTGCCTACCAATTCCACACGCTTTTGGCTCAGCTTCATGTTATAGTCTCCAGAACCCGGATAATCGCAATAACCCCGTATGTCCAACAACAATTCCGGATTGTCTTTCATCTTTTGGGCGACCTGGGCAATGTTGGCCTTGGCTTCGCGGGAAAGTTTGGCTTCGTCTATCGCGAAGTAAACCGACTGGTTGTAATCCACGCCGAAATTGGCATCAGACAACATTTGCTTGATTTCATTGCAGCACGGATCGGGTTGTATGCTTTCACCCCAATAGTTCACGAACGAACCTTTCGGGGTATTGGGTTCGCGGTCGCGTATATCGGGTACGCCGTCGCCGTCACCGTCAGGCTGCACGGTTGTAAGCTCTTCGACTTTGGGCGCGATGCTGTTGTATACGGTATCTTCCAAAGCGGTAAGCCTTTCGTTCAAGCTGTCGATCTGGCTTTGCAATTGGTCTTCCCCGACTTTGAGCTTGCGATACTCGAACGGCGATATGTTACGCATGTGTCCGCCCTGCCTTTTATTGGGTGCAAGTTTCACGCGCAAATCCAACTGCGCCGAGAAAGCCCCGTCGTTGTAAGTTCCCCGCGTATAATGCTCGCCCTCGAAATTATCCTTGTTATGGAACCTGTAACCGGCCAACAAACCTACTGCCAGGTATTTGTTGATGTTGTATTCCAAATTCATATACAGTGGGAAGTTGATCGCACGGCCGTCTTCTATGTCCGTTGCAGCCTGCCCGCCTTCCCTTACGGAGGTATGCGTAACGTTGTAGAACGTCATACCCACACCGGCGTTCAGGTACAAGGCCCATTTCCACGTCTTGCGGTATTGGCCGAACAGGTTGAACAAGTTGATTGACGCCTGCAAAGAAGGATCGTACATCGAACCTACGAAATCATTGCTTCCGTACTCCGCTGAGTTGGTACGGCCTTGGTACGGCAAATACTGGAATTGCGCTATGATACCCCAGTACGGATTGAAAGTATATTCGACATCGATGCCGACCGTCCATGACAAACGCGAATTGGAAAGCAACTGGTTGTAATCCTGAGTCGCGTCCCCGTCAAATTGGGAAAGACCGCCATTGACCGAAATCGACCAATGCGAAAAATCCTTGTAGTCGTTAAGACCGACTTCCGTTTCTGCGGCCATCGCGCCGATTGCCATGGAAACAGCAGCCAACAGAGTAATTATCTTTTTCATATATATGAATGGAAATTAGATTCTAAAAGGCTTTGAACAATCCAAATCATTGCAAATATAGGGATTTATCGTGTTAGAACCTTATTCAAAGATAAAAAACATAAAAAATTTCTTATGAGGGCTTGTTTAGTTAATAATCTCCCCGAATAAAGTCGCGGCAGTACAATCTTTCACTTTTACTTTGACCAAATCCCCGGGTTTGGAATCCCCCTTGTCAAAAAGCACCACCTTGTTTTGTCCGCTGCGGCCGAAAAATTGTTCCGCCGAACGCTTGGAGCGGCCTTCGACCAAAACTTCAAATGTCTTGCCTATGTCGCGACGGTTGCTGTCGAGCGACAATTGCAGCTGCAAATCTATCGCTTCCGCCAAACGGCGCGACTTCACTTCGTCGGGCACGTTGTCGGGCAAATGCTTGGATGCGTATGTCCCCTCACGTTCCGAATATTTGAACATGAACGCATTGTCGAAACGTGCTTCGCGCATCAAGGACAATGTTTGCAAGTGGTCTTCCTCCGTCTCGGAATGGAATCCGGTGAACAAGTCCGTGGTTATGCCGCAATCGGGTATGTAGCGGCGGATCAACGCAATGCGGTCGAGATACCATTCGCGGTCGTATTTGCGGTTCATGAGTTTCAAGATCCGGCTGCTACCGGATTGCACCGGAAGATGTATATGCTTGCACAAATTGTCATGCGCGACCATTACTTTGAGCAAATCCTCGCTCATGTCTTTGGGATGGGACGTGGTAAAACGGATACGCATCTGCGGAAACCGGGCAGCGACGGCATCCAGAAGTCCGGGAAAGTCCAAACCTTCGTAATTGTATGAATTGACATTCTGCCCCAGAAGTGTAACTTCCTTGTAACCCTTGCTTTGCAAATCCGCAATTTCGGCCTTTATACTGTCTGCGGGGCGGCTGCGTTCACGTCCCCGCGTATACGGGACTATGCAATAAGAACAAAAATTGTTGCAGCCTCTCATTATGGATACGAAACCTGAAATACCGCCCGCGCCTATGCGCACCGGAATTATGTCCTTGTACGTTTCAGTAAGCGAAGCCTCGACATTGACAGGCCTGTCGCCATTTTCCGCTGCCGCGACCAGGGACGGGAGGTCGAGATAAGCATCCGGTCCGGCCACGAAATCCACGACTTGTTCTTTCAACAGTCCTTCCTTGATACGTTCGGCCATGCAGCCGAGTACCCCGACTATCAAACGCTTGTTCTTCTTTTTCAAGGAGCGGAAATACTCCAAACGGGAAAACGCCTTTTGCTCCGCATGTTCCCTGATTGAACAAGTATTTATGAACAAGGCATCCGCTTTGTCCACATTATCAGTGAGTTCATAACCTGCGGTCTGCATTATGGCAGCCACTACCTCGCTGTCAGCGAAATTCATCTGACAACCGTAAGTTTCTATAAAAAGGAATTTTTCCAATTAAAAATTATGAATTAAAAATTATGAATTAAAAATTATAATAACTATCTACCTGCCACGACCTCGTAAAGAGGTTGCCTCAAATATTTTTCGGCATCCGAACGCAAGCTTTCAGGTGTCGCCATGTCTAAGAAATCGTAGAAATCGCGATAATAGGCGAAATCAGTGCCTTTCGACAACAACGAGATAAAACTGTCCGCCAAGTATAACGGATGTTCGAATGTCCGGTTTATCTGGCTTACAATCAGGTTACGCACAGTTTCCAACTCGTCCGGCGGCATCTTGTGTTCTGCCAGATTGCTTATTTCATGCCTCACGGTATCGATTACCTCGTTCACCACATCGCAGCGGGTACGGGTACGCACCGAGAAATGCGACTTGTCGGCAAAAGACGACACTGAAGCCCCTATTCCGTAAGTATAACCTTTTTCTTCCCGCACCGACTTGTTCAAACGGCTTCCAAAATAACCGCCGAGGGCCGTTATAAGCGTATTCACGGCATAATGCCCATCCTCGCCCATCGCACTTGTCGGAGCTCCGATGGCTATTCCGCTTTGAAGAGAGTCGTCGAACTGCAATTTTATCTTGTAATTCGATGAGGACAAAAAAGACGGCCACAACGCCTTGACAATACTGCCGCCTTGGTTCCATGCCGCCTTGCCGAAAAATTTTTCCGTCAAAAGATATAATTCCCGGTCTGTGTTGCCGGACAACACGACGGAACAATTCGACGAACGATAATGTTTGGAATGGAATTTTCTCAAATCGGACGAAGAAACTTTATAATAAGACTGTTCCTTATGCAGGCTGTAAGGATGGTTTTTACCGTACAATGCTTCCCTCAACAATTGGGAAGCGACGTTCTGGACTTTCTTCTGTTCCAAAACGAACTCGTATTTTTCCCTCTCGACCAAGAGCGACAATTTGTCGGAAGGGAAAGTCGGGGCGAATACAAGTTGTTGCACTAAGGGCAGCAACTCCTCCACGTGCTTGCGCAAGCACAACAATGTCAAGACCGTATGCGTTACGAAAGGCCTTACTGCAAAGGTCGCTCCTTTCGAATCGAGGATTTCGGCAATCCGTGCAGATGAAAGGTTCTTGCATCCTTCTTTCAACATGTATGCCGTGAAAACCGGCACAAGCGGATTTTCACAGTCTCCCGTACCTGCCGAAAACACCCAATCGACCCTGCAAACCGGCTCGTCGGTGGTTCGCAGGACATGGCACTTCATTCCATTGGCGAAAACTTCGCTCCCGACCTGCGGTATCTTGATTCCGCCCGGTCTGAAAATTTCAGGTTGGATTGTCCTGTCAGGTCGCAACATGTCCTAATCCGTTCAACGGGAGTTTTCCAAATCATCGGCCGCCGTTGTGCCGTCAATGAGTTCCGCTCCGTCCTTTTCTGCGTCTTCCCGGGCTTTTTCCACGCTTTCCATATCCAAATCGTGCTGCCGCAAAGGTTCGAAATCCTTGTTGAGTTCCTCCCAAAGCAAATCTTTGAGCTTGTCTATCCCCATACCGCTTACAGCCGATATGAAAACGCATGGCAGACTAGGTAGCTCAGCTTTTAATTCGTCCATCCGCCGTTCATCCACCAAATCGCATTTGGTAACAGCCAAAACCCGGCCCTTGTGCAGCAATTCCGGGTTGTACATGCGCAATTCGTTCTCCAAAGTCTCATATTCCTTGCGCAAGTCGTCGGTAATTGCCGGAATCATGAACAACAATACGGAATTGCGTTCTATATGTCTCAAAAACCTGTATCCCAAACCTTTGCCAAGATGCGCGCCCTCTATTATACCGGGGATGTCTGCCATAACGAACGAACGTCCGTTCCGGTATCCTACCATGCCGAGATTCGGTTCAAGCGTAGTGAACGCATAATCGGCTATTTTGGGTTTTGCAGCCGATACGACGGAAAGCAAAGTCGATTTGCCGGCATTCGGAAAACCGACAAGACCAACGTCCGCCAAAACTTTCAATTCCAATATAAGGCTGCGTTCCACAGCCGGCTCGCCGGGTTGCGCGTAACGGGGAGTCTGGTTTGTCGCGCTGCGGAAATGCCAATTACCCAAACCGCCACGACCGCCTTTCAAAACCACTTCGCGTTGTCCGGGCTTGGTCAATTCGCACAAAAATTCGCCGCTTTCCCCGTCATACACGACTGTACCGACAGGCACTTCAATAGTCTTGTCCTCTCCATCGCGGCCGAAACTGCGGTTTTTCCCGCCATGTTCGCCGTGTCCTGCAAACACGTGCCTTGCGAACTTCAAATGAAGCAAGGTCCAATAGTTCGGATTTGCATGCAGGATTATATGCCCGCCACGACCTCCGTCGCCGCCGTCAGGACCGCCTTTGGGCACGAACTTCTCGCGATGCAGGTGTGTAGAACCCGCACCGCCCTTTCCCGACCGGCAGAAAATTTTTACGTAATCTATAAAGTTGGAAGCCATGCCTAACCACTAATCAACTATCCACTAACAACCATTACCGCGCCTGGTCTATTGCCGCGCAAATATCGGCGAACACTTCTTCCACGGAATTGTCGCCCTTGATACGGCAGTGCTTGCCCTGCCTGTCGTAAAACTGCATTACGGGCAAGGTCTTTTCCTCAAAAGTCTGTATGCGTTGCTGGACAGTCGCAAGATTGTCGTCAGAACGCCCTGATGTCTGCCCGCGAAGCAACAAACGTTTTACAAGCTCGTTGGCCGGAACATCCACGTTCAACATGACATCGACCCTCATGTTGCGCTTGCGTAACATGGAATCCAATGCTTCCGCTTGTACCACGGTACGAGGGAAACCGTCGAAAATAAAACCTTTCGCTGTCGGATTTTCGCTTATCGCCTTATCCAAAATCTCTATGATAATATCATCGGGGACAAACAAACCTTTGGCTATCAGGCCTTCGGCCATTTTACCCGTTTCACTGCCTTTTGCAATCTCCGCTCTCAGGATGTCGCCGGTAGAAAGATGTACAAGGTCGTATTTCTTTACTATCAAATCGCTCTGCGTGCCCTTGCCCGACCCGGGGGCTCCGGAAATAACTATGTTCAACATGTTCAAAAGTATTTGTTATTGTTATAGGTTATCTGTCATTACATAAATGTCCTTCAAATTGCGTCCCGTGAAATCCACATCCAAACCGTAACCTGCCACATAGTCGTCCCCGATTTCAAAGCCGTAATAATCTATCTTCAAAGGGACTTGCAACTTGTCGGGTTTTACAAGCAACACGGCTATTTTGCATGTCGCGCAACCCTTGTCTTTCAAAAATGCCGACAGGCTGTGGACCGTGAGCCCCGTATCGGCAATATCTTCCAATACATAGACATTGCGGCCTTCCAAGTCAATGTCCGGGAACAGATCCTCTTTTACTTCCATTGACGAACGGTTATCCACGTATGAGGAGAATTTCATAGGATATACCTCACAGGGGTAATCGATTCTTTTCAACAAATCGCAGGCAAAGAACATCGCGCCCGTAAGATTGACAAGGAACAAGGGATTCTTACCCCGGGCATCATCCGCAATCTCCTTTGCGAGGACTTCCACCCGCGCATCAATCTCTTCGCGTGTCAGCAATATCTTGAAATTCTTACCTGAAATTTCCATTTATCGTCAATAATCGTTTTGTACCAAATACCTGTCCGTTCCCAACATGCGGACCACATACCGCTTCATCGGCATGGTAGTAAGCGACTGCCCCTCGACCGGGTAGCCCGATCCGTCGAATACCTGGAAAGACGAACCGCACTCGGGACATGTCATGTAATACCCCTCGATTTCCAGACTTATGCCCCTTTTCGCCTCATGGGGACAACAAGTGTCGAAAGCATAAAGCATGTCGTCAATCCCCCGCGTTACCACGACTCCCGAATAACCATAAGCACCGACCCCGTATGACTGAATCGCCGGATGTTCCTCGTCATAAATCCTCGCATTGGCAACCAAACCTTCCGCCAAGTCATTATCCGTTCCCGATATTGAAACATCGATAATGAATGCCACGCGCCAATCGGGAATATTGGTATTCTCCACCACATGGTTGCAACCGCATAAAAGCAACGCAACCGACAATGCGCCCAGTATGCCGGCAATGGTTTTCATCCGGTCTCTCACGCTTGTTTTCTCTTCCAACGTCCTTTTTTGGCCGTTTTTTCGGGAGCTTCGCTTATTATTTTCATGCAGTCGGCGAATGTCAGTTCACCGGGA
The DNA here is from genome assembly GCA_017694565.1 of Candidatus Enterocola intestinipullorum. Lineage (GTDB taxonomy): Bacteria > Bacteroidota > Bacteroidia > Bacteroidales > Paludibacteraceae > Enterocola > Enterocola intestinipullorum. The sequence goes on along the minus strand of JADIMR010000101.1, from coordinate 12,105 downwards.
TTGCAATCCTTGGGGAGCTTGTAATTCGTCCCGTCCTTGCAAAGATATATGCCGTAACGGCCGTTTAACAGCTGTACGGAAGCATCCTCGGGGAAAGTCTTGAATACTTTTTCCTTGTCGCTGTCGCGCTTGGCCTCTATGACCGCGATTGCCTCGCTCAAATCGACATCCAAGGGATCGGTTCCTTTGGGCAAGGAATAGAACTTGCCGGCATGTTGCACGTAAGGACCGAACCGTCCGTTGTTCGCCTTGACTTCCGAACCCTCGAATTCCCCCAGGCTCTTAGGCAACTTGAACTGCTCCATGGCCTGCTGCAAGGTTATATTCTCCATGGACACTCCTTTCGGCAACGGGGCGAAACGCGGTTTCTCCTCATCGGAAGTGCTGCCCATCTGCACTACGGGACCGAAACGCCCTATCTTGACGAAAACTTCTTTCCCGCTGACAGGATCGGAACCCAAACTGCGTTCCCCTACCTTGTGTTCGCTACGGGCGTTTGCCACATTTTCTATCAACGGATGGAACTGCTTGTAAAAAGCGTCTATGGCTTTTTCCCAATTCTTCTTGCCATCGGCAACGTTGTCCAATTCCTGCTCCACTTTGGCAGTGAAATTGTAATTCATGATATCCTCGAAATGCGACACTAAGTAATCATTCACTATGACACCTATGTCCGTGGGTATCAACTTCGCACGCTCGCGGCCGACGGTCTCGGACAATTCCGACTCGGTTATCTTTCCGTCTTGTAAACGGATTTCACCGTATTTGCGCAACTCCCCGTCGCGGTCGGCTTTTTCCACGTAGCCCCTGTTCAAGATAGTGGAAATCGTGGATGCGTATGTCGAGGGTCGTCCTATGCCCAACTCTTCCAACTTGTGGACAAGCGATGCCTCCGTATAGCGCGGCGGCCTTTGCGAGAACCTTTCCGTACAAACTACACTGTCGCTTGACAAAATTTCCCCTACCGGCAATTTTGGCAACATCTTATGGTCCTCGTTCTCGCTTTCATCGTCGCGGGATTCACGATAGACTTTCAAAAAGCCGTCGAACAAAAGCACTTCGCCCTCGGCCTTGAAATCATTCTCCAATGCAGGAGAAGATATTCTGAACTCCGTGCGTTCGATTTTGGCATCAGCCATCTGGGAGGCGATGGTGCGTTTCCAGATAAGTTCGTACAAGGCTTTGTCCTGTTTACTGCCTTCTTCCAAAGAATGCACGTTCATGTATGTGGGACGTATGGCCTCGTGTGCTTCCTGCGCCCCTTTCGTTTTCGTGGTAAAGTTACGCGGCTTGTTATATTGTGCTCCGGCGAAACTTTCTATCTCCGCTTTCGACGTATTTATCGCAAGGCTTGACAAGTTCACGGAATCGGTACGCATGTAGGTTATTTTCCCGTCTTCATACAATCTTTGGGCAATCATCATCGTCAATGCCACGGGAAAGCCGAGCTTGCGGGCGGCTTCTTGTTGCAACGTGGATGTCGTAAACGGCGGCGCGGGACTGCGCTTTGCGGGTTTCACCGACACATTGGATATTTCAAAAGTCGCTTTTGAACATTTTTCCAGAAATTCCAATGCCTCTTGCTTCGTCGCGAACCGTTTCTCATATTCGGCCTCGAATCGTTCGCCGCCGCTGCTTTCAAAAACGGCAACCGCACGATACGAGGATTCCGACTTGAAATCCCTGATTTCCCTTTCGCGCTCCACTATCAAACGGACGGCTACCGACTGCACCCTGCCGGCCGAAAGCGACGGTTTTATCTTTTTCCACAAAATGGGAGACAGTTCGAAACCCACTATGCGGTCGAGTACCCTGCGCGCCTGTTGCGCATCCACAAGATTAAGGTCTATGTCGCGTGGATGTTCAATCGCGTTCAATATGGCATTTTTCGTAATCTCATGGAACACGATACGTTTTGTGCGCATGGGATCAAGTTTCAACACCTCTGCCAAGTGCCATGCGATAGCCTCTCCTTCCCGGTCTTCATCGGACGCCAACCAAACAGTATCGCATTTGCCTGCCTCCTTTTTCAGTTCGGCCACGAGTTTCTGCTTTTCTTCCGGGACTTCATACAAAGGTTTGTATCCATGCTCGAAATCTATGCCTATGCCTTTCTTGTTGAGATCGCGGATATGACCGTAGCTCGAGCTCACTTTAAAATCCTTTCCAAGGAACTTGCCTATCGTCTTGGCTTTGGCCGGGGATTCGACTATTACTAAATTTTTGCTCATACGATTGCTTTGCAGTAGTTAGCGGATTTATGGAAAAATCGCTGCAAAGGTAGTAAAAAAAGATTGAGAAGCTGCATTGTTTTGCCAGCGGGCGGAAATTAACACTACGGATAGGCTTATAACCTGCGTCTCAAACGGGCCACGGGAAGCCCCAACTGCTCGCGGTATTTGGCAACCGTGCGGCGGGCTATGACAAAACCCTTCGCTTTCAAAATATCGCACAATTTCTCATCCGGCAGAGGCTTGGATTTGTCTTCCCCATCTATACATTCTTTCAATATGCGCTTTATTTCCTTGGTCGATACTTCTTCGCCGCCGGTAGTCATTATGCCCTCGGAGAAAAAATATTTCAACGGGAATATTCCGAAATCGGTTTGTATATATTTGCTTGACGAGACTCTTGAGACCGTCGATATGTCGCAGCCTGACAAGGCCGCCACGTCTTTCATCGTCATCGGTTTCAACATGCTTTCGTCTCCGCTGTCGAAGTAATCCCGCTGCAAGGTTATGATCGCCCGCATGACTTTCAACAATGTATCCTCCCGCTGTTTAAGGGCATCGATGAACGACTTGGCGCTGTCTATCTTCTGCTTTGCGAAATTTACCGCGTCGCGCATCGCCGCTGTCCTGTTCTTGGAATTGCCTTTGTAATCCTCGAACAATTCGCGATATGCCCGGCTTACGCGCAAGGGTGGTATGTCCTTATTGTTCAGGCTTAGGTTGCGAGTTTCGGAATCGTATATGAAATCGGGAGTGATAGTGTCCATCCTGCGCATTACCGGACCTTCCGACCATGCGTTCCCGGGTTTCGGATTGAGTTTCAATATCTCGGATACGGCTGCCTTTACGTCATCTTCGCTTATTCCCAACCTGCTGCGCACCTTATCATAATGCTTCAACGAGAACTCGTCGAAAGCCTCCTCTATTATGCGCATGGCATTGTCGATGGCAGGGGTCATTTTCTTGCGCTGCAATTGCAACATGAGACATTCTTCCAAGCTGCGGGCCCCGACACCGGCTGGTTCCAGATTCTGGACTATATCCAACGCCTCGAACAATTCGGTTTCATTCACGGTTTCACGGGTGGTCATGTTTATATCATCTGCGAGCTGCGATATTTCCCTGCGCAAATAACCTTCCTCGTCCAGATTGCCCACGATATAATCGCAAAACTTCCGCATACGCCCGTCCATGTCCATCGTTCCCAATTGTCCTTCGAGATATTCGTGGAAACTGCCGTCGGTACTGTATGTGTTTTCAGCGATATTGCGGTTGTTTTCGGTGTAAACACCGTAACCGTCAGAAGGCGAATAATCGTCATAATCGCCGTATGAATCCGCGATGTCCGGAACTTCGTATGTTTCCGGCACTTCGTTTTCGGAAAAATCATCGTCTTGCACGGCATCCCGCCCTTCTTCATCATGAAGCCCTGATTCGTTTTCCGGTATACGGTCTTCCTGCCCGGCACCTTCTTCCAATGCGGGGTTTTCTTCTATTTCGTGCTTGATTTTATCCTCCAACTCCAACACGGAATATTCCAACAACTTTACCACTTGCAATTGCTGCGGGGAAAGCTTTTGTTGTAAACGTTGGGAAAGTTGCTGTTCTATTGCCATTATTATCAGTGGTTAGTGGTTAGTTATTATGTATAATGATGCTTTTCTGTTTCAATGGTTTTTTCGTAATACAGGCCGCCCTCGTTTCATCTGACTGTTTGTATTGTCCGCACGATGCTTAGTCAGGCTGCCCCCTCCGGAGGCAAATGTGAAAAACAAAGGTTTTTCCATTGGGGGATAAAACAATGTTTGCCTTGATTGCAATATATTGCAATCAAGGCAAAGTTACGGAAAAATGCGTACTTTTGCCTCTTTAATTTTATTCTCATGAAACATTGGTTGAAACCGTTCTGGTTTTTATATCTGATTTGCATATTCCTGCCTTTCGGTCTTGCCGCCACATTGCTTACGGCCGTGGTAACTTTTACCGCATGTAGCTTAGGCGACGACAAAGTCTGGGGATACTACCCCGGCAAATGGTGGGCCCGTTTCATGTGCCTGCTTACATTCTCTCCCGTCGAATGCAAGGGCTTGGAAAACATCGACAAGACGCAATCATATATTTTTGCCGCCAACCACGGCAGCATATACGACGTTTTCGTGATTTACGGCTACATAGGAGTTCCGTTCAAATGGATAATGAGGCAGGAATTGCGGAAAATCCCGTTCATCGGTGCAGCATGTGCGGCCGCAGGACACATATTCATAAAACGGGAAAACCGCAGACAATCGTTCCGTTCGTTGCAAACAGCGGAGAACAAGCTTGCCGAAGGCGTTTCGGTGGTAATTTTTCCCGAAGGCACAAGGACGAGAACAGGTGAAACTGGCAAATTCAAACGCGGAGCATTCCATATCGCCGCCGACCTCGACCTTCCGATAGTTCCCGTAAGCATCAGCGGCGCTTTCCGCATAATGCCGCGAAACAAAATATACCCGGTACCGGGACATCTGAAACTCACCGTACACAAACCGGTTCCATTCAAACCGGAAAACCACGATGAGGAAATGGAGCAGATAGAAGCAATCAGGCAAGCCGTAATATCAGCCGTATGACAATGAAAAAACTCCTTGTCCTTGTCTTATTGGCTGCGAATTGCACGGGATACGCGCAAAATGCCATATCCGTCATCCACGCGCTTTTGGATGAAGGAAAGAATGCCGAAGCCTTTGAAATGATTGCCAAATACGGCAAGAAAAACAAGGGCAAAGCGTTCTGGCATATTGAAACCGATAACATACTACGCAAACAGGGACGTTTGGAGGAACGCCCTCCGCTTTTGTCAAAAGCTTTGGAAGTAAAAAAATTAGATAACCGGGAATCTGTCGTTTTAGCCTTGGCGGGAGCATATTCCGACTTATACCAGTTCCGCAAGGCGGATTCGGTCCTTGCGCTCCTGCCTCAGAACAAAACAGTGCAAAACCGCAGAAGCGCATTACGCATGGCAAACATGCTATATGGACATCCCGCCGATGTGTCGTTCCGGGAATTGGAAAACACCAACACCGTTTACGACAACATCTGGCCCTTTGCGGACAACAGCGGGGACATGCTGCTATTTACCGTGGCAGAAGGTAAAAGCACCCCGTTTGCCGCAGCTTCCAAAATCAGGGAACGCATATATGTGGCACATAAAACAGATTCCGCATGGGGACCTGCGAACCGGCTGCCGGCCGACGGGGACTACAACATAGGAGCCGCCTGCATCGGCGCGGACGGCAAATATGTTTTTTTCACCCTTTGCGATTCACACAAAGGCTGCCGCATAATGTACGCGCCGATAACAAGCGGGAACAAAATAGGCGAAGCGTCCGAATTGCCCGGTAGCGGCAATTTCCGTTGGCAGAGTTGCCCTGCGTTGTCGCCTGCTTCGGACGAACTTTTTTTCTCCGCCATAGACAAACGAGGAAAAAACAAGCGAGATATTTACCGCCTACGCATTTTCGATGATGGCAACGGCAATCTGCGATTTTCAGAAGCGGAAAGGCTGCCGTTCCCAATAAACACCGGAGCTGATGAAACCGCACCTTTTTTAAATCCTTACGGAAACCGCCTGTACTTCGCGTCCGACAGGATAGGCGGCATGGGCGGAATGGACATATATTATTGTGAACGTGATTCTGCCGGGAATTGGGGAAAGGCTTCAAACATGGGCTTTCCTGTCAACACATGGGCCGACGAATCCGGCTTTACCGTAAATGCGGACGCAAGTTGCGGCTACCTGTCTTCGCAGACTGCCGGTGGCAAATACACCCCCAACAAGCGCATATATGCAGTGCGGCTTCCCGAATCCCATAGCATAGGCAATTGCTTTGAAACCAAAGACAGCCTGTTTACTTTACAGGAAATACTGTTCGACATAAACGACAGCCGCCTGCAAGCAGCTTCGTTGCCATTGCTTGACGAATTGGCCCGGTATCTTGCCGCACATCCGTCATACCGTATAATAATAAATGGCCATTGCGACGACAGCGGCAATGAAGAACGCAATGCTATATTGTCCCGCCACCGTGCGGAAAGCGTACGCAACTACCTGAAAAGCAAGGGAATTTCCGAAGAAAGAATGATATGCAAAGGCTTCGGGTCATCGCGACCTGCCGTTTCAGGCGACGATGAAGCCGCCCGCAGGCAAAACCGACGGATAGAAGTGGAGATAGTCAGGTAGCGGTTAGAAGCCGCTATGCGGCGCAGTGTTCAGTGAATAGTTTAAGGTGGCACATCTTAGTGTCTGCACGATATTTATGCCAGGCCGCCCCCTCTGGGGGGCAGAATAAAAAGACCTTTGGTCGTTTTATTCGGGGGATAAGACAATGATAAAGTTATGGCATGGCTGCGAAGCCATGCCATAACCTGCGAAGCAGGTCGGCCACCGGGCAAAATAAAGCACCCCGCAGTTGTAATGCAACTGCGGGGTGCTTTATTTTATCAGATAATCCTATCAAGGCCAAACATAATCCTTTTTGGTGGGAATGGAGAACGAAAGCATTATTTCGTGCGTACTTGTGGAGTAATCTATCGCATCCACGCTTATGTCGCAGCAGTAGCCGACACGCAGCCAATGCCATTCGAAGCCGGCCATAAGGTAAGCCACGTTATTCGAGTAGTTCTCGGTAACACCGCCACGGTAACCTATGCCGAACCAATATTTGCCTTGGTACATGGCTGTCAAACCGTAATCCATGATATTTTCTTCAACGATTTGATAAGTATTATTGGTTACGTCGTCAACAACAGCCTTGTTCATCGCGCCCACGTTTACGAACGAAACCGCCGGAATCAAGCTGAAATCCTTGGGCAATGGAATATTGCCGCGCACGTATGCGTTGATATGCGACGGGGCGGTCAAGGACTCGAATTCCTTACCTATATTGGGCAAATGGGTTATTGAGAAACCCGCCAAGACATACTTGTACGAAAGCTCAAGACCGAAGTCCAAATCGAAGTTGGTAACGGAACTTTGCTCGTTCAAGGGATCGGACGGATCAACCCATTCATGATGATTGGGGTCGAAGCTTTTGTTGATTACGCCTGCCGACAAACCCAAGGACAACAACATGTCTTCGCGCAAGTCGATGTTGTAGGCATATACGATTTTCGCGCTTATCGTCTGGTTGGAGATTCCCAATTCGTCATAGGAGAAACTAAGACCGAAACCGGATTTTATCTTATCCACGTAATAGTGCGCGTTCAACACCGTAGATACGGGTGATTCGCCCAGACCGGCTTCCACCCATTGCAAACGGGTTGCGGAAAATATTTGTATGTTCTCATTGTTGCCGACTGCCGAAGGGTTGGCATTGATACGTGAGAACATCTGCTCTGTCGGACGGAAATCACCCTGAGCGAAAACGCTTGCGCTCACGAGCAGAAACGATATTGTGAATAATAATTTTCTTTTCATGGCTTACTCATTGTTTTCAGGGGTTTCTGACTCGGCTGCCTCCGCTGCTTTTTCAGCTTCGATTTTGGCGGCCCTTTCTGCTTCCAACATTTCAGATGTTACGATTTCGCCCTTCTCGTTGACCATATTCACGACAACGCGGCGGTTCTGGTAGAATTCATCCTCGTTTTGCGGATTGGCGAACAAGGGACGGCTCTCGCCATAACCAATTGCCTCCAACAAGTCCGGATTCACACCTTGCTGTATCAAGTGGTCGCGTACCGTATTGGCACGGTTCTCAGACAATTTCTGGTTGTACGCATCACTACCTCTTTGGTCGGTATGGCCTTCTATGACATAATGCACGCCTTCGGGCGTTTCGTTGTTCATCACGATTGCCATTGCCTCGATTTCACGCAAATAGCGATCCGTCACATTGTACTTGTCAAACTCGAACAAAAGGAATGTCCAAGGGAATTTGATTATGATCGGTTCCAATTCGGGTTCGGGTTCAGGTTCCGGCTCGGGTTCGGGAAGTTTCACCCAAGCGAATATGTCATCGTTGCCGCCACGGTCCGAAATGGAAAATGGAGTACTTTCCTTTACTACCAAATTGTAGTTGTTATTGAACTCGTTGTATGGAGACGGCATTTCTTCCGCCAATGAATCGGATGCGGAAAATACCGAGAATTTGCCGTTGGATCGGTCCGATGCGAAATACATGGTACCGTCGGCATCGAAAAATGCGAAATCCTCGTTGCTTTCGGTATTGACGGAATCTCCGGCATTCACGGGATATTTCCAAGTGTTGTCCCCGTTGGACTCTATGTACCATATATCCTTGCCGCCGCGTCCGCCTTCAATATCCTCGGATGCCGAAGAAAAATAAATGCGGCCGCCGTTCATGGTGGGATTCTGCATTATCACTTCGGGCTTGACCACATAGCCCCATCCGGCGTTGGAAAGGAATGTGCCACCAGTGCGGCTTTTGCCCAAACCGTCAATTACCAGACGTTCAGGTTTTGACCACGAACCGTCTTCTTTCAATGACGAACTGTAAAGCCATTCGTTCTTGTCATCTTCCACCAAAGAATAGTAAATCGTGGAATTTTCCTTGTCGTAAGCGACCGTACCACGTATACCAAGTTTTGTCAGCGACTCTTCGGCCCTTTCATTGACCAAACCGGTGGAAGCCGTATCCACATCTGCGATATACACTTGCCCGTCGCGCAAGAAAATCACGGAACTGTCACCGTACAACGACATGCTGTGTTCTTTCTGCGCGGTATTGAGTTCGAGCGACTTGTATTCGTAGCCTTCCCCGAACTTCCCGTCTATCGCAGCGAACAGGGAACTTGCCCCGGACAGTAGCAACAGAGTTACAAAGATTTTTTTCATTTTGAAAATAGTTTTTTTATAGTATTTAGGTTATTTCCACGCATATAAACTAACACCCTACTCACAATCAAGGCAAATTTAAACATTTATGCCAATTATGAGCATATAAAATCCTATTTTCTGATACGGATTTTATTAAATTCGCGGTATGAATGAAAAATATTTAACAATTCAGTCTCCTGCAGAGGGTTTATACAAGGAAAAAGGGAGCAAGTTCATAAGTTACGCCATGCCCGTCAATTCCGTTGAAGAAGCAAAAGCGGAAATCGCCAGGCTCCGGAAAGAACACCATAAGGCACGGCATGTCTGCTTTGCATACCGTTTGGGAGAAAATGCCGCGATTTACCGCGCCGCCGATGACGGCGAACCCGGCGGGACGGCCGGCAAACCCATACTGCGTTGCCTCGAAAGCCGCAATCTTACCAACAGCATGGTGGCCGTCGTAAGGTATTTCGGCGGCACCCTGCTCGGCACAGGCGGGCTTATAAGGGCATACAGGGCCGCGGCCGAGGACGCATTGGACAAGGCAACGTCAAAATAATTCGCATTCCCGCTTGTCAATTTAAAAACTAATCTTATCTTTGCACCGCTTTTGGCGGGATAGCTCAGCTGGTTAGAGCGTCGGATTCATAACCCGGAGGTCTCGGGTTCAATTCCCGATCCCGCTACAATGGGGGAACGCTATTGCCTTAAACGGCAATAGCGTTTATTGTTTTCCGTGTGCAAGTAGTTAGTAGGAGGCTATCGCCCAAGATAGGCTTGCTACGCAAGCCCTTTATCATTTTATCAAACGGCTGCGCCGCCGGGCTAAAGCCCGGTGCCTGCTCCGCAGGCTGCGCATTGTCTTATCCCCCAGATTTTCGACCTGTCCGGTCAAAAATCCTGCCCCCAGAGGGGGCGTGCTGTGCACGCCCGTCCTTGTCTCATCCCCCGCAAAATCATCTGGAAGATGATTTTGCCGCCCCCAGCGGGGGCTCCCCCTGAACCCTGTGCGTGCACTAAAAAACCTACTTTCGACATGGTACAAACAATACGAGGCGCTACTAACCACTAACCACTAACCACTATCCACTATCCACTAACCACTATCCACTATCCACTAACCACTATCCACTAACCACTAACCACTATCCACTAACCACTATCCACTAATCACTATCCACTGTAATGGACAAATGAAAGTAAATTTGCTCCCGTCTGTTTGCACTATCTTTGGCTATCGCCCAAGATAGGCTTCACTCGGTAATGGACAAATGAAAGTAAACTTTCATTTGTCCATTACTCTCGTTTGCACTATCTTTGCACTTCGATGAAAAGACTGCTTTTTTGTTTGCTTTGCGTCTTGTTTACGGTACAATATGTATGTGCCGCAAGCGCGTATTCGAAATTGTTGAAAAGCAACGATGCGGAATTGAAATACAATGCCGCATTGAATTATTATGACAAAAAACAATATGGCAAGACCATCGCCCTTTTGGAGGACATACAACAAGCATACAGGGGAAGCGAACAGGCAGAACACATATTATATGTATTGGCCAACTGCTATTATAACCGTAAGGACTATTACACTGCCGCGCATTATTTCGAAAGCTACGTGACAACGTACCTGCAAAGTCTGAATTTCGAAGAATGCCAATTCATGCTGGCGAAATGCCATTACATGCAATCGCCCCACCCGGAATTGGACCAAAGCGAAACGTTGGAAGCAATAGAACGGCTGCAAATCTACCTCAACTTGTTTCCATCGGGAGGACATGCGGAAGAAGCGAAAGTCATGATGGCGGAAATGTACGACAAGTTGGCCAGGCGGGAACTGTATAACGCCCAGTTGTACTTCAACCTCGGCAATTACCGTGGCAACAATTACAGGGCGGCCGTGATTACCGCCCATAATGCCATGAACGATTTCCCCGACAGCAAATACAAAGAGGATTTCGCGTTCATAATAGTAAACTCCAAATACAAGGAAGCCATTAACAGCGTGAGTAAAAAAATGTATAACCGCTGTGAGGACGCTTGGGACGAATGCTATTATTTTTTGCGCGAATACCCCGACAGCAAACATAAAAAAGAAGTGGAGAAAACGGCCCGCCACCTGAAAAGGATACTTGAAAACCATGACATGGAAACGAACGAGCCGGTCTATGCCATTGATTGAATCTCCGGACTTATTTAATTACAATAATAATAAAAAATGGATTACAAGAAATCGAATGCGCCCTTGACCACGATCACGCGCGACGTCAACAGCCTTTGCGAAAACACCGGCAATGTTTATGAAACCGTGATGATTATCGCAAAACGTGCAAACCAGATCAGCATCGAGTTGAAAGACGAGATCAAACGCAAGTTGGAAGAATTCGCGAACAACAATGTGGACAATCTTGAAGAAGTATTCGAGAACCGCGAACAAATCGAAATCTCGAAATATTACGAAAGGCTGCCCAAGCCCACACTGCTGGCTACCCAGGAATATATCGAAGACAAAACTTACTTCAACAATCCCCTTAAAAACAAATAATTGTTAGAGGGCAAGCACATAATATTAGGATTAAGCGGAGGCATCGCCGCCTATAAAAGCGCGTATCTTGTACGCGCATTGGTGAACGAAGGCGCGGAGGTGAAGGTAATAATGACCGAAAACGCCAAACGGTTCATCAGCACGCTTACAATGTCCACTTTGTCAAAAAATCCGGTATATACCGAGTTTTTCGAACCGACAAGCGGGGAATGGCACAGCCACGTCAAATTGGGCATTTGGGCGGACTTGATGATAATTGCACCCGCCACGGCGAACACATTGGCCAAAATGGCATCCGGCATTGCCGACAACCTGCTGACAACCACCTGCTTGTCGGCACGTTGCCCCGTGATGGCGGCTCCGGCAATGGATTTGGACATGTATTCGCATCCAGCCACGCAAGCCAATTTTGATATCTTGAAATCGCGCGGTGTCATATTTGTGGAAGCCGAAAGCGGTTTCTTGGCCAGCGGATTGCAAGGCAAGGGACGCATGGCCGAGCCGGAACACATAATGGA
>JADIMR010000011.1 GCA_017694565.1 Candidatus Enterocola intestinipullorum | reverse complement strand
GTGTTGTCTTATGTGTTAGTATAAGCGGCTGCAAGCAGGCATAAGCCTGCCGGCCGTTAGACCGTATAAATAATAAATGAAAGGTATGGAAGTTTATATCAAATATGCTCTGCGTATTTGATATAAACTTCCATATCCTTGTCGCCACGGCCGGACACGGTTACCACCACCACTTCCCCGGGGCGGAACTCTATTTTGTCCAAGGCGGCCAAGGCGTGCGCGCTTTCCAATGCCGGGATTATGCCCTCCGAGCGTGTGAGTTCGAATGCGGCCTTCAATGCTTCATCGTCATTTATGGCGATTACTTCCGCTCTGTGGCAATCGGCCAAGTATGCGTGCAACGGGCCTATGCCGGGATAATCCAAACCCGCCGAAATGGAGTACGGCTCTTTTATCTGTCCGTTTTCGTCTTGTATCACGAATGTACGTGCGCCGTGTATTATGCCCAATTTTCCCAATTTGATTGTCGCTGCCGTGCGTCCCGTATCGACACCCTCGCCGCCTGCCTCGGCCAAAGTTATTTTTACCTTGTCGTTGCCCAAGTAATGGTATATGCTGCCTGCGGCGTTGCTCCCGCCTCCCACGCAAGCGACAATGCGGTCGGGGTAGTCTCGTCCCTCTTTTTCCGCCAATTGCGATTTCATCTCCTCGCTTATTACGGATTGCAGCCTTGCAACGATGTCCGGGTAAGGGTGCGGGCCTACGGTAGAGCCGATGATATAAAAAGTGTCGGACGGGTGGCAGCACCAATCGCGGATTGCTTCGTTCGTGGCGTCTTTCAATGTCATGTTCCCGGATGTTACCGGAAATACCGTTGCACCCAGCATCTGCATTTTTTTGACGTTGGGCATTTGCCTTTCCACGTCGGTCTTACCCATATACACGGTGCAGGGCATACCCATCAAGGCGCAGACTGTGGCGGTAGCCACTCCGTGTTGTCCTGCCCCCGTTTCGGCGATTATCCTCGTCTTGCCCATCTTTTTTGCCAATAGGATTTGTCCCAATGCGTTGTTTATCTTATGGGCTCCCGTATGGTTCAGGTCTTCCCGTTTCAAATATATTTTGCAACCGTGCTTCTGGCTTAGTTTTTTCGAGAAGTACAGGGGCGACGGCCTGCCGGCATAATCCCGTAGCAATAATTGGAACTCCCTTTGGAATTCTTCGCTTTCCAATATCGGCAGATATGCTTTCTGCAATTTTTCCACGGTGTCATGCAGTATTTCCGGGATGTATGCTCCCCCGAATTGTCCGTAGTAGCCTTTTTCGCTTACTGAATAATTGTCTTTTTCCATTGTGTCGATGTATTTTGATTTATGTTTTCCTGTGCCTGCCGGTTCAATGCCGGTTTATGATTAATAAAAAAGGCTGCACCCTCAATGAGTGCAGCCTTTTGCTTGTATTCTAACTCTTATTATTTATTCGATTATCACTTCTTTTGTATAGTCATGCGCCGTCACTCACAATTATTTGATTGCGAGCGCCACCAATTAGTGTTATTTGCGCCAAAAAGATTCATTTTTGTCTGTTCTGCTTGCAAAAATATGGTGTTTGTTTCAATTGTGCAATAATTTGTTTGAATTTAACGCGAAATTTTGCGGCTTCGCGGCAGTGGATAGTGAATAGTGGATAGTGAATAGTGGATAGTTTCAGTTTGCACCGCCGGAGCGAAGCGTAGGCACCGGCACACAGTGCCGCCGGCGTAGACCGTATAATAAGACGAAGAATATATCCAAGATACTCCGTATCTTGGATATATTCAGGGCTGCAAAGCCCTGAATATATCCATCCCGTTCGCATACAACATCAGAAACAGCAGTATGAACAGGCCTATCTGTTGCATACGTATCATGAATTTCTGGCTTAGCTTGCGCCGGGTAATCATTTCATACAGCAGGAATATGATATGTCCGCCATCCAAGCCGGGAATAGGCAACAGGTTCATGAACGCGAGAATGACTGACAAATAAGCGGTCAAGTACCAGAATACGCCCCAATAGAACGTGTCGGGAAACAAGCTCGTAATAGACCCGAAACCGCCGAGGCTTTCCATCCCCTCTTTCGTGAAAACTATCTTGAAGTCGCTGCCGTAGCCGGCGAACATCTCCGCTCCTTTTTTTATGCCGGCGGGAAAAGATTCCCAAAAGCCGTATTCCTTGTGTGTGACAGGATATATTTCAGTATACGGGCGTACCCATACGCCCATCTTTGCCGTGCTGTCCAAATACATCATGGCCTCCCCGTATACGCCGTTGCGGTAGAACCCTACGTTTATGCTGTCGTTGCGGTGCAAGGACAATTGCGGTGCGAAATCGCTCCATGCAGGGTATGTTGTCCCGTTAATGGATACAAGGCTGTCCCCGGCGGCAAGTCCCGCTTTGCCTGCGGCAGAACCATCCATGACTTCTTGGACGATGAAAGGGTATCGGAATGATGCGAATCCTTGCCGTGAGCCTGCCAAATCCTGCATGAAAGTCCTTGTCATTACCAAGGTCTTTTCCTTGCCGTCGCGCAGAACCTTCACCTGTGAGGCATTGAGCACCTTGCGTATGTCGGTCTCGTCAAAAGATTCCAACGCTTCACCGTCTGCCGACAGCAATATGTCTCCGTCCCGGAATCCTTGTTCCTTTGCCACCTCCGAGAAATCCATCCCCATATAGGCATCCTGTAATTTTACGTACTGTTCACCATAGTGGTAAAGCATCATGGAGTAAATTACCATGGCGGCAATCAGGTTCATGATTACTCCGGCAGACATTATAATCAGCCTTTGCCATGCGGGTTTTGAACGGAATTCCCAAGGTTGGGGTTCGTGTTTCAGGTGTTCCGTGTCCATGCTTTCGTCGATCATGCCGGCCAATTTCACGTAGCCGCCCAACGGAAGCCAGCCTATGCCGTATTCCGTATCGCTGTTCTTGGGTTTGAACTTGAACAAAGTGAAACCCGGGTTGAAAAACAGATAGAATTTTTCGACCCTTACGCCGAAAATCTTGGCTGTTATGAAATGCCCGAATTCGTGCACGATCACCAAAAGCGAAAGGCAGGCGAGCAATTGAAGAATCTGAATCAGTATGTCCATGTGATTAGTGAGTTGTCAGTTCTTCGGCTATGCGGCGGGCTTCGTTGTCCGAATCCACATAGTCGGAGTAATGTGCAGGTTTGGCGATAAATGACGACCTTTGCAAGGTCTTTTCTATGATGTCGCTGATTTGCAAGAAAGAAATTTTGTCTTGCAAGAACGCCGCTACTGCCACTTCGTTTGCCGCATTCAGTACGCAGGGCGCATTGCCTCCTTTGTCTATGGCGGCGTAAGCAAGTGCAAGGTTACGGAATTTCTCCATGTCCGGCTTTTCAAACTCCAATTTGCCGGCTTCTGCCAAATCCAAACGCTTGAAACTGTTCGCTTTCCGTTCGGGGTAGCATAAGGCGTACTGGATGGGCAGTTTCATGTCGGGAGTCCCCATTTGGGCCAATACCGCCCCGTCGCGGAATTGCACCATGGAATGCACTATGGATTGCGGGTGTACCAACACGTCGATTTTATCGCAGCCGGTGTCGAACAACCAACGCGCCTCTATCACCTCGAATCCTTTGTTCATCATCGTTGCCGAGTCTATGGTTATTTTGGCACCCATCTTCCAGTTGGGATGGCGCAAGGCTTCTTCCTTTGTTACTTTTTGCAGCATTTCCCTGCTATGCTTGCGGAAAGGCCCGCCGGAAGCTGTCAATATCAGTTTCTCGATTTCTGAACGGGAGTTCCCTTGCAGGCATTGGAAAATTGCAGAATGTTCCGAATCCACTGGCAGAAGCCGGCTGTTGCCGTTCTTGCATAAGGATGTTACCAATTCTCCTGCCACGACAAGGCTTTCCTTGTTGGCCAAGGCGATGGTTTTTCCGGCTTTCGCGGCCCTCAGGGTCGGATATAATCCGGCATATCCCACCATGGCCGCGACTACCGTATCGCAGTCTTCGGTATCGGCCATGTCTCCTATCGCGTGCTGCCCGGCGCATAATTTTACGGGCAGGTCTTTGCACAGATTCTTTAACAGAGGGTAAGATTCCTCATCGGCAATTGCCGCGTAGCGGGGTTTCAGGCGGCGGCATTGTTCGGCCAGAAGCTCCACGTTCCGTCCGGCGCACAAGGCGACAACCTCGAACAAATCGGGATGGGATTCCACGACCTCTATGGTTTGCGTGCCTATCGAACCGGTAGAACCGAGAATGGATATTTTCTTTTTTTGAGGCATTACTCCAATACTATGTAATTGAGCGGGTTTTGAGGCTGCATCGCGCTCCATATTTCAAAATGGAGCGACGGGGTTTCCCGCAAATCGTGTTTGCCTACCAAACCTATCACTTCCCCGGCCTTTACCACGTCTCCAGATGTTTTGAAGGCTTCGGCGGCACCCCTGTAAACGGAAACGTAGTTTTCATCATGTAATATTTCGATATAGTAGCCGTCGCGGTGGTCGTACCCGGATGACAACACCACTCCGTCGGCAGTTGCCGAAATGGCAGCTCCGTCATCGGCCGAAATATCGATGCCCAAATGCCCGTTTCCGGCATTGAATTCCTTCGCCAACAAACCTTGGACAGGTGTAAAGAACGTGATTGAAGCCGTTTGGGGCAAGGCGTTGGAGAAATTATACATCTCATCCGATTCGAATTCCTTGCAAAACGATTTTTCCTGTTCGCTCTTTTCCATAAGGCGCAGGTTGGAGGCTTTTATGAAAACGGAATCCCGGGTGTCGTCTTCGTCCATGACTACTTCCCCGCTGAAAATCCCGTTCACGTTATCTAAGTATCTCTGGTTCAAATCCACTATCCGTTGCAGAGAGTCTATGGCTATGGCATGGGACACGACCTCCTTGCGTAGTGCGTAATCAGTATTTTCAGGCAGCAGGTTGCGTAGCGGTGTAAAGATTATGAGGCACGAGTAAAGTATGAACAATACGATGAAAAACAGCATCAGCAGCACGAAGAAATTGTATCCGGAAAGACGGACCCTGTATATTTCTTCCAAGGTGTTTTCATTCAAAACGGACACCGCATATTTTATTTTCATGCGTTTTGTGGTGCCTAATTTGTTGTCGTTGCGTTTATTTGTGTTTTTCTTGGTCATGATGATTACGCAAAGATAGGCTTATTTAATGTATAATTGAAAGTTTAAAATTAAAAATGATGATTAGTGGATAGTGGTTAGTGGACAGTGGTTAGTGATTAGTTACAGGTTTTAGGCGGCACCTCTCAGTGTCTGCACAAGGTTCATGGTGGTCGTCCCCGCTGGGGGCAGCAAGCTATCGCGCAGCGGTAGCTTGCGGGGGATAAGACAATGTCAAGCCCTTTAATCTTTCCGTTTTGATTGGATTTGAAAAATCCAATCAAAACGGAAAGATTAAAGGCAGCACCAAAACCATGACTATTCCCATTATCACCTGCAATGGCAGCCCCACTTTGATGAAATCCATGAATGAGTATTGTCCGGGGTGCATGACCATCGCGTTAGGCGGAGTGGAGAACGGCGAGGCGAAACACATGCTGGCCGCGACCGTTACGGCAAACAGGAACGGTACGGGACTGAGTCCCATCGCTTCCGCACTGTGCAAGGCTATCGGGGCCATGAGCACGGCAGTAACAGTGTTGCTTATGAAGATGGTCATCAGCGAAGTGGTGAAATAGATTCCGGCGAGCAAGGCAACGGGACCGAAATCTCCCAAGCCTCCGGCGAGAGAGCCGGAAATCAAATCGGAGACCCCTGTTTTTTCCAACGCGGTGGACATCGGCAACATCGCGGCGAAAAGCACTATCGTTTCCCAATTTATGGTCTTGTAGGCGGCTTCCATGTTACGGACGCAACCGGTAACCACCATCAGGATGGAAGCGATGAGTACGGCGGTAACTGGTTTTATGGCAGGTAGGTCCAATACCATCAGCACGACCATCATTATCAATATGGCGGCGGCTATGGGGGCCTTGTAGTCGAGGGTTACTTTCGATGCTTGTTCCAATGGTTGCCCGAGAACCACCCATTCGTTGTTTTCATTGTCCAACCTGGCTATGTCCTGCCATTTGCCTTGAACCAAAAGCACGTCGTTTTCTTGTAGTTTCACATTGCCGAGGTCTTTCAGTATGTATCCTTTCTTGCGTTTGATACCCAATATGTTCAGGTTGAATTTTTCGCGGAATCCGATTGTCTTCACACTGTCGTTTGTCAAGTCGGAAGAAGGCAGGATAAGTATCTCCGCGACACCGACATCGTAAAAGTCGAGTTTGTCCCTGTTTCCTTCGTTCTCTTCGATGCTATGTTTGTCCAGAATGTCGCAGCCGTAGTCTTTTGCGAATCTTCCTACATCTTCAAAATTACCCGAAAGGTATAGTATGTCGTTCGGATTTATCCGTGTCCCGGCTGTCGCGAGTTCTTGCTGGACTGTTTTGAAAAAACGGTGCTGCCCTTTCCTTTCCCGGCGTATTTCGACGACATTCAGCGAGTATTTGTTGCGTATGTCCAATTCCGCTATGGTTTTGCCGTCTATGGAAGCGGATGCCTTTATCCTGAACAGGTTGTCCGTTATCCCGTATTCGTTCACAAGGGCGGAGAGCGTTTCCTTGTCTTCCGAATCGTTCCCTTGACGCTTTTTTTTGCCCAAAACCAATTTCGACGCGGGAATCAGGAACAGCATTCCGGTAGCAAGGCAAATCAGTCCGACGGGCAGGAAAGAGAAAAATTCAAGGCTTCCGTAGCCTGCACCTGCCAACGTGTCGCTGATAATAAGGTTCGGCGGAGTACCTATCA
>JADIMR010000100.1 GCA_017694565.1 Candidatus Enterocola intestinipullorum | reverse complement strand
GATTCTTTGCAACATGACATTATGTCGGTTTTAGTTATTTGAAAAACAGCCGTTTGAAATCATCGGCCAAGTCGGTCTTTTCCCAAGTGAACAATTCCACTTCGCGGCGTATTTCCCGTCCGCCGGGAGTTGTGAACGTCTTTGTCGCCTTGCGTGGTTTGCGTCCCATGTGGCCGTAGGCCGCCGTTTCCTCGTATATGGGATTGCGGAGTTTGAGCCTTTCCTCGATGGCTTTCGGGCGCAGGTCGAGCACCGGCCGTATTTTATCCGCTATTTCCGCGTCGCTTGTTCCAGTCTTTGCAGTGCCGTAAGTGTTTATGTAAATATTCACTGGTTCAGCCATGCCTATGGCGTATGCTATTTGAACCAAGACTTCGTCGGCAATGCCTGCCGCCACCAAGTTCTTCGCAATGTGCCGGGCCTCGTATGCCGCCGAACGGTCGACTTTCGACGGGTCCTTGCCCGAAAAAGCCCCGCCGCCATGCGACCCTTTGCCTCCGTATGTGTCTACAATTATCTTCCGGCCGGTCAGTCCGGTGTCGCCGTGCGGACCTCCGATTACGAATTTGCCGGTCGGATTGACCCATAGTTTATGGTCCCCCTTGTACAAGGCCTTGTATTGCGGGTCCTTCGCGATGACCCGGGGAATGAGGATTTCCTGCACGTCCTCGCGGATTTTTTCCACCATTGCAGCGTCGTCCGTAAGGAATTCGTCATGCTGGGTCGAAATCACGATGGTGTCGATTCTTTGAGGCTTGCCTTTGTCGTCGTATTCTATCGTTACCTGCGATTTGGCATCGGGACGCAGGTATGTCATAAGTTCTCCCTCGTGCCTTATCGCGGCCAGTTCTTTTAGCAATGCGTGCGCCAAGTCGAGCGATACGGGCATAAGGTTGTCGGTCTCGTTGCAGGCGTAACCGAACATCATGCCCTGGTCCCCGGCACCTTGCTGCATCGGGTCTTCACGCTCCACGCCGCGGTTTATGTCTACCGATTGTCCGTGCATGGCTGAAAGGATGCCGCAGGACTCGGCTTCGAACTTGTATTCGCCTTTGGTATATCCTATGTCGGAAATCACGCGGCGGGCCACTTTCTGCATGTCCACCGTAGCTTTCGATTTCACTTCGCCACCGATTATTACCTGGCCCGTCGTAACCATGATTTCGCAAGCTAATTTCGTGTCAGGGTCTTGCGCGAGGAAATTATCCAATATGGCATCGGAAATCCGGTCTGCCACCTTGTCGGGATGTCCTTCCGAAACGGATTCGGACGAGAATAAATAAGCCATAGTCAGGTTTATTATTAATTTGAATGTTTTGTGTGTTGCTTTGCCGCCGTTGGCGCGGCTGTCGGCAGTCAGTTTCCGTGCCGTGCAGTCCAACAAGAAGAAAAATGCGTGTTAATGCCCCGATTGGCAGTGTTTTAGCATTTTTTACCGTGGTTGCAAGCAGCTCAAATCTTTCCACCCTTTTCGCAGTTGCAAAGATAACGCAATTTGTCGTATTTTTATCCTTTCACCGGGCAGCATTTTTCATCCCGAAAGAAAAATTACTTATATTCGCATTTAAAATCACTACAAGTTATGGAACGTACATTGGTAATATTGAAGCCGGGTGCCGTAATCAGGGGCTTGGCAGGCGAAGTGATTTCGCGTTTCGAGAAAAAAGGTTTGCAAATAGCCGGTTTGAAGATGATGAGGCTTGACGATGCCGTTTTGGACGAACATTACGCGCATTTGAAAGACAAGCCTTTCTTCCCCCGGATCAAGGCATCCATGATGGCAGCCCCGGTCATAGTATGTTGCGTGGAGGGATTGGATGCCGTAAGCGTGGTTCGCGAAATGACCGGTTGCACCAATTGCCGCAAAGCCCCGGTCGGTACGATACGCGGGGACTTCGGCATGAGTATGCAGGAGAATGTGGTGCATACTTCCGATTCTCCTGAAAACGCGGTAACGGAACTGGCAAGATTTTTCAAGGAAGACGAGATTTTCACTTACGACAATCCGTTGAAGCCGTTCCGTTATTCCTCCGACGAGATGTCGAACGGCTGAATTCGAATGCATCAAATGTTAAAGCTTATGTATGCCGGGTAAATAGATTGAACTTGGCATACATTTTGTTTTGCATTATTGTAAATTTGCCTGCGCTTAGCCTTCCGGCAGTAGCAGGGAGCGGAAACCAAGTACAAATATCATATTCACGGAATACAAATGAACTTCAACACCCTTATCGGCAAAATTTTCGGGACAAAAGCCGAAAACGACCTCAAAGCCATACGTCCTTACATTGATAAAATCCACGCTGCATCCCCGGCCATAGAAGCATTGGACAACGACGGGTTGCGTAACCGGCTGTCGGAAATCCGTAATGAAATACGCAGCTCGGCGGCGGCAGAGAAACAGAAAGCGGCGGAATTGAGGGCGAAAATCGAGGAAACCGATATAGACAAGCGCGAGAAAATCTATTCCGAAATCGACAAGCTGGAGAATCAGGGCTTGGACAACATGGAGGCGGCATTGGACAAGTTCTTGCCCGAGGTTTTCGCCATCGTGAAAGATACGGCCCGCAGGTTCAAGGAGTCGGAAACCATAGTGGTTACGGCCAACGATTTTGACCGCAAGCTTGCCGTGGAACACGATTTCGTAACCATAGACGGCGACAAGGCGGTGTATAAAAACGAATGGGTGGCCGGAGGCAATCTCGTGAAATGGGACATGGTACACTACGACGTGCAGCTCATAGGCGGCGTGGCCTTGCATAAAGGCAACATCGCCGAAATGGCGACCGGCGAAGGAAAAACCCTCGTGGCCACGCTCCCGGTATTCCTGAACGCACTTACCGGCAATGGCGTGCACGTGGTTACCGTGAACGATTATTTGTCCAAGCGCGACTCCGAATGGATGGGGCCGCTGTACATGTTCCACGGACTTAGCGTGGATTGCATCGACAAGCACAAACCAAATACGGAAGAACGCCGCAGGGCTTACAATGCCGACATTACTTTCGGTACGAACAACGAATTCGGTTTCGACTATCTGCGTGACAATATGGCTTCCTCCCCGAAGGAACTCGTGCAGCGGATGCACAATTACGCGATAGTCGACGAAGTGGACTCCGTGCTCATAGACGATGCCCGAACTCCCCTTATAATATCCGGTCCCGTGCCGAAGGGTGAAGACCAGATGTTCGAGGAATATCGTCCCAAGGTTGAAAAAATAGTGGCCGCGCAGAAAGAACTTGCCACTAAGTTGCTGGCGGAAGCCAAACGCTTGATTGCTTCCGAAAACGAGAAAGAACGCGAACAAGGCTATATCTTATTGTACCGCACATTCAAGGGATTGCCCAAAAACAAGCCGTTGATTAAATTTTTGAGCGAACCCGGCATCAAGGCCAACATGCTCAAGATAGAGGCCGTTTACATGGAGCAGAACGAGCGGCGCATGCACGAAATCACCGATGACTTGTATTTCGTGATAGACGAGCAGCACAACAGCATCGAGCTTACGGACAAGGGCATCGACCTTATTACGGGCAATACCGACGATCCCCGTTTCTTCGTGCTTCCCGACATAGGCAGCGAGTTGGCGGAATTGGAAAAACAAAACCTTACTACAGAAGAGAAAGCGGCCAAAAAGGACGACCTCATGCAGGAGTACGCCATAAAGGCTGAACGAGTACATACGGTAAACCAATTGTTGAAAGCCTACACTTTGTTCGAGCGCGACGACGAATATGTCGTCATTGACAACAAGGTAATGATAGTGGACGAGCAAACCGGGCGTATCATGGAAGGCCGCCGCTATTCGGACGGTTTGCACCAGGCGATAGAAGCCAAGGAAAGGGTGAAAGTGGAAGCGGCGACGCAGACTTTCGCGACAATCACCTTGCAGAATTATTTCAGGATGTACCGCAAGCTTTCCGGTATGACGGGTACTGCAGAAACCGAAGCCGGCGAGTTTTGGAACATATATAAATTGGACGTGATAGTGATACCCACGAACCGTCCGGTCATAAGGCAGGATTTGAACGACCGTATTTACAAGACGAAACGTGCGAAATACAATGCCGTAATTGAAGAAATAGTGCGATTGGTAGGTGAAGGCCGCCCGGTGCTTGTAGGTACTACGTCGGTAGAGATTTCACAGTTGTTGAGCCGTATGCTCACCATGCGCAAGATTCCACATAACGTGTTGAATGCCAAACTGCATCATAAAGAAGCGGATATAGTGGCGCAGGCAGGCCGTCCCGGTACGGTTACGATAGCCACCAACATGGCAGGGCGCGGTACGGACATAAAATTGACTCCCGAAGCGCGTGAAGCGGGCGGTTTGGCCATCATAGGTACGGAAAGGCACGAAAGCCGTCGTATCGACAGGCAGTTACGAGGACGTTCCGGCCGTCAGGGAGACCCGGGTTCTTCCGTATTCTACGTATCGTTCGAGGACGACTTGATGAGGTTGTTCGGTTCCGACCGCATATCTTCCGTGATGGACCGCATGGGATTCAAGGAAGACGAGATGATGGAACACAAGCAAATCTCCAAATCCATTGAACGCGCCCAAAAGAAAGTCGAGGAAAACAACTTCGGCATACGCAAACGTCTTCTTGAATACGACGACGTGATGAACATGCAGCGTGGCGACATATATGCCCGCCGCAGGCACGCGCTTATGGGCGAACGTCTTGGCGTGGACATCGTGAATATGATATACAACGGAGTGGAGGCGATGGTAACGCGCTATGCCGATGCTTCCGATGCCGAGGGATTGAAATTGGATTTGCTTCGCGTGTTTGCTACCGACATGGACCTTCCCGAAGATATTTTCCGCCGGGAGAGCTCCGCTCAGGTAGTGGAAGATGTTTACAAGCAGGTGTTTGAAAATTTCAAACGAAGGACTGAAAAAACAGCGGAAATCGCGTTCCCGGTCATAAAAAAAGTGTACGAGACACAGGGACAGATGTACGAGAACATCCTTATCCCGTTTACTGACGGCAAACTGATGTACAATATCCCCGTGAATTTGAAAGAAGCATACGAAACGGAGGGCAAGGTTATTGTCAAAGCATTCCAGAAAGCGGTTCTCCTGCATACGATAGATGAGGCATGGAAAGAACATTTGAGGGTTTTGGACGATTTGCGACAGTCCGTGCAGAATGCAAGTTACGAACAGAAAGATCCTCTGTTGATATATAAAATCGAAGCTCACGGCTTGTTTATGAAAATGGTAGACGCCATAAACCAAAAAGCGACAACCATACTTATGAGGGCGCAGATTCCGGTGCGCGAAAGCGACGAGGTGCGCGAAGCGCGCGAGCCTCAGCATCGTCCGGTTAACCGTTATACGGAGCAGAAGACGGACATAATGAAGGCAGGGGCGCAAGATACCCGCGAACGTCAAAAACAGCAGCCTGTGCGTTCTGAAAAAACCGTGGGACGCAACGATCCTTGCCCGTGCGGGAGCGGAAAGAAGTATAAGAACTGTTGCGGTAAAAATTTGTGATTGGCGGATTTTCCGGTAGATTTAATACAGTTGGAATATAATGTTTGATCTATTATATATAGTTTGGAATCCCGATCCGGTAGCGTTTAGCATTGGACCGGTTACTCTCAGGTGGTACGGATTGCTTTATGCGGCCGGTTTCTTAGTGGCTATCTGGCTTTTGGCAAAAATGTTCAAGAGCGAAGGTTGCCCTGACGATTGGGCGGACAAGGTGTTCATATACATGGTCGTGGCGGTGATAGTAGGTTCCCGTCTGGGGCACGTGTTCTTTTACGATTGGGCATATTATCGCGAACACCCGTTGGAGATTTTCATGGTGTGGCATGGCGGTCTGGCAAGTCATGGCGGAACGATTGCAATATTGATTGCGGTGTGGTTACTGACCAAGTATGTCATGCACAAGCCTTATTTGTGGCTTGGCGACAGGCTGTTTGTCGTTTGTTCGTTCGTAGCGGGAGTGATAAGGTTGGGAAATTTGATGAACAGCGAGATTTACGGATGTGAAACGGCAATGCCCTGGGGTTTCAAATTCTTGCGGGACTATCCCGGAGTGCCGGAAGCCTTGGTACCTGTTTGTCATCCGACGCAAATCTACGAGTCTTTGTCTTATTTCGTGTTGTTCGGCGTTATGATGTGGATTTATTGGAAGACGCCTTATCGCAATAAGGAAGGTTTTCTGACAGGTTTGGGATTTACATGGTTGTTTACGGCAAGATTCCTTATAGAATTCATAAAAAACGACCAGTCGGAATTCGAAGCGGGCATGTTGTTGAACATGGGACAATTATTGAGTATCCCGTTCATTATCTTAGGTGTCGTATTGTTGATACGTGCGCATAAAAGGCCATTGTCTCCCGGTTCTGCCGCTACGGACACTCCAAGGCCGAAGCCGGATAAAGTTAAACTGCAATGAGTATACTTGGCACCATATTGTTTTTTATAATCGGCATGATTTTGCTGATTGTGTTGGGTGCGTGGATATTCGTGCGCAACATCATGCGGGGTTTCCGCGACGGTAGCGGCCGGACTTCCAACTCAGGGCGTGCCGGTAGCATGAATTCCGCTGATGGAAGCAATGGAGGAGGAAAGGAAGACGCACCGGGAGAAGACTTGGAGGATGGTCCAGGCCGTCGTTATTATTATAACCGCACCAAAACCGTCGATAAGGAAAGGGCGGAAGATGTGAGTTACGAGGAAATCTGAAGATTCCTTGTGTTCCTACTACGGGGCGTCAGCTTAAAGCAAGCGTTTTTATTTAGGGATGCAGTGGAATGCTAATCACTGAAAGAGGCGGCAAAGCAGCAGTAGAGTGCGGCGGTTTCGACCCTGAGGCGGGCTTGTCCGAGGGTTACGGGCATGAATCCGTTCTGACATGCCAAGGTTACTTCTTCTTCACTGAAATCCCCTTCCGGACCTATCATCACTATAAAGTTTTTAGAACCCGACATCGCTTTTCCGATGTGGGCTTTTTCTCCTTCGTGGCAATGTGCCATGAGCTTTGTCGCTTTGGAACAAGCGCATTCTTTAATGAAGTCCTTGAAACCCGTTGCTTCGTCGATTCGCACGAGCTGCGGTTGCAATGATTGTTTCATCGCGGAAACCAATATTTTCCGCAATCTTTCGGTTTTTATCACTTTCCTTTCCGAGAAATCGCATATAAGGGGAGTAATCCTGTCCACGCCTATTTCGGCGGCTTTTTCCACGAACCATTCGTAACGGTCGATGTTTTTTGTCGGTGCGACCGCGATATGCAAGGTATAATCCCGTATCGGTTCTTCTTGTCTTTCGACGATGGAGTTGAGCAGGCAGTGTTTCGGGTTTGCCTGCGCGATGGTGGCTTCGAAAATACCGCCTTTGCCGTCGAACACCACCACGTCCGAACCTTCGGTCAGGCGCAGGACCTTCACCGCGTGGCGGGATTCTTCTTCATCAAGGCATGGATTAGTCTTTATGTCAGGGGCATAGAAAACGTGCATGGTGTTCAGATAATGCTTTCGATTATGCTTTTTGCTATGTTGAACAATATATGCGGGGCCTTGTCGAAAAAGTTCTTATAATTTTCCAAATGCTTGTCGGCATACGGGGTGTCGCTGATGATGCGAAGCGACAGGAATGGAACGGAAAACAGGTCGCATACTTGTGCAAGGCTGCAAGATTCCATATCTACTGCCAAGGCTTCGGGATAGGCGTTCTTTATTTCGCGGAGCTTGTCCCGGTTGTCGATAAATTGGTCGCCGGTGCAAATAAGGCCGCTTTTCAAAATCCCGCTCCACTCTTGCAAGGCTCCGGCATTCTTCAACAAGCATGCATCAGCCGGGAATTTTCCCGTATGGTTGTTGCTTTTCTGGACCACTTCTTCCCCAACGTAGACATCATGGTAGCAAGTGTATGCTCCGAGTACTACGTCGCCGATGTTTATGCTTTTGTCCAATCCCCCTGCAACTCCCGTGGATATCATGCAGTCGGGCGCGAATTCGTAGACAAGTACGGTACCCGTGACTGCGGCGTTCACTTTTCCTACGCCGCTTTTCGCCAAAACGACAGTGTTGTTTCCAAGCCGGGCCTTGCAAAAAAGCAGTCCTTTCACTTCTGTTTCCTCCGGGTTGCCCAATGCTTCGCGCATCAGTGCATACTCGGCCGACATGGCAACCGATATGGCGATTGTCTTGTTCATTTTTTCAAGGTTTTCTTGTCAAGGTAAACGGCACGGTAGTAAAACAGTCCCATAAGGGCGAATGCCGCTACTAATCCGCATATCATCGAAGGGTAATATGCGACACCGAAGCCTTCCGGGGCGAACAATATATATGATGTCGTAACCCAAGTCATGAACACGGCAGGAACAAGTGTTATCACGTAAGGCTTGCCTGCTTGATACAGGAATACTGTCATTGCCCACAGGGTCATTACCGCGAGAGTCTGGTTGCTCCATGCGAAATAACGCCAGATTATGTTGAACCCGTCCGGAAGCACGACGCTAATTACCAGAAAGACGATTACAAACGCATAAATGGGAATCGCTATCGCAAGCCTTGATTTTATTTTTGCCTGGGGGTAGTGCAATATGTCCGCAATTATCAGGCGGCACGAACGCAGTGCCGTATCTCCTGTGGAAATAGGGGCGGCGACAACACCGAGTATCGCGATTACGGCACCGACAGTACCTAACAAATCCCTGGTAACCTTGTCCACGACTATCGCGGCATTATTTTCGGCGTATCCGTTCTCTTGGAAATACCATATCGCGGCGGCCGCCCAGATGAGGGCGACTATGCCTTCCGCAACCATTGCTCCGTAGAAAATCGAACGTCCTTGTTTTTCATTGGTCATGCAACGGGCCACCAATGGCGACTGCGTGGCATGGAAACCCGATATTGCACCGCAGGCAATGCTGATGAACATCATTGGGAAAATAGGGTAAGTGTCCGGGTCGGGCTGGGTATTTGTCAAGCCTTCGGTTATTTCGGGCAAATCAGGCATAAGCACATAAAGCGTTATCAGCACACCGAAAGCCATGAATAGCAGGCAAAAAGCGAACAACGGATAAATCTTGCCGATGATTTTGTCAATTGGCAGTATTGTCGCCAGCAGGTAGTAAAGCATTACTAATCCCATGAGCAGGTAAATATTCCAGCCGGTCAGGTCTTCCAACAGTTCGGCCGGCCCTGAAACGAAAACAGCGCATACCAATACAAGGATTATCGCCGTGAATACACGCGAGAACTGTTTCATCCCGTTGCCCAAGTATCTGCCGGTGATTTCGGGAAGGCTTTCGCCATTGTTGCGCAGTGAAACCATGCCTGAGACGTAATCATGAACCGCACCTCCGAATATCGTTCCGAGAACGATCCACAGGTAGGCCGATACGCCGAACTTCGCACCCATTATCGCTCCGAAAATCGGACCGAGTCCGGCAATGTTCAGAAACTGTATCATGAAAAGTTTCCACCCGGGCATGGCGATGTAGTCCACGCCGTCAGGATGGGCGACGGCAGGAGTGGTCGCGTTCGCGTCCGGTTTCATCACCCTTTCCATCAGTTTGCCGTAAAGGAAGTAGCCTGCCACGAGCAGAATCAATGCTACCGAAAAAGTAATCATAACACAGTGTTTTTTATAAATTATTAGACTGGCAACCTGTTAGCCAAGCCGCCGCAAAATTAAACAAATATTTCTTTACGCTGAGCCCGGACCCGATGGTTTTTCCGTTCGGATACAACTTCTTGCGTATGCCGGTACGCTTTTTGCCTGTCTCTTGCCGGCAAGCTTCCCAAAAACAAGGAATAGTAAAAAAAGGAATGCGGGGCATTCCCGAGCCCCCTTTGGGGGCGGAGATTACGGAGTAATCACGGGGGATAAAACAAGGAATAGTAAAAAAAGGAATGCGGGGCATTCCCGAGCCCCCCTTTGGGGGCGGAGATTACGGAGTAATCACGGGGGATAAAACAAGGAATAGTAAAAAAAGGAATGCGGGGCATTCCTTTTTTTGCTACCTTTGCACGGATAAACACAAGACAGATATGCAGCAATCTACTCCCGCGTCCCTTGTGTTGAGCAACGGCGCAGTTTTTCGTGGATTTTCATTCGGGTACGAGCAACCTGTCGCAGGCGAAGTCGTTTTCAATACCGCCATGACGGGTTATCCCGAGAGTTTGACAGACCCTTCGTATTCAGGGCAGATTTTGACATTTACATACCCCCTCATAGGCAATTACGGAGTGCCGTCGGGGGCTGTCAAAGACAATTTGGCAGATTTTTACGAGTCGGAAAAGATCCACACTTCGGGTGTCGTTATTTCCGACTATTCTTTTGAATACAACCATTGGAACGCGGTAGAAAGTTTGTCCGATTGGTTGAAACGTTTCAAAGTCCCCGGCATTTACGGAGTGGACACCCGTTGCCTTACGAAAATGTTGCGCGAAGAGGGGTCGATGAAAGGTAAAATCCTCATAGACGGAATGCCTGATGTCGAGTTTGTAGATCCGAACCTTGAAAACCAAGTCGCCAAAGTTTCATGCAAGGAAGTCATCACCTACGGCAACGGAAGCAAGAAAGTGGTTCTGGTTGATTGCGGTGTCAAGCATAACATCCTGCGCTGCTTCCTTAAACGCGACGTTACCTTGTACCGGGTGCCTTGGGATTACGACTTCAACGGGATGGAAATGGACGGCTTGTTTATCTCCAACGGGCCGGGCGACCCTGCAATGTGCAAGGAAACCATAGAGCATATACGCACGTACATGCAAACAGGCAAGCCTATCTGGGGCATTTGCATGGGTAACCAGTTGTTGTCGTTGGCCAGTGGCGCAAAAACTTACAAACTACGCTACGGCCATCGCAGCCATAACCAGCCTGTACGCAAGGTAGGAACCAATCAGTGCTTCATAACTTCGCAAAACCACGGTTTCGCGGTAGACAACGATACGCTCGGCAGCGATTGGGAACCTTTGTTCCTCAATATGAACGACAATACGAACGAGGGTATCAGGCACAAGACAAAGCCTTGGTTCTCTTGCCAGTTCCATCCGGAAGCCGCCAGCGGTCCGGTGGATACCGAATTCATGTTCGACGATTTTGTATCACTTTTATAAAACAGCAGTATAATGTCCAATTTGATAGAAGGCATAAATAAAGTGCTCGTACTCGGTTCGGGCGCGTTGAAAATAGGCGAAGCGGGAGAGTTCGACTACTCCGGTTCGCAGGCTTTGAAGGCTTTGAGGGAAGAAGGAATCGAGACCGTGCTGATAAATCCGAACATAGCGACAGTGCAGACTTCGGAAGGCGTTGCCGACAATATCTATTTTTTGCCAGTAACCCCGTTCTTTGTGGAAAAAGTCATCCAAAAGGAGCGTCCGCAAGGTATCTTGTTGGCATTCGGCGGCCAGACCGCCTTGAACTGCGGTGTGGCTCTGTATCACTCCGGCGTTTTGGAAAAATACAATGTCAGGGTCTTGGGTACGCCCGTCCAGGCCATAATAGATACGGAGGACCGCGAGCTGTTTGTAAAGAAACTGGATGAAATAGATGTCAAGACCATAAAAAGCGAGGCCGTTGAAACATTGGAAGATGCACGCCGTGCGGCCCGCGAAGTCGGCTATCCCGTGATAATCCGTGCCGCATACGCGCTTGGCGGGTTGGGCAGCGGTTTTTGCGACAACGAAGCGGAGTTGGACGTAATGGTCGAGAAGGCTCTTTCGTTCTCTCCCCAGGTCCTGGTCGAGAAATCGCTCAAAGGCTGGAAGGAAGTGGAATACGAAGTGGTACGCGACCGTTTCGACAACTGCATAACGGTCTGCAACATGGAGAATTTCGACCCGCTCGGCATACATACCGGAGAGAGCATAGTGATAGCCCCGTCGCAGACGCTTACCAACAGCGAATATCACAAATTGCGCGCTTTGGCAATAAAAATAATCCGTCATATAGGAATCGTGGGAGAGTGCAACGTGCAATACGCCCTTGATCCGGAGTCGGAAGATTACAGGGTCATAGAGGTGAACGCCCGTTTGAGCCGTTCTTCGGCCTTGGCCTCCAAAGCTACGGGTTATCCGTTGGCGTTCGTGGCTGCAAAATTGGGCTTGGGTTACGGTTTGTTCGACGTAAAGAACTCGGTAACGAAAGACACTACGGCATTCTTTGAACCCGCGCTCGATTATGTGGTATGCAAGATTCCGCGTTGGGATTTGAGCAAGTTCCACGGGGTCAGCCGCGAATTGGGTTCAAGTATGAAATCCGTCGGCGAAATCATGGCGATAGGCCGTAGCTTCGAGGAAGTCATACAAAAAGGCCTCCGCATGATAGGGCAGGGAATGCACGGCTTCGTGGCCAACAAGGAATTGGTGATTCCCGACATAGACAAAGCCCTTCACAATCCGACGGACAACCGTATTTTCGTGATTTCAAAAGCGTTGAGAGCCGGTTATTCCATAGACGAAATCCATAATCTTACGAAAATAGACAAATGGTTCCTGTATAAATTGGCAAATATCGTGAATACGGCCAACGAGTTGGAACAATTGGACTCGTATGACAAGATAAGTCCGGAACTTATGCGCCAGGCGAAGCTTCAAGGCTTCTCCGATTTCCAAATAGCACGTTTGGCTTCCGGGGATGAGAATGCGGACTTGGAACAAGGCTTGTTGGATATAAGGTCAAGACGCAAAGCGATGGGCATAGTACCTGTGGTGAAGCAAATCGACACTCTTGCGGCCGAATATCCCGCACAAACGAATTATTTGTATTTGAGCTACCACGGCATCGAAAACGACGTGAAATATTTGGGCGACAAACGCTCGATAGTAGTGCTCGGATCAGGGGCTTACCGCATAGGCAGTTCCGTGGAATTCGACTGGTGCGGAGTCAATGCCCTCAATACCATACGTAAAGAAGGGTGGCGTTCGGTTATGATCAATTACAATCCCGAAACGGTATCGACCGACTATGATACCTGCGACCGCCTCTATTTCGACGAACTTACATTCGAACGAGTCCTTGACATTCTCGATTTGGAGAATCCCCACGGCGTGATAGTTTCCACCGGCGGACAGATACCCAACAATCTTGCATTGAGGCTGGATTCGCAGAAAGTACCCATTCTCGGAACGTCTGCCAAGAGTATAGACAATGCCGAAGACCGCAACAAGTTCTCGGCCATGCTCGACCGCATAGGTGTGGACCAGCCACGTTGGAAGGAACTTACCAACATGGAGGAAATCAACAAATTCGTAGAAGAGGTCGGCTTCCCAGTATTGGTGCGTCCCAGCTATGTGCTTTCCGGCGCTGCCATGAACGTTTGCTCGAATGAAAGCGAATTGGTGGAATTCTTGCAGTTGGCCGTGAATATCTCGCAGAAACATCCGGTCGTTGTCAGTTCGTTTATAGAAAGGGCAAAAGAAATCGAGATGGATGCCGTTGCAGACCACGGGGAGATAATCACATACGCGATATCCGAACACGTGGAGTTTGCGGGAGTGCATTCAGGAGACGCGACCATACAGTTCCCGCCGCAGAAGTTGTATTTGGAAACAATACGCCGCATAAAACGGATTTCCAAGCAGATAGCCAAGGAGTTGGATATTTCCGGTCCGTTCAATATACAGTTCCTTGCCCGCAACAACGACATAAAGGTGATTGAATGCAACCTTCGTGCGTCCCGCTCATTCCCGTTCGTTTCAAAGGTGTTGAAAATCAACTTTATAGAGTTGGCTACCAAAATAATGATGGGCATCAAGGTTGAAAAACCCGACAAGAACGCCTTCAATTTGGATTATGTAGGAATCAAAGCCTCGCAATTCTCGTTTTCGCGTCTGCAAAAAGCGGATCCCGTCTTAGGCGTGGACATGGCTTCCACGGGAGAAGTCGGCTGCCTTGGCGACGATACGGACGAAGCCATCCTCAAAGCCATGCTTTCCGTGGGACAGCGCATACCTAAAAAGAACATCCTGCTCTCCACCGGCGGACCGAAACAAAAAGCCGACATGTTGGATGCTGCCCACATGCTGGACAAGAAAGGATATAAGCTGTATGCCACGGCCGGTACATATAAATATCTGAAAGACAACGGCATTAATTGCGAGCAGGTATATTGGCCTTCCGAAGATGGCAACCCGCAGGCTTTGGATTTGATACACGACAAGTTCTTTGATTTGGTAATCAACATACCAAAGAACCTGACATCGCACGAACTCAGTAACGGTTACAAGATACGCAGGGCGGCGATAGATTTCAATATACCATTGATAACAAATTCCCGTTTGGCTTCGGCATTCATAGAAGCCTTCTGTAATTTGGATATAGAAGACTTGCCGATAAAGAGCTGGGCGGAATATTAAGAAACAGTTTTAATTCCAATGACAAATGCCGTTTGCTTTGCAGACGGCATTTGTCATTGGAGCGGCATGGCGAAATTGCCGCGTCGTGGCACAATATTTGCAGAATCTTGCTTGTGCGCGAGCATAAGATTCATATCTTTGCGCCTGCTTTGTCAATCCGAAAATAAATTTAACCAAGTATATCATGAAAAACGAATTCCGAGATTTTGCCACCAAGCATTTGGGCATGAACGGTCTTGCATTGGACAAATATGCCGATATAACCAGCAGTTACATTTCTCCCACAATCATAGAAGAACGCCAGTTGAACGTGGCGCAGATGGATGTTTTTTCGCGTTTGATGATGGACAGGATAATATTCCTCGGTACTCAAATCGACGATTATACGGCCAACGTGATACAGGCGCAGTTGCTATATCTCGATTCCGCCGACCCCGGCAAGGACATTTCGATATATTTGAATACGCCGGGAGGTTCGGTTTATGCCGGACTGGGAATTTATGATACCATGCAGTTCATTTCGAGCGACGTGGCGACTATTTGTACAGGCATGGCGGCATCGATGGGCGCGGTATTGATGGCGGCAGGAGCGAAAGGCAAGCGTTCGGCCCTCAAACATTCCCGCATCATGATACACCAACCCATGGGCGGAGCACAGGGCCAGGCATCGGACATTGAAATTACCGCGCGCGAGATCCAGAAATTGAAAAAAGAGTTGTATTCCATATTGGCGGAACACAGCGGGCAACCGTTTGAAAAAATCGAGCAGGATTCCGACCGCGATTATTGGATGACTGCCGAAGAAGCCAAAGCATACGGCATGGTGGACGAGGTCTTAATCAAACAGAACAAAACAAATGGCTGACAAACGTAGCGACAAATGCAGTTTTTGCGGGAGGTCCGCCGACAAAGTAGGTTTGTTGGTGTACGGGATCACAGGTGCGATCTGCAACGAGTGTATAGAGAGCGCGTCGCAAATCCTGGCCGAAAGCGGGTTGTCCGGTAGAAACAGGACAGCCTCGTCGGATTTTAAATTGGACAAAGGCAATCTGCCCAAACCAAAAGAACTGAAAGAGTTTTTGGACCAATACGTGATAGGGCAGGATGATGCCAAGCGTCATTTGAGCGTGGCAGTATACAACCATTATAAAAGGTTGTTGCAGGAAAAAACCGATGACGGTGTCGAGATTGAGAAGTCGAATATCATACTTGTCGGGCCTACCGGAACAGGAAAAACACTGTTGGCCAAGACGATAGCAAGGAAATTGAATGTCCCGTTCACTATTGTGGATGCCACGGTCCTGACCGAAGCCGGCTATGTTGGCGAAGATATCGAAAGCATACTTACGCGCTTGTTGCAAGTCGCCGGCTATGATGTGGCTGCTGCGGAACGCGGCATAGTGTTCATAGATGAAATCGACAAGATTGCCAGAAAAGGCGACAACCCGTCAATCACACGTGACGTAAGCGGTGAAGGTGTCCAGCAGGGATTGTTGAAGCTGTTGGAGGGGACAGTGGTTAATGTCCCGCCGGAAGGCGGGCGCAAGCATCCCGATCAAAAATACATCCAGGTCGACACGAAAAACATATTGTTCATTTGCGGCGGCGCGTTCGAGGGCATAGAGCGCAAAATCGGGATGCGCCTGAATACGCGCATGGTCGGGTATTCCGCAGCCAAAAACGCGCATGTCATAGACAGGAACAATCTTTTGCAGTATCTTGCCCCGCAGGATTTGAGGTCATTCGGGCTTATACCGGAAATAATCGGCCGTTTGCCTGTAATAACCCACCTCGATCCGTTGGACAAGGAGACCCTGCGCAGGATTTTGGTAGAACCCAAAAATTCCATAATCAAACAATATTGCAAATTGTTCGCAATGGACGGGGTGAATCTCGAATTCGAGCAGGAAGCGTTGGATTATATCGTGGACAAGGCCGTGGAATTCAAACTCGGCGCACGCGGGCTTCGCTCCCTTACCGAAAGCATAATGACCCCGCACATGTACGAAGTGCCGTCCGGGAACATTGAAAAATTGGTCATAACCAAGCAGATGGCAGAGGACAGCATAGGCAGGATGGAACAGAAAATGCTGCAATGACATGGCGAGCCGGCATGTCGGCAAATTTTTTATGTGATAAAGTTTCCTGTTTGTAAATTTTTTTCACCGAATCACTATATTTACATAAAAATATAATCAGCGTCACGGTAATGGGAAATTGATTAATGTCGTTTTGTTATTGCGCGGGGCATGTATTATATTTGTAGATACAGAGAATGAGATATGGTGAAAGAATACAATTTACATGAGGCATTAAAAAAGTTTTTCGGTTTTGATACCTTCAAAGGTAACCAGGAAGCTATTATTTGCAATCTGCTTGCAGGCAAGGATACTTTCGTTTTGATGCCCACCGGCGGCGGAAAGTCGTTGTGTTACCAATTGCCGTCGTTGCTTATGGACGGGTTGGCAGTGGTTATTTCACCATTGATAGCCTTGATGAAAAACCAGGTTGATGCAATGCGGGCGTTGAACGAGGGTGAAGGTATCGCGCATTTTATAAATTCATCACTGTCCAAATCGGCGATAGAGGAAGTGAAGTCCGATGTGCTGTCAGGTAAAACCAAATTGCTTTACGTGGCTCCGGAATCCCTTACGAAAGAAGAAAACGTGAATTTCCTTCAAGGGGTGAAAATCTCCTTTTATGCGGTGGATGAAGCCCACTGCATTTCCGAGTGGGGTCATGATTTCCGTCCGGAATATAGGAACATCCGTCCGATAATCAATAAGATAGGACAAGCGCCAGTAATTGCGCTGACTGCGACCGCCACGCCGAAAGTCCAGCACGACATCCAGAAAAACCTTGGGATGAACGATGCTATGGTATTCAAATCGTCGTTCAACCGTCCGAATTTGTATTACGAAGTGCGGCATAAAAACGAGGCGACCGTAGACAAGGAAATTATCAAATTCATAAAGGAGCAAGGAAACAATTCAGGCATAATATATTGCCTTAGCCGCAAAAAAGTCGAGGATCTGGCCGAGACACTTGTTTGCAACGGCATAAGCGCGCTTCCGTATCACGCGGGCATGGAATCCGCCGTCCGTTCACAAAACCAGGACAAATTCCTGATGGAGGACGTGCAGGTGATTGTGGCGACTATCGCATTCGGGATGGGAATAGACAAGCCCGATGTGCGTTTTGTGATACATTATGACATCCCGAAAAGCTTGGAGGGGTATTACCAGGAAACCGGCAGAGCCGGCAGGGATGGGGGTACGGGTATATGCCTTGCTTTTTATGCCTATAAAGATTTACAGAAATTAGAGAAATTCATGCAGGGCAAACCTATTTCCGAACAGGAGATTGGTAAACAGCTTTTGGCGGAAACTGCGGCATACGCCGAGTCTTCCGTGTGTCGCCGCAAGTTGTTGCTGCATTATTTCGGAGAAACCTATAACCAAGACAACTGCGGCAATTGCGACAATTGCCTTAACCCTAAAAAACAAATGGAAGCCCAGGAATTGCTTTGCACGGTATTGGAGACAATCATTACCGTTAAAGAAAAGTTCAAAGCGGAACATATAGTCGATATAATAATGGGGGAAGAGACCCGCGAGGTTTGCGATTATAAACATGACGAACTGGATTTGTTCGGTTCGGGCAAATTCGAGAGTGCCGCCCTTTGGCATTCCGTAATCCGCCAAGCCATGCTGGCCGGCTATATAGACAAGGAAATAGAGAACTACGGAGTCTTGAAAGTAACAGCCGAAGGCCGCAAGTTTTTGGAAAATCCCAAATCTTTCAAGATTACCCGCGACGACGAGTTCGAGGAAGAGGAAGAAGAAACAGCTCCACAAAAAGCCAGTTCATTCGCGGCCGACGAGACA
Organism: Candidatus Enterocola intestinipullorum; assembly: GCA_017694565.1. GTDB lineage: Bacteria > Bacteroidota > Bacteroidia > Bacteroidales > Paludibacteraceae > Enterocola > Enterocola intestinipullorum. Next base: position 7,699 of record JADIMR010000100.1, on the reverse strand, counting down.
TTGTTCGCCATGTTGAAGGACTTGCGCAAAAAAATGGCAAAACAATTGCAATTGCCGCCTTACGTGATATTCCAGGATCCGTCTTTGGAATCAATGGCGACTACTTACCCTATAACAATGGAAGAATTGCAGAACATCGCAGGGGTGGGCGCAGGAAAGGCAAAAAAATACGGCGAGGAATTTTTGAAACTCATCCGCCAGCACGTGAAGGAGAACGAAATTGAACGTCCCGAAGATTTGCGTGTAAGGACAACACCGAACAAATCGAAGTTGAAAGTGTTCATTATCCAGGCAATCGACCGCAAGATAAGTTTGGAAGACATCGCAAATTCAAAGGGTTTGGATTTCGACGAACTTTTGGACGAGATAGAAGCCATAGTCAATTCCGGGACTAAAATAAATATAGACTACTTTATAAACGATTACATAGATCCCGACAAGGCCGAAGACATCTTTGAATATTTCAAAGAATCGCAGACAGACGACATCGATACGGCCATGACTGAATTAGGCGGCGACTATACCGAAGAAGAAATCAGGTTGATAAGAATCAAGTTCTTCTCCGAAGTGGGGAATTAACGGCTTCGCCGCAGTGGGTAGAGGCGGCTGTCGCCGCAGTGGATAGTTTGCCGCTTCGCGGCAGTGGATAGTGGGTAGTGGGTAGTGATTAGTGAGTAGTTGCAGCGAGTACCGCGTAGTGTATGCACAAGGTTCAGAGGAGTTAGCCCCCTCTGGGGGCAGGAAATTATCCTGAGGATAATTTCCGGGGGATAAGACAATGGCAAGCGTTAGCCTGCGCAGCAGGCTAACGCTTAATTCGCGGTTAAGCATAAAGAACCCGCACACGAGGCGCGGGTTTATCTTGTTATGAAGTTATTCTAAGGCGGCTTTCCGCCTTTGGAACCTGCATTGGCAAAATGCAGGTTCCTTAATGCTTAACTGTAAGTTAAGCCGATGGGCGCAGGACATCGGCGCACTTACAGTTATAATGGCAAGATAGTGGTCGGTTAGTACCCCTCCCGGCAAATATGTACGATCCTGCCTGTCCACCGCGAATGCACTACGCTTAATTCGCGGTTAAGCATAAAGAAACCCGCACACAAGGCGCGGGTTTCACATAGAAACGTAGCCGCTACTATCCACTACCAACTAAAATATCCGTTTTTTTACTACTTTTGTAGTAATCTATGTAAAAATGATTACATGTAAAAAAACATGGTTTGCCGTTTTCTTGTCGACGGCTTTTGCGTTTGCGGCATTTGCACAAAAACCGCAAGACTACGCATCATCCGGATTCTTGACAGAGCCGGACTTGGCGTTTTACGGAAAGACCTACGCTCCATACAAAATAAAAGCCCAATTCGTGGGCGGATGGATTTATCCCCATGACAAAAACACAATAACGCCATTGGTCAACGGCCCGGCATTGGGTGCGGAAATAGCATTCGAATGGGGCATGGACGGAAGCAAAAGGTGGCATCGGGACTACAACCTGCCAGATGTGGGCGTGATGATGCAGATACTCGACTTGGGCAATCCGGCAATCACGGGACAGATGATTTCTTTGGGCACGTACATCAACCTGCCGATGGTCAAGACAGACATCGTCTCTTTCAACATTAAAATCGGGGGCGGAGCGGGATTCTCCACGAAACCATGCGACGTGCAAGCCGCAATTGCCGACCCGCGCAGCATTAACGACAAGGCCGGCGACTATAATTTCGCCATCGGCAGCGTGTTCTCGTTCAACCCTACCGCAGGCGCGAACTTGGAAATAAAAGTACATCCTAACATAAGCCTTGCTTTCGACGTGGCCTACAACCACTTTTCAAACGCAAGCCTCGCCCAACCCAATTCCGGGTTGAACCTGTTCGACGGCCACGTGGGTTTGAAATACATGCCGGTACGCAAGCAGCTTCCGCCCCGCACCGCCATGCAGGACAGCATTTCAACCAAGCTGAAACGTTGGTCGGGAGAAGTGATATTGTCGGGCGGCGCGAAAAAACTTTATTATCAGGACAGCCGTTATTTCGGATGCGCGTCGCTTAACGTGGGAGGATATTACCGTACATGCCGACAGCACCGCGTGGGTCTGGGGCTTGATTTGTTCTACGACGGGGCATACGTCCCGACAGCGGATCCGGACGGGAGCAGGAATACGGAATTTACCAAATTCGCAAGGACTTATACGACTGAAAATCTTTTTGCCAACAAATTGCGTTTCGGAATAAATATAGCCAACGACTTGATAATCGGCAGGCTGATGATAGGATTCCAGTTCGGCATATATTTATACGACCCCGTAAAAAACATGGAACCATACGACAAGGCAAAGGCGGGCGAAACAGACAAGGGGATTTTTTACGCTTACGACATACAGGACGAGGACGGATGGAACTATTTCCGCATATTGTGCAAATATTACATAACCGGCCATTTCCTTGCCAACCTAAGTTTCAAAACCCATTTGCAAAAGGTAGAGTTCGTTGAATTCGGCCTTGGTTACGCCTTTTAATACAAATATTACCTCATGAAAAAGATTCTGATTATTGCAGCAGCTGCCATCGCATTGATTTTCAGTATTTGGGGATTTTTCCGGATGCGTTCGGAAACAGTTTCGCAAAAGACCGACATTCTCGTGTCCATACCGGAAAATCCATGCGCCGTTTTGCGCATAAACAAAGCCGTGGAGCTTTCGCAAAACCTGCTTTACAACAATAATTATTGGCGCAGCATATCTTCCATCGAAGGATTAGGCGGTATTCACGGCATTCTTTCGGAGATGGACTCGCTAAAAGACGTTTCCACGGAAATCCGCTCCATAATGGAAAACAGGAACTTCCTTATCGGCGTATATATGGACGATTCCTTGAAAACGAGTTCGATTGCCGGCTCGCAAATTTCCGCCACCGAATACGGAGGCATTTCCGGATATTTGAAATCAAAGGGCTTGGACAAGAATTGCCGTTATGAAAAAGACGTATTCCTGTATTCCGACAATCAGGACCTGCTCGAACGCGCCGTCAAACAAGTACGTAAAAACGACTCGCCGATTGAAAAAGACAGCGTATTCATGAAAATATACCGCACCGCCGGCTATAATGTCGCCGCCAACCTGTTTGTAAACATGGGCAAAGCGGGCAAGGTAGTATCGGCATGGGGCAAACAGGGACAGCGCATGGAAATGGTCCCGTCCACTGCGACCTCATGGAGCGGGTTCGATGTCGAATTTTCCGAGGACAAGATGGTGGTTTCCGGCTTCGGCGACAATTCGATTACGAACGACATAGGCCATGTTTTCGAAGGCCAGAATGCTGGCAACAACGAGTTAGTGAAGGTCCTTCCATACAACACCGTGTTTTTTTACCATTACTCGCTGAGCGATTTTGAAAAATTCCGTGACCGGCTGTCCGAATTCAGGGCGGCACGAGGTGCGGATTCCATCTTCTCGCGGACACAAGCGGCATTCGAATCCCCGACAGGAGAAACGCCGCTGCTGTTTTTCCAAGAACATTTCGGAGGAGAAATCGCTTTGGGCATGAATTATATGGGGGAATACGTGATAGTGAAACTGAACAATCCGATGGCCGCGTCCGAAAGGCTTAAACGCTACCATGACGAAATGGAAGACAAAATCAAGGTAACAAGCAAGGACGGTGTCGATATATACGAATTACCGTCGCAAGGGTTTGCGGGAGGAATATTCGGCAGCACGTTCACACTTGAAAAAGAATATGCCGCCATTAGCGGGAACAGCCTCATCATAGCCGAAAGCCCGAAATTGACCGTATACGTGGCAAGCCGCAACCCCAACACCCAGACATTGCAATGTTCCCCTACTTACAAACAAGCCAACCTCACGCTCCTGTCTTCGTCAAATCTCAGCGTCTACGCCGACATTCCATACATGGTACGCAACGCCTCCCGATTCATAAACGAGAAGAAAATACCTTTCATCGACCGGCACAAGGACATACTGGGAAACTTCGAGAGCTTGGGCATCCAGGAAGAAGCCGGAAACGACGAGTTGAATTACCGTCAGGTATTCTTGCAATACAATCCTAAAATAAAAGTAGAGAACCCTGTAAGGAGACCAATTGCCGCAGCCGCCGACTCGTCGGAAACGAGGACTGACGACAAACGCCGTGAAATGGGAAACGAGGCGGAATTGCTTTTCTCCTTGCAATTGGACGCGCCCGCACGTACAAAAGCCATGCCCGTAACAAACCACTACACGGGAGAAACTGAATTTGCCGTCCAAGACAAGGACTACCGGCTTTACCTTGTAAACTCGGAAGGCAAGATTCTTTGGAAAATACAACTGACGGGAGCGATATTGGGAGAAATAACCCAAGTGGACATGCTTAAAGACAAGAAATTGCAAATGGCATTCGTAACCGCCGACAAATTCTATATAATCAACCGCAACGGCAACAATTTGAAAGGTTTCCCGAAATCACTGAAAAGCAAGGCCGCTGACGGTTTGTCCGTATTCGATTATGACAACGACTTGAATTACCGTTTCTTTTATCCTGCAAGCGACAACAGCATAGTGCTTTTGCGCGGAGACGGAAGCACCCCGTCCGACTGGACGACTCCGAAAATGAAAGGTGCAGCCTCGCAACCGGTACAATATTTCAGAATCAACAACCGTGATTACCTGTTGGCAGCCGATGCCTCGAACTGTTATTTCTACGACCGGAAAGGCAACAAACGTCTTATACCGGAAAGAAATCCCGCCAAATCCGAATTGAACGGATTTTTCGTGGATGAAAGTTATGACAATAAACGTTTCGTGTACAGTACCCCGGAAGGCGAACTGTGCTTCGTCGAACAGAACAACAAGGTAAACAGCGTGCGCTTGGAAGGCCGTGATGCCAAGCACAAGTTCGCGACATGGTGCAAGGACAAGGAAATCCGTTACTTGTTTTTCGACAGCAAGGGCTTGACCATCTATGACAAGGATTTCAACCTGCTGATGGAAGAAAGCCATATACAGGCTTCCCCGATTCCAATATTCGACCAAGACGGGGGTCTCATTGCTTTATATGACGAGAAAGGGGAAAGATGCTTGGTTTATGACATGATAAACGCGGCACAGACTGCAAAAGTCCCGACCGATGCCGATTTCATTACCATTTGTGATATAAAACCGTACAAAAAGACGGCGGTAGCAGTTTGCGCCGGCAGGAATTTGAAAGTCTACGGTTTTTAATACACCATGCCTAAGCAAAAAGCCGCGCATCACAAGTTCGCGATGCGCGGCTTTTGTCTTTATTTCCTACCAAAATCGGCGGGAATTTCTCCCCACACCGACGTTTCCCACTTGAAGATTTGATTCGGATAAGAATTTTCTTCCAACCACTTTTCAGCAGCCGAAATCCTGCTGCGCAAATCCTCGTCCAATTCATCAAAGGGAATCTTCGTCCTGCATTTTTTTGCCTTGACCCATGCAAGAGCCGTGCGGCTGTCCGAATATAAAGGAATCGACAGGCCTTGCTTCTTCAACAACGCCAACCCATGCACTATCGCCAAAAATTCCCCTATGTTATTAGTGCCGCGTTGATACACCTTGCTATGGAAAATTTCCCTGCCATCTTGGACGTATACGCCGCGATACTCCATTTGCCCGGGATTGCCGGAACATGCGGCATCCACGGCAAGGCTGTCGCGTATGCAAGCACTCGGTACGGGAATCCGCGATGTCTTTGCAGTGCCGGCCGGTCCGGTGGTGGACTTTTCATGTTTGAATACCGGAACGTGGGCGAAAGCAGCTTCCGCCTCTTCGCGGGTTTTGAAACTTTTAAATTTCGCTCCCTCGAATTTATGCACTTGCCGTTGGCATTCCTCCCATGAGTCGAAAACCCCTGTTTGCCTGCCGGTCCAAACGGTATAATACTTAGAAGACATAACCGCGTTTCAAATGTCATGTATCAACAGCGGCGGCCCGGATCGCTCCAAGTCGCCGCCTTTAAGCCTTTACTGTAATCTGAATATCAATAGAAATTGATTCTGTTGTCCGTTATGTCGGCAGCATCGACCAGCGACTGCAATACCATTTGCCCGTAAGGACGTTTGCCTTGCAATTCGTTAATCATCGCCGTTTCGTCAAATGCCTGCGTTTGCGAAGCCAAACGGGCGGCTTTTGCAGCAAACACCGCTGAATTGCCGGCTATGAAGCCTATATTGCCGTCGGCTGCCAACGATTCCAAAGATCCGCTTACTTTCGGTTCATTGCCGAGCCCGGGAACAAATCTCGTTTCGGGTGCGACGGACGCTATTTGTTTTACTTCGCCCAAAAGTTGCAAGTCATTGGCACCGGAAAGTTTTGCCTGCATGTCGGCCGCTATCTTTTCGCCTTTTTTCTCTTTCAGTAATTGCTGGCGGATTTGGTTGGAAACCTCGTCAAAGGGAGGAACGCCCTTTTCCTGGACCGAAACAAGCGATGCCAATACGAACTTGTCGCCGCATTCGAATACCTTGTCAGTAACATCGCCCGCATTGGCATTGAACGCCCAACGGACAATCTGGCGCGAATCCTTGATGCCGGCGACAGTATTGTCGGAGGTTTTCACGGTATAAGTCCTGTAATAAACCCCGTCCAAAGTTTTCGCGCTGTCGGCGAACAAGGAGCTGTTATTGTATTTTGCTGCATACTGGTTCGCATCATTGAACAGATTGGCGTATGTCCTCGAACCTGCTTCCACTTCACGCTGCAAAACGCAGAGTTTCACTTTCTCCACGGGTTTTGTCTTCTCTGTAACCTCTATAACCTGCAAAACTTGTCCCATGGGATATATGAATGCTTTTCCTGTACGGGCCTTGAAACATGCCACGCTGAAATCCTTGTCGATTTCGCCCTCTTTAAACCAACCGAGGCCGCCTCCGGCTTGGGCCGAAGCAGCTTTGGAATGGCGTTTTGCCAAATCAGCGAAATCCGCGCCTTTTTCAAGTTCGGAAACAAGGCTGTCAGCAACGGCCTTAGTACGTTCTTGCGAACTTTCAAGCACGAGTATGTGGCGCGCACGCACGGAATCGGGAGCGGAAATCCCGCTTTCCACTATACGTGCCATTTTATAAGTATTGCCGAACAATTTGGGAGCGAAAGTGTCTCCTGCCTTGCCTGAAAACGCAAAGTCGGCCAAATCCTTGTCCACATCCGCACGGCTCTTCGCTATTCCGTCATAATTGACATCCGAATTCTGGTTCGACAAAGAAATGAAATCAGCAGAAGTGGAAAATTCCGGCCACAATTTGTCGACCCACGCCTTTACCTCGTCAAAGTCGTCTTGCGAAGGTTCAATATTGAAACTTATTACGCCGATTGTCCTCTCTTCGGCTTTGCGGGCCATGTTTTCCTTGTCCAACTTGTAACGTGCCTGCATTTCGGCATCGCTTACGGAAACTGCCGAATCGGGAACGGAGAAATACGGACGGGAAACATATTCCAATTTGTACGTTTGCTTGTCATTGTAGGCATCACGCGCGTCTATGCGGTTGAAATTGAAGGAAGCTCCCGTAAGGGCCGCATACTTATCCTGCAAAAGTTGCATTTTCACGTTGCGCTGGATATACTGCCAGTATTTCTGCATCTCGGGTGTCGCCATGCCTTCCGAAAGCATCTTTGCGAATTCCGACAGCAAAGCCGGATCGAAAGCCTGCTTTTCAGGATTGTAGAACGACCTCAACTGCATCAACA
>JADIMR010000099.1 GCA_017694565.1 Candidatus Enterocola intestinipullorum | reverse complement strand
AAATGAGTCGTAAAAAAGATTTTTATTCTAATCGCGATTATTATATTTGCAATAAAATAATAAAAAGAGATGGGAAAACATTACTTGTCAAATCCATTTACAGTAGGTAAGTATATATCCAAAGAATATTTCTGCGACAGGGAGCAGGAATGCGAAATCATTGAAAAACAAATCCGCAACGGTCGGAACATCGCCCTCATATCACCTCGTCGCATGGGCAAGACAGGGCTTATAATGCACTTTTTCGACAATAGCACGATTCACGAAAGCTTTAATACCATCTACATTGATATTTTTGCAACCACTTCTTTCAATGAGTTCGTCTATCTGTTCGGAAAAAGTATTTTTGAGCAATTAAAACCTGAAAACAACGCATGGTTCGAAAAATTCTTCAAAATAATTAGTTCCTTCCGTATCGGATTCAAATTAGACGCAATCAGCGGTGAACCGACCTTGGATTTGGGATTGGGAGACATCAAAGCCCCGCAAACCACGCTTGACGAGATTTTCGAGTACTTGGAAAAATCAGAAAAGCCTTGCATTGTCGCCATAGACGAATTTCAACAAATCGGTTCGTATCCGGAAAAAAACTTGGAAGCATTATTGCGTACCAAGATACAACAATGCAAAAAAACTCAATTCATATTTGCCGGTAGCCGCAGACATATCATGAACAACATGTTCAATTCACCGGCAAAACCATTTTACCAAAGCGCGATAAGCATAGGACTCGACCCTATTCTTGAAAATATTTATTGCAACTTTGCACGTGGTCTGTTTAAAAAATACGGCAAAGAACTTGAAGAGGAAACTTTCAATCGCGTATATCACATGTTTGATGGTTGTACGTGGTTTGTCCAAATGATGATGAACGAAATGTTCGCCTTATGCACAAACAACGAAACATGCAAAACAGACAAAATACAGACAGCATGGGAAAATCTCATCCAAATTCAATCACAGGCATACGAAGAAATATTGTCCAATATGGCACAGAAGCAAAAGAACTTGTTGCAAGCCATAGCAAAAGAAAGCACTGTCAAAAACCCGACATCCTCTGGATTCATACAAAGGCACAATTTAATTTCTGCCAGTTCCGTACAATCGTCATTGCGTGCGCTCGTAAAAAACGACATAGTCGTAAAAACGGAACATGGTTACCGCATTTACGACTATTTCTTCGCAGAATGGATGAAAAGATACTAAATCTCAAAGCTCCATGCCGCCGCTGCAATTTATCACTTGCCCGGTGATGTACGAGGACATGTCGCTTGCAAGAAATACGGCAAGTGAGGCCACGTCTTCCGGCTTCCCTGCCCTGCGCAGCGGGATTTCCTTCAACCATGTTTCGCGTACATTGTCCGGCAAAGCCGAAGTCATGTCGGTATCTATGAAACCGGGAGCGATTGCATTGGCACGGATTCCCCGCGACCCGATTTCTTTGGCCACCGAACGTGTCAGACCTTCGATGCCGGCTTTAGAGGCGGAATAATTCGCCTGTCCCGCATTACCCGACATGCCTACGACCGACGACATGTTTATTATCGAGCCGCCCTTCTGACGCAACATCACAGGAATTACCGCGTGGACAAAATTGAACGCCGATTTCAAATTGACATTTATTACTTCGTCCCATTGCGACTCTTTCATTTTTAACATGAGGCTGTCCCGTGTAATGCCCGCGTTGTTTACAAGGATGTCTATCCTGCCCATCAAGCTGACAGCCGAAGCGACAAGCTCGTGCGCGGCGTTGAAATCCGATGCGTCGGAAGCAAAACCTTTCGCAAACACCCCGTATGCGGACAACTCCGCTTCAACTGTGGAAATCTTGCTCGCAGTCGTGCAGGTAAAAACTATATCTGCCCCTTCTGAGGCGAATTTCATGGCTATAGCCTTGCCTATTCCTCTTGATGCTCCTGTAACCAGAGCCTTTTTTCCTTGCAGCAGGTTCATGATGTTTAAAAACTTTGTTTATAAAAATGAGTAAATTTGCGTTCTCGAAAACATTACAAAGATAAGACACAATGGCAACAATCCGTATCTGCAACATGCACTTTTACGCACACCACGGATGCTACGACACGGAACAAAAAGTGGGAACGCATTTTTCCGTCGACTTGGAATTCGATTACGATTCGTCAAAAGCTGAAACAAGCGATGACATAAACGATGCCGTCAGCTATTTGGACGTTTACCAAATCGTGAAAAACGAAATGTCCGAGCCATCACACCTGATAGAGAATGTCGCCTACCGCATAAAAAAAGCAGTAGGGACGCAATATCCGCAAGCCCGCGACATCAAAGTCAGGCTTTACAAACTTAATCCGCCCTTGGGAGGACAAGTGGAAAAAGTCTGCGTGGAATTATGATGCTCACCACCAAACCGTGGTCTCGTATTCAGCCGTATTGCCGCAATTATCTTCGACGACAAGTTTCACACTGTGATTCCTGCCTTTGAGTATTTTGTCCTTGTCGAAATTGCAATACACCGTATTCCTTTTCCCGTCAATATAGAATATTGCGAATTGCTTGTCCACTGTGCCCCTGAAACATTTGACCCCTGATTCGTAATCGTAAACCTTGAAACTTATGCCACCATTGGTACGCTGGGGGCGTTTGATTACCGGCGGGATTGTATCACACAGGACCTTGAAAGTGCCGAAAGAGCAAGATTTGAACTTTATTTGTCCGTTTTCATACCTGCCGCAGCCTGCATAGTTCCAATACGTACCGCGTTTCGACATCTGCGCCACGAAATACTTGCTTTTGTCAGGCAACGTGTCGTTTACGAGTTCGATTGTAATTTCTGCGGATTTGTCCAAAGGATTATGCGGATCCCCCAAAGAATGCACGGCGGAATAGGCACTGCTGTCTTGTTCCGTACTGTAAGTAAAGAAACAATCATCGTACAAACTGCGGGCCGGCAACAACAGCTTTACGCCGGGAGCTTCAAATTCGTTATAATAATTCCACGGGAAATACTCGCCGCCGTTGTAGGCCGACAACAAAGGGATAACCGTACTGTCCCCTGTTATCGAAAAATCCAATTCGGATTTGTTGCCCTTGAAATCCTCTATTTCAAAAGAGATTTTATACGGCCGCTGCTCGTTTATGTTGACATATCCGCCGTTCTTGACATTTTTGAACACCCCTACATAACTATTAGGCAAAAGATAGCACCGCATCGACATATCACCTTCGTCATACCAGCGCGCATAATTGATAAAGGAATTGATATGGCGTGTGCTGTCCATGCGATAATGGTCGTTATCGTATTCAAAATACAATTCATTGTCGACAAACATCCTCAAATGCCTCAATCCGAACTTGAACCCGTTTGTGGGCATGTAATCATTGCAGCGCAATTCCAATCCGACCGTCCCCCATGCCTTGATGCTGTCCGTGCGCATTCCATAGCGTCCGTTCCCGAGATGCCGCACGTGGTACACTTTCGACTCCGAAGAATTGTCCACCACGCCATGTCCGTTCAAAGGAGTTACGGAAAAATCATGTATTCTCGGCCTTACGTTGTCGTATATGTCATAAAAGTTTTGGGGATCTATCATTTCATCCGTTCCGGTTTTGCGGAACTCGAAATGCAGATGCGGCCCGGTAGAAGAACCGGAGTTTCCGCTTAGAGCAATGAATTCCCCGCGCGTTACCGGCAAAACGGATGCATCAAGCTCGAAATCCACGTTGAATTGTCCTTGTGCATATTGCCTTGCTTTCAAGACACTGTCGATTTCCGATGAGAAAGATTGCAAATGCGCATAAACGGAAGTAATGCCGCAAGGATGCGCAATATACAGGCAATTGCCATAACCATACCCCGAAACACTTATCCGGGACACGTACCCGTCTTCAACTGCATGTACGGCCTTGCCTTCGACTTGTTCGGTACGCATGTCCAATCCGGCATGGAAATGATTGGGACGCAATTCAGCAAATGTCGCGGCCAAATCCAAGGGAATATCCATGGGAAGGCGGAAATCGCATTCCTGGGACGCAGCACAAACCGTAAAGGAGCAAACCGCTGCGATTATGGTAAACAAATATTTTTTCATGTCTTAGAAAAATGAACCCAAAGTTACGTTTTTGAAGCGAGACGGACAAACAAAGAATAACGCATTATTGGCAGACAAGAGCCCCGGATAAATAAATAACCGACAGTCGGGTCCATAATGATTTTTACGGCTTACTAATAAAAAAGGGAAAAGCCGTACGGCTTTTCCCTTTTTATCATAAAATAGTCGTGTGTCAGAGATTACTGTTCGGACGTGTTACTGCCGAATAGTTGATTTTCAGCGCGTATGCCCTACGCAAAGCTTGCTTGATATCGGTAACGACACCCATCTTGCAATCCTTGTCGATTTTGAGCGATACGGTCAAAAGGTCTTGGTCGGCCTCGGGCATTGCAGAACGTTCCGAAACGATATAGTTCTCGATTTGGGAAACCTCTGCAAAAGCATCGTCCAACTGTATACGCGGTTCGGTTCCATACTGGGATTGTAATTTGTCAATCGGTTCTCCCACGTATATATACCTTACGAGATGTTTTTTCTCCAACTCCTGCAACTCGGTTGCCTGAGGCGGCGTAATTTTCACCTTGTACTCGACCTCCTTCAACGATGTCATTGTCATGAAGAAGAACAAAAGCATGAACACTACGTCAGGCAGAGAAGCCGTACTGATGGCTGGCATCTCTTTTTTGGATGCGTCGTCTCTAAATCTTCCCATTATTTGTTCCCTCCATAGTTTTTAGGTTCAGCCTCGGAAATCTTCTGAGGATAGTACTTCTGTACCGCTTTTTGTTGATCTTCATTCAAATCTTCGTATGCCATACCCCATTTGGACATTGAAAGCTCGTTACGCAATTCGTTGTATGCTGCAACCAATTCGTTTTGCACTTCAATGTATTTGGCGTAAGATGTTCCGCGGTCGTTTTGCAACGATATGACATGATCCTTTGTCAGCATCACCGTACCGAAAAAGTCTATGTCAACAGGAACTTTTTCAGGCAAATTCGGATCGTCATTCACATTCAAGATGAACTTTTTAGCTGCATCTTTAAGTTCGGGAACCTCCATAAATTCTCCTTGAACCATCAACTGGTTTTCACTGTTGATAAGCACCACGAACACGTTACGTTCTTTTACCTTCAAGTCCTCGGTCTTTTGATCGGCGGGAACAGGCGGCGGCAAACGACGGGCTAAACCTTTGTTTACCGACATTGTGGTGGCAGTAAGGAAGAAGATAAGGAGCAAGAAGGCGATGTCTGCCTGCGAACTTGCATTAATCTCAGGCACTTTTTTCTTTTTACGAGCCATAATTCTTCTCCTTTCCCTTAATTATTTGAATTTCTTAGCGAAACTACCTACCAAGGTTATGACAATCGCCAATCCCAAGAGGATGTACATTGAATAGAGCTGCATGTCAACCAGCTTCAACCATGTTTTCGACAAGGGTATGCTGTCGCCCAACACTGCAACCTGTTCGCCACTTGAAACCGCGTACGTAATGATCAGTATGAGAGCCAAAACCACGGTAACGATTATGCCGCGAAGCGACTGGCGCGGATCTGTTTTAAGCTTGATTGCAAAGCCGATGGCACTACCTATAATGGTAACAACCGCAGCTATGGCCACCAATACGTACATGAGGATAATGAGAGCATTGGTATAAACCGGCTCCGCATATTCGGCGTTCGGGTCAACGTAGCCGCCGAAATAGAACAGGCAGGCTATCACGACCGTAACGGCCATAAGCACGTACAGGCTTATTTGAGATATTGAAAATTTCTTTAACATGATAAATCCTTTTTCTAAATTAACTACATTAATCCAAGATTATTTCTTGAGATTCTTTTTCATCAAGATATCCAACATTGTGATGGAAGAATCTTCCATGTCGCCAACGATGACATCTATACGGGAAAGAATGTAGTTGTAGAAAAGCTGAAGGATAATAGCCGCGATCAAACCACCGATGGTCGTGATAAGGGCGACTTTGATACCACCTGCAACGATGGTAGCCGAAATTTCACCTGCCTGCTGGATGCGGTCGAACGCTTCAACCATACCTACCACAGTACCAAGGAATCCCAACATAGGAGCGATACCGATGAACAAGCCTACCCAAGAAAGGTTCCTTTCCAACAAACCAGCTTGTACGCTACCGTAAGAAACGATTGATTTTTCAGCAACGTCGATGCCTTCGTCTATACGCATCAAACCTTGATAGAAGATGGAAGCGACAGGACCACGGGTGTTGCGGCAGATTTCTTTTGCAGCTTCAACGCCTTTTTCATCCAATGCCTTGTCCACTTCGGCAAGAAGTTTTTTCGAGTTGGTTGTAGCCATGCTCAAATAAATGATACGCTCGATGGCTACTGCAAGACCGAGGATCAAGCAGATTGCAACGGTGCTCATGAAGCCCGCACCACCTTCGATGAATTTCTGTTTCAATGCCTGGTGCATGCTTTGCTCTTCTTCGATTACGACAGCGGGAGCTGCTTCTTCAGCAGGTGCGGCAACCTGTTCAGTAGCGGCTGCGGCTTGGTCGGTCGCTACCGAATCCTGAGCGTAAACACCCATAAAACTTACACTGGCGACAAACGCCAACACGGCTAATAATTTTTTCATGTCTTTGTTTTTAAAATTAGAGTTATTGTTTCTCATTCATAAAAGATCGCGGAGAAAGCGGGATTCGAACCCGCGAAACCGTTTCCGGTTTACACACTTTCCAGGCGTGCCTCTTAAACCACTCGAGCATCTCTCCATAAACGCGGCCGTATGCACCAAAAGCGGCTGCAAGATACTAATTTTACAAGATATGGCAATTGTTTTATGCTAAAAAATTGCGGATTTAATTAAAAAAGAGCGTTTCTGAATTGGCATAAACAGTATCTGCGACCTGTTCCACGGCCAATCCGTAAATTTCCGACAACTTGGCCAACACGTGCACGAGATACGAAGGTTCATTGCGTTCTCCCCGATGGGGTACCGGCGGCAAATAAGGGCAATCAGTCTCCACGACTATGCGTTGCAACGGGACTTCTTGCAAACGATTGACGAATTTCGCGTTCTTGTAGGTGGCAGGCCCGCCTATCCCCAAATAAAAATCTCCTAATGAAAAAATTGTCGAAGCATTATCGGCAGGCAAGGTAAAACAATGGAATACTCCCCGCAGCTTGTTTTTGTCGAATTTTTTCAAGCTGTCCACTACCTCGGCGAATGCTTCCCGGTTATGGATTGAAACAGGCAGACCCTTTTCCATGGCCGCTCCTACCTGGTACTCGAAAACCTTTTTCTGCTCACGCAAGAATGTCTTGTCCCAATACAAGTCAAGACCTATTTCCCCTACCGCCACATAAACATTTTTTTCCATCTCTCGGTCGAACACCTTCAATTCGTCCGCGAAATCCCCATTGACCGACGTAGGATGTATTCCCATCATCGGGAAACACATACCTGGGTGCGCCGCCACCAAAGCGGACATACGCTCCACCGTGGAGGCATCGACATTGGGCAGCAGGAATTTTTTTACTCCGGCTTCCCCCGCCCTTGCAAGGACTTCGTCCCTGTCATTGTCGAATTCTTCCATGTAAACATGGCAGTGCGTGTCGCAGATTTCCATTGTCTTTTCTTTTTCACAAGATCCCGCGCAGTTCGCGCAAGGACGAAATTTCGTATGTGGGGACAAAATCTCCGGCCGGCTTTCTTTGCGGGTTATAGAAAACTTGATCTATCCCGCTATTACGGGCTCCGGCTACGTCCGTGGAAAAATTGTCTCCTATGACGAGGCTTCGCGTTTTGCCAGCTCCGGAATTGCCTATCGCGGCCTCGAAAAACAAGGGGCTTGGCTTGGCCGCCCCGATTTCTTCCGACAAATATACGGATTCGAAATAACCGTCCAAGCCGGAATTCGCCAGTTTTTCATACTGCACTTCCCTGAACCCGTTCGATATTACATATAATATGTATCCGGAGGAGACCAGATAATCGAGGATTTCCACCGCACCGTCTTCCAAAACCGTCTGTTTTGCCAATACCGGCAGGTATTCTTCGCGCATGGCTTCCGCCACCATCGGCAGGTTCAATGATTTTTGCAAGAATGGGTATGCGAAGCGTTCCGCTTCCAAATCTTCCCGCCTTATTTTTCCTTGTGCGTACAACGACCACAAATAATCGTTCCTTTCGGAATACAAACCGTAAAATTCATCGAACGAATTGAAAAAACATGACAATTTATACCTATCAAAAAGGAAACGGAGAGTAGTACGGGAATTTTCATGGAAATTCCATATTGTCGCGTCCAGATCGAAAAACAACCATTTATACGTTTTCTTCATATTCCCCTTCTTGCGGAACTCCTTCACATCCGTCCTGCAACCGTTTGTTTTTGTTTTCCTTGCCTGCCACGACTATTACGAATTCGCCTTTCGGCCGCACCTCGGTAAAATGGGAACACAACTCGTCCAATGTCCCTTGTATGCTTTCTTCGTATATTTTGGAAATTTCGCGGGACACCGAAGCCTTGCGGTCGGGAGAAAAGACAGCGGACAATTCTTTCAATGTGCGCAATAAGCGGTGCGGGGACTCGTAAAACACCATTGTCCTGCTTTCGTCCGCAAGAGACGACAAACGTGTCGCCCTGCCTTTTTTTGCCGGAAGGAAACCCTCGAAACAGAAACGGTCGGCAGGAAGCCCGGAATCCACCAAGGCAGGAATGGCAGCCGTCGCGCCGGGCAAGCACTGCACTCCTACTCCTTCTTTCAGGCATTCCCGCACGATAAGGAATCCCGGATCCGAAATGCCGGGAGTTCCGGCATCGGAAACGAGTGCGGCATTCTCACCCGATTTCAAACGCCCTATCACGGAATGCAGGATCTTATGCTCATTGAACTTATGATAAGCGACCGCCGGCGCATGAATGTCGAAATGTTTCAACAGGATACCTGCGGTCCGGGTATCTTCAGCCAAGATGAAATCCGCTTCTTTCAGGA
This sequence comes from Candidatus Enterocola intestinipullorum, assembly GCA_017694565.1. GTDB lineage: Bacteria > Bacteroidota > Bacteroidia > Bacteroidales > Paludibacteraceae > Enterocola > Enterocola intestinipullorum. Next base: position 3,095 of record JADIMR010000099.1, on the reverse strand, counting down.
CTTTCACGGCCCTGAACGTCATGTCTTCAAGGTTGCCTATCGGTGTCGGTACTATGTACAACATGTCAGGTTACAAGTTACAAATCGCTATCCGCTTTTATTAGAACCAGCCAGACGGGTTTCAGTAAAAACGGCGGTGTAAAATATCCAACAAGTATGTTACGGTCGGATTGTCCTCGTCCCATTTGAAATTGGAACGCAAATAAGCAAGAGCATCGTCGAAGCTTTCCATCGCATTCAACTTGCATATCGTGTCCATCATAAGATTGTCGTCATTGCCGAACAAATCATGACGGAAACGGAAACGGTCGTTCAAGCCTATGGCCTTTCTCAAATCCGTAAGCTTGCGGGCATCGGTCTGACGTGCAAGATTCGGGGTCTTTTCCAAGCTCTCCTGCGGGGACACCTGCCGTATCGCCACGGTATCGGCAGCGTTTCCGGCTTTCTCAGGAACGTAGGCATCGTTTTTTTCACGAACATCATCCGCAACCGCGATGCTTTCACCGGTCTCCCCATCCTCGTTTCCCGCGACAAATTCTTCTTGCGGGGAAACATCCGGCCTGATTTCCGGGCAACTTGCCACGGAATCCTCGCCATTTTCGTTCTTGGGCGACGTTGTTTCCGATACATGGCTTCTGAGAACCGACATCAAAGCCGACAATTCCGCAGCCTCGGACTGCAACGACGCAATGGACAACTGTATTGCGGATATTCTGTCCTGCATGTCTTTAAGTAATTTTTCCTCGGTCGCGTTCATCGCATAACATCCTTTTTATTTACATTTGCAAATGTAGGATTTTTTAGTGAGTAGCGGATAGTGTTTCAATACCAACTTTGCTGGTGGTCCGCCCCATATCAGGTCCGGCTTATCGCTAGAAGCCCCATACCTTGACATATTGATTTTAAATTGTAAATTTTACATTTTCAACCGTAAATATGGCCTTATTCTCCAAACCTTTTAATTTGGACAGGACTGTACGCCTGACACTCGGCATGATAGTGTTGGTAGTGTCGGCATTGCTCATCGACAGGTTGAGCGGCGTATTGCTGCCTTTCTTCGCGGCATGGTTGGTCGCTTACATGTTGAATCCCATAGTCGACTTCGTCCAATATAAATTGAAGGTCAAAAACAGGCTTGCCAGCGTCCTGATAGTGCTGCTGCTGCTGATTGGCGTGGTTGCCGGCGTAGTCGCGCTTGCCGCCAATTCCGTACAATCGGAAATCCAGAAAATGCACTTGATGACGCAGCAATACCTGCAATCATCCACGGCTGCGGAAACACCGCCCATAGTGCAGGAGTACCTGCGCAAGCTGTTCAACAGTATCGACCTGCCCGCGCTGATGGATTTCGGGAATCTCGAAAATCTTTTGGATTACGTGATTCCGAAGGCTTTCGACATTGTGTCTTCCTCTTTGCAATACATTGCCGGATTGGTGGTAGTATTCTTTTTCGTATTATACATGTTTTTCATAATGAACGACTTCCATACCTTGTCGCAAGAATGGATAAATCTCGTTCCGAAAAAATACCGCCTTTTCGCGAAACAAATGGTCCATGACCTGGCACAAGGCATGGACACTTATTTCAGAAGACAAGCGCTGATTTCCCTCATAGTCGGCATCTTGTTTTCCATCGGATTCGCCATACTCGGATTGCCTATGAGCGTGGCAATGGGTATGTTAGTGGGTTTATTGAACATGATTCCGTACATGCATACGCTCGGTATCATTCCACCCATAATCGTAGCTTTGGTGCAATCGTCGCAAGGAGGCACCGGTTTTTGGATGATGGTAATATGGATAATAGTGGTATTCTGCGTTATCCAAGTCATTTTGGACGGATTCCTGACCCCTAAAATAATGGGACAGGCAACAGGCCTGCGTCCCGCCGTGATACTGCTCTCCCTTACCGTTTGGGGGGCATTGCTCGGCATTACGGGTATGATTATCGCCCTGCCCGTAACGACAATGCTGACTTCGTACTACCGCCATTACATCATCAACCAAGGGACAGTGGAAGAAATGGCGGACGAAACCGGCAGGAATCAACCCGGCAAACCAATCCGTAAGTCCTGACTGGACTACCCCGGCAGACATTTTTTTGGAAATTCTCCATTTATTGTATAAATTTGCCATTGAATTCACATTATGACCGCAGAGAGCGCAAACTTTGGATCTGAGGTGGAACGCAATGTCCGGATGCTGATTTCAAAACTAGAAGAAATCGGGCAAATCAACGAAACATTACAAGAGGACAAAAAGCGTTTGGAAAAGCAGCTTCAAAAGGCCCATGCGGAATTGGTTGAGTTACAAGGTAAATACGACAATTTGCAGTTGGCACAAGCAAACATCCACCTTTCAAAAGGCGACACGAAAGCCGCTAAAAGAAAGATGACGGAAATAATAAAGCAGATCGACGATTGTATAGCCGCATTGAGTAGTGAATAAGCAGCCCGCAGACATGGAACGTCCGTGCAATTACACCATTCTCGGACACGAATATAAAGGGTTCGTCCATGGAAAAAGCAAAGACGAATTGGACGAAGAAGAAGAAGTCCTGCGAAAAGCTGTAGATGCTCTTAAAAAGAAAATCATCGAATATCAAAATGTTTATCCGCAAGTAAAGGACAACGTGATGATTTTGTCATTGGTGGCTTTGGATTATGCTAACGAGTTTTTAAAGGCCAAACGTGCCGAAAAGAAAAATCCCGACGGCATGGCACTTAAAAGCATAAACGACATGGTGCTGGACGCTTTGAAATAACACATCAGGCGTCATATCCGGCATAGTCGAGTTTTTTTGTCAAAACCTTATGATGCAACCCGTAATGCGAACGACATGCGGCGTTGCATTTTTCATATCCGCACGCCACGTATGGCATGATTTATTTATGATACCTTAATATTCAAATTAACTAAAACATAAATCAAAATGGAAGTCTTAAATATAATACTGATTATTGCCGCGTTCATAATCGGCGGCGGTTTTTCAGTATTCATCATGGTTTTCTACCAAAACAAAAAGGCAAAGGGCATAATTGAAAATGCCAAAGCCGAGGGTGAAGCTATTAAAAAAGCCAAATTGCTTGAAGTAA
>JADIMR010000001.1 GCA_017694565.1 Candidatus Enterocola intestinipullorum | reverse complement strand
ATGACATAGGCCGGGCGAACAAGATGTTCAAGGTGGAAAGAGCCGGCTCCATGCGCGAATTTTATAAAAGTTCATTGCTGCTCTCGAAATATATACGCCACACCATTTGCGAAAAAAAGCAATCGATATGGATTGCACAACGCAACGGACGCACCAAGGACGGTATCGACCGTACCGAACCCGGACTCATCAAGATGCTCATGCTATCGGGGGAGAAAGGAAAATTCAAGCAATCGCTTCTTGATCTTGACATCGTTCCCATGTCCGTATCGTACGAATGGGAACCTTGCGACTTTCTGAAAGCCAAGGAATTATATGAATCCAAAGACAAAAGATACATAAAAAAGCCCGGAGAAGACCTCAACAGCATACTTACGGGCATATTGCAGCCGAAAGGCCGCGTGCACATACACCTTGGCAAACCCATAGGTATCGAAGATTTGGCTTCAATTAAAGACGACGACCAACCCGCCCTCATACAAACTACCAGCAGGATTCTGGACGAGAGGATAAGACGGGGCTATAAACTTTGGCCCAACAACCATGCGGCATACGACATCCTTCATGAAAAAACAGGCATGTCGGCACATTACACCATGGAGGAAATGTCAAAACTGTCCGCACATATAGCAGATACCACGAGCCAGATTCCCGACCCTGCAAGACAAGAAATCCGCAACATCATGTTACGGATATACGCCGGTCCTTTAAATTAAAATTACAGCCAAGCTACCCTGCTACCAAAACATAACCGGGCGTAACCAAATATCGGAAACAAATGGTACTCTCGACAATATCGGGATGGCTCACCGCCAATTCCACTGACGCGGAAGAAATCTCTCTGATACGGAAATGCTCCTTGAAATCCACACCTTGGACACCGCATTTTTTGTAAGCCGCCTCTTTGGCGCACCACGCCACAAGACAAAAATCGCGATAAGGAAGCCATGGTTTTTTTTCAACCAAGGCAGTTTCATTTTCCGTAAGGAATTTTTCAAGGACTCTCAAAACCCTGTCCGAAACATACTCTATGTCCACACCGACAGGAACGGACGGATTTTGCAGATTTCTTGCAACGGCTACGAAGCCCTTGGTATGGCTTATGCTTATTTCATCAGGAAAACCTTCAAGATACGGCTTGCCCGACTGCTCATGCAATATCTTCACATGACAGTTGAAAATCCCATCTATCAAACCCTGCGCGTAAAGCCGTTCGTTGTCGCGCTGCCTGCCTTGTGAAGGCATTCTGCAAATGCGCACCTCCACGTCATTCAATAACAATATGCGGGGATTTATTTCCAACGAGCAGTTTCCATTAAACGGATAATATCCTCCCTGATGTAGTCGGCGACGGGAGCTATGGAATCCTTGTTCGGCCGTTCGTTGAAGTATAATGCTCCACGTAAACAATGCCTGACGCTGTCGGTAATCACGAACTGCACTTGTGATGCCGCATTGCCTTCAATGTCATAAAGTATGCCGTAAACATCCGATTCGGGGTTTTCAAACGACTTTTCGCTTATGGCATCGGCCTTTATCACATGCTTGTACACGAAATTGCGGCTATCCTCGCTTATTTGCCTGAAATCGCCGTCAACCGGCTTGTAGCTGCAATATATGCGGGCATTATAGTCAGGATAAACTATGTCAAACCAGTCTTGATTGCTTCCGTACACTATGCGTGCGACATTCGACGGATATTCGAACACATACGGGCGGCAACTGTCGGAGAGCGCATATTGTTTAGGCTCCAACGCTATACGGAAATACGCTAACGGTTTGGGAGCGTCGCCGGAGGAACAAGCGGACAACAACAACGACAGTATGGCAATGACCCGACTATTTTCCAGCAGGATTTTCATCCTCTTTTTCTTCCGGTTTGTTTATGGTTACCTTTACGGTTTTTATACGCCGGCTGTCCGCCGACACTATTTTGAAGGTGTAGTTCTTGTGTTCAATTTTCGTTTCCTGCGGCGGGATTTCCCCTTGCATCTCCAATATCAGACCGGCAAGCGTGTCGGCCTCCCCGCATATCTTGTCAAAGTCCCGGCGTTCTATTCCATCGATTTTGTACATGTCGTTAAGCAGGAGCTTGCCCTCGCACAAATATGAATTGTCGTTGAGTTTCACGTACAGATGTTCGGTGTCGTCATGCTCGTCGTCTATGTCCCCTACTATTTCTTCCATGACATCTTCCATTGTGATGATGCCGGCAGTTCCGCCGAACTCGTCGACTACTATGGCCATGTGGGTTTTATTCTGCTTGAAGTCTTCAAGCAACGAATTTATGCGTTTGGATTGCGGGACGAAATAAGCCTTGCGTACCACCGACAACCAATTGAAGTCCTCCTCTTCTATATGCGCGATCAAATCCTTGACATAAAGCACTCCGGCTATGTTGTCCAATGTCTCGTGATAAACCGGCATACGCGAATATGCGGAATCGTTTATCACCTTTATCACGTCCGCAAAGGAAAGGCAATCTTCCACGGCAACCACGTCCACACGCGGAGTCATGGCGGCGGCGGCATCTATGTCGCTGAATTTTATTATGCCTTCGAGAATATCCTTGTCCTCGTCTATACTGTCGGATGTTATCTCGTAAGCCTGGGAAAGTTCGTCCATCGTAAGATTGCGGCCCGAATGTTCTACCTTGTTCACCCTTGCCACCGGTTTGACCAACAACCATGAAAAAGGATAAAGGATTTTCTCCAACACATACATTATGCGTGCCGAAAATCGTGCGAATTTCAGAGTATAATTGGCCGCGAATATTTTTGGAATGTTTTCCCCGAAAAGCAACAACAAGAAAGTAAGAAGTACCGTTTCCAATATGAACGACAATACCGGGTTCGATTCCATGTCAACCAGCATTGACAACAGCGTGGATGCCACTAGCACAGTGCCCATGTTCACGAGGTCGTTGGTTATCAATATTGTAGAAAGCAAGCGGTCAGGTTGCGAAGTAAGCTTCAAAACTAATTTGTCATTTGCGGAGCCGCTTTCGTTAAGTTGTTCCAAATCCACCGGCTTCAACGCGAAAAACGCCACTTCGGAAGCTGAAGTATAAGCCGAGAACAACATCAATATGATAAGAGCAATAAAAAGAAGAATTATGGTAGTTACTGCCATCTAATAATGAAAGATTGATTCCTATTTTGCAAAGTTACTAATTTTGTACATAATAGATGAAAAAAGCGGACGAATATTATAATGCAAAGTGTCCCCGGGGATACCCCGGGGACATGACCGTCCAGTATGGAAATCAGAACAATATCTTTTCCGACACCGTTTCCGCTCCGTTTGTCAAATTGACGATATACACACCATCTTGCAAAAGGCCCGGGTTCACCTGCTCGGAAGCTGAAGATATTTCAGAAACGAATACCATGCATCCCGACGTGTCGTACAATCTCATGGTATAGCCGTCGTAACCAGACAGGCTTATGAGTCCTTCCCTGCAATAAATACCGCCTTGCGTTTCGTCAGTATCTCCCACAGCGGATTCGGCACTCTTGAAATCTATTACTATATCCATCTTCAAATCTTCATCGAATACATGGATTACATACAACCCGTTAGAAGATTCAACCTTGGAACCGTCCAATGTAACCATTGCGATTTTGCCCTCGATTTCTTTCACGCCGAAACACAATACGGAAGAAGCCGCCGCCTTCATTTCCACTTTCGCTTGCGTGTAGGGATAAACAGGCCATTCTTCATCTTCGTAATTTATCGTAATTGAAACATCGCACACCTCTTCGGCAGAATTTCCACTTACGAACCCTACATCACTCAATGCGGGATAACCGGCGTTCCCCTCGGGAACGTACCAATAATCCGTAAATTCCGATGTGAAATAAGACGCAATATCGTCAACATTTCCCTGCGACAATCCATTAGGCATCGAAGTATCGTTGCCTACCGGTTTCTCGGAACACAATCCGCCATCGTAATAACAGTTTTTGAGTTCCCCGACCGCAATTAAGCCGCCAGGCTTCCAATAACCGATAAATGCTCCTACTGCCACGGGATTCTCTTTTGTAGACTGCACTTTGCAAGCAGCATAGCATTCTTCGTACACTCCATCATTAATTATGTTCGACAAACCTGCCACCGAATCATGACCGAGTACAGTACCACGGTTGAAACATTTTTCCAAATTGCCGGCTTGGGACGAAACTCCGCCTACGCACTCAACACCGGTAACCTCCCCCATGTTGTATGCCCGGGTCATGTCCCCTGCGTGTCCCGCTACTCCGCCAACATGGTACTTTCCTGTAACTTTCGCGACATTGGCCATATTCGAACCATTGGCAATAGAGCCTGCCACACCGCCTACCATCCCGGCATTGGCAGCATACACTTCCCCATAATTAAATAGACCACTATGTTCAATTACACCTATAAGCAAGGCGGAAGAATTACCGAGTACTCCTCCGACGTATGCATTTTCATCATCCGAAGTGCTGCTTACATAGCCGAAGTTCTTTCCATTCTCAATAACGGCGGAAGCACTTCCTACCAATCCTCCCACGTATTTTTCTCCTATGACAGTGCCATAATTCGAACAATCGAAGATTCCATCTCCGCCATTAAAACTTCCTGCAATACCACCGGTATTGTCGCCTTGAGACAATACTACTCCAAGGTTTTCACAGTTCCTTACCTCACAACGTTGACAATATCCGGCTATTCCACCAGTGTTGGAGTGCGGAGATGATACTGTAGCACTATTATGGCAATTCAGAATCTTCGAGTCCGTTGCCGTTCCCACCAAGCCGCCGACATTTTCGCTGACAAATCCATTCTTGTTTTCAACAATACCGCTTCTCAAATTGACATTCTGTATAGTGGCATTGGTGATTTTTTCAAAAAGGCCGTTGTCGGACACGAAATTTGTTATTTCACGATTGCCCCCGTCATAGATTCCTTGGAAATCAGCAATGCGCTTGTCCAAAACCACGCCGTCCATGTCAATGTTGTCTGTCTGGCGGAAATATTCACCATCGTGCGCCTCGTTGCTCGTAAGCAACTGCACCAAATCGGCTTGGGTCGCTATCAAGTAAGGAGAGGCTTCCGTTCCATCGCCTTCCCATGCAGAAGCCTTGAACGATAATATCGCCAAGGCTGATAACAGTAAAAATTTTTTCATAGTGATATTGGATTGTTTAGTGATATGTGGCAAAAAAATCCGCACATGTACTCTTGCACATTGCAAAAGAATCATGTACGGAACAAATTTAAATTATTTTTATCAGGAAACGAAGATTTCCTTGTTTATTTTTGTGAAAAAGCCGTAGCGTATGCCATCATGACCTTTATCATGGAAGCCAGGCCGTTGGAACGTGTGGGAGACAAATGCTCGCGCATCCCTATGCGGTCTATGCAGTAAAGGTCGGAATGCACAATTTCTTCCGGGGCATGCCCGCTCAATATGGAAATCAACAGGGAAAGTATGCCTTTTACGATAAGGGCATCGCTGTCGCCTTCGAATATCAAATTGCCGCCTTCCATGCGGGCGGTTATCCAAACCCTGCTTTGGCAACCGTCTATAAGGTTTTCGGGGGTCTTTTTATCCTCTGGCAAGGCTTTGAGTTCCTGTCCCATGTCTATGAGCATGGCATAACGGTCGAACCAATCGTCCGATATGCTGAAATCCTCGATTATTTGATCTTGTTTCTCGTTTATTGTCATAATCCAATAACTATCCACTAATAACTGACCACTAACGAAGCACTTTCAACGCCTTTTTCAATGCGTCCACGAAAATGTCGACTTCCTCCATGGTATTGTACATGGCGAACGAAGCCCTCAACATGCTTTCCACGCCGTAAAAGTCCATAACCGGTTGCGCGCAATGGTGTCCGGTACGTGTCGCGATGCCCAATTTGTCGATAAGGCTGCCCAAATCGTAAGGATGCACTCCTTCGAAATTCATCGAGATTACAGCACCCTTATCCTTGCAGTTGCCATAAATGACGATTCCGTCCATGTCTTGCAACTGCTTGCCGGCATACTCCAATAATCCATGTTCGTATGCGGCTATGTTGTCCAAGCCTATTGACTGCACGTAGCGCAGTGCCTCGGCCATTGCCGTCGAACCTATGAAATCGGGAGTACCGGCCTCGAACTTGAACGGCAGGCCGGCAAAGGTGGTATGCTCGAAAGTAACGCGCTGTATCATTTCCCCTCCGCCTTGATACGGGACCATGGCATCCAAATATTTTTCCTTGCCATAAAGGACTCCTATGCCCGTCGGCCCGTAGACCTTGTGTGCGGACAATACGAGAAAATCGACATCTGTATCCTGCACGTCTATTTTCGCGTGGGCGGCCGATTGTGCCGCGTCAGCCAAAACGGGAATACCGCGTGCATGGGACTTTGCAACTATCCGCTTCAATGGATTGACCGTTCCAAGGACATTGGAAACGTGGGTAAGCGACAATAATTTGGTCTTTTCGCTGAAAAGGGAATCCAAAGCCTCCATATCCAAAGAACCGTCCGGCAAAAAAGGCACAACTTTGATTATTATGCCTTTGCGTTGCCGCAACAACTGCCACGGCACAATGTTGGAATGGTGTTCCATCGCCGTGAGTATCACTTCATCGCCCTCGTTAAGGAAGGTTTCGCCGAAACTGCTCGCAACAAGATTTATTCCCTCCGTCGTTCCCCTCGTGAATACTATTTCTTCGGGTTTTGCAGCGTTGATGTATTGCGCGGCTGTGCGGCGGGCATCCTCATGCGCCTCGGTAGCCAGTTGGCTCAAAAAATGCACACCCCGGTGGACGTTGGCGTTGGAATGCAGATACCCCTCGTCTATTTTGCGTATCACCTGCAATGGCTTTTGTGTCGTGGCGGCATTGTCGAAATATACCAAATCGTGCCCGTACACTTTTGTGGAAAGTATGGGAAAATCCTCGCGTATTTTGTTTATGTCGTACATCTGCTTAGTGGTTAGTATATCCTGTTACTGTGGCAACCTGCACCGCATGCGCTGCAATCGGACTCCTTGCCCCTGAGACGTTTTTCTATCAACATTTCCAAACGCTCGCGCAAGACTGGAATGCGTATGTTGTCCAATACGTCCTTTACGAATGCGAACATCAATAGCATACGCGCCTCTTGAGATGAAATCCCCCTCGAACGGAGGTAAAACAATGCTGCCTCGTCCATTTGGCCGATGGTCGCGCCGTGATTGCATTTGACATCGTCGGCGTAAATTTCCAACTGGGGCAAAGTACGCATCACCGCATCGGGCGAAAGGCACAAATTGCGGTTGGTCTGCAATGCCGATGTCTTTTGCGCTCCCTCGTCCACTTTTACCAATCCGTAGAAATTACCTCTCGACGAGCCGTCAAGGATATATTTGAACAGCTGGTTGCTGGAAGAACCGCCCGCGGCATGTTCTATATACGTGGTATTGTCGCAACACTGCGACTTGTCGCACACGGCCAATCCGTTCAATGACATGTTGGCATGCGGACCGTTGATGTACGCCCTTACAGTATTCCTTGTCTTGCCGCCCCGTAAGGTTATTATGTCCGAGACAACGTCGCTGCCTTCCGAAAGCGAAAGCAGCAAAGTGCAGACATTGCAGATGTTTTCTTTCGAGCTTTCCAATTTCACATGCTCATAAACGGCATTGCGTCCTACATGTACTTCCGTTATACGGTTGGCGAAATAAAACGGGTCGCCATGGGCATGGTCGCAAACCATGAGCTGCACTGCGGCATCGTCTTCTATTATTATCAGGTTGTGCGACAAAGCAAGCATGTCGTCGCCCGCATACATCAAATTAATCAATTGTACGGGACGTTCGAGTTTCACGCCCTTGGGGACATAAACGAACAAACCGTCCTGCGCGAAAAGCATGTTCAAAGCATACGACCCGTCGTCGTATGCTGTCTGCCTGCCATAATATCGGGACACCACTCCGGGCATCTTTTCCGCAGCTTCCTTCAACGAACAGATTATCACGCCTTCGGGCAATGACTCCTGCCCTGGATTCGGATAGAACATGTCGTTGAGCACATAATAGACATACGCGCCAATGCCGGGCACGTCACAGGCGAACAATTTGTAAGGATCGACAGGGCTTTTGTGGCGCATCACGTTAATCCCCAAATCTTTCGAATATTCTTCGGCGAACTCCCGTAATCCGAGTTTGCCCAAAGCCTCGTATGCTTCGCCCCTGCAAGCGTTCATCAACGGTGCGGAGTGCGCGTACAATGATTCGCGCACGTCGTCATACAAATCCAAATATGCTTTGCTCGTCATGCCGGTTACTCTCCTACTTCCTGTTTTATCCAATCGTAACCTTTTTCTTCCAATTCAAGTGCAAGTCCGCGACCTGCGGTTTTCACAATGCGCCCCTTGTAAAGCACATGCACCACATCCGGAACTATGTAATCCAGCAGTCGCTGGTAGTGCGTTATGACAATTGCCGCGTTTTCGGGAGTCTTCAATTGATTTACCCCGTGGGCGACCACTTTCAAGGCATCTATGTCCAAGCCTGAATCCGTTTCGTCAAGAATCGCAAGGCGCGGTTGCAGCATGGCCATTTGGAAAATCTCATTACGTTTTTTCTCACCGCCTGAAAAACCTTCATTTACCGAGCGGTTCGCCAACTTGTTGTCCAATTCCACGATTTCCTTTTTTTCGCGCATCAATTTGAGGAACGCTCCTGCGGACAACGGTTCCTCGCCTTTGAATTTGCGATGCTCGTTCACCGCCGCCCGCATGAAATTGACCATGCTCACTCCGGGAATTTCCACCGGATACTGGAAACTCAGGAAAAGCCCTTCACAAGACCGTTGTTCCGGAGGCATCGACAGCAAATCCTTGCCGTTGAATGAAACGGACCCAGAAGTAACCTTATAAGCCGGATGTCCTGCAAGCACGGCCGACAATGTACTTTTCCCAGAACCGTTCGGCCCCATTATGGCGTGGATTTCACCCTCGCGCACTTGCAGGTTTATACCCTTTAAAATTTCCTTGCCGCCTATTTCGGCGTGCAAATCTTTTATGTCGAGTAGCATGGTGTATTGATTTTCTTTTTAACGCTTATCCTATTCCTCCTTCCAACGATACTTGCAGCAATTTTTGAGCTTCCACAGCAAACTCCATTGGCAGTTTGTTCAACACTTCCTTGGCAAAGCCGTTTACAATAAGCCCTACCGCGTCCTCGGTCTTTATGCCACGCTGGTTGCAATAAAAAAGCTGCTCTTCGTTTATTTTGGATGTACTGGCTTCATGTTCTATTATGGCGGTATCGTTAGCCGCTTCTATGGTAGGGAACGTATGCGCCCCGCATTTGTCGCCGAGAAGCAAGCTGTCGCATTGCGAGAAGTTGCGGCTGCCCGTCGCATTTTTCCCGACTTTCACCAATCCCCTGTATGAATTCTGGCTATGTCCGGCCGAAATGCCCTTCGACACGATGCGGCTGCGGGTATTTTTACCTACATGTATCATTTTCGTACCCGTATCGGCTTGTTGCCGGTTGTTGGTAACTGCCACCGAATAAAATTCGCCCACCGAATCGTCGCCCCTCAATATGCAGCTTGGATATTTCCACGTGATTGCGGAACCGGTTTCCACCTGTGTCCAGAAAACTTTCGATGCCCTGCCCTTGCACAAGGCGCGTTTGGTCACGAGATTGTAGATGCCGCCTTTGCCGTCCTTGTCGCCGGGATACCAGTTCTGCACGGTGGAATATTTCACCTCCGCGTTATCCATGACCACTATTTCCACAATGGCCGCATGGAGCTGGTTCTCGTCGCGCATGGGCGCGGTGCAACCTTCAAGATAAGACACGTATGCGTCATCATCGGCAACAATCAAGGTGCGCTCGAACTGTCCGGTACCTGCCGCGTTGATCCTGAAATACGTGGACAATTCCATAGGACAACGCACCCCTTTGGGAATATAAGCAAAAGAACCGTCGGTAAACACGGCGGAATTGAGCGCGGCATAGAAATTGTCGGTATACGGGACGACCGAGCCCAAATAACGCTTCACCAAATCGGGATGGTTTTGCACGGCCTCGCTTATGGAGCAGAAAATAATCCCGAGCTTGGCAAGTTCCTCCTTGTAGGTGGTCTTTACGGACGTGCTGTCCATCACGGCATCCACGGCCATGCCTGCAAGCTGCTTCTGTTCTTGCAGGGGAATTCCCAACTTGTCGAATGTTTTCAGCAATTCGGGATCAACTTCGTCCAAACTCTTGGGAGTGTTTTTGCGCGGAGCGGCGTAATAAGATATGTTCTGGAAATCGATATTGCCAATTTCCAATTTGCCCCAGTCGGGGACTTTCATTTCCAACCATTTGCGGTATGCTTTGAGACGGAACTCCAACAACCACTCCGGTTCGTTCTTTTTTGCCGAAATACGACGGATTATGTCTTCATTCAATCCCCGTTCTATCACATCGGTTTCTATATCGGTGGTAAAACCGTATTTATATTCCGACGAAACGGCTTCGGCAATTATGTCTTTTTCCTGTTCTTCTCCGATATTGCTCATTTCTTCTAATGTGCATATTCATCGATGTATGGCAAAACCCAGGGCACCAACTTCTTGACGGGTTTGTATAAAAAAGATTTCTCCTTGCTGTCCTGCGGGATTATATTGACATAATTGCCCGCATATTCGCAAAGATTTATGAGCACGCTCAATACCATTGCATATTTCAACACGCCGAACAATGCGCCCAATAATTTGTTCAGCCAACCCAAGGTAATGATTGAAAGGAACTTGTCAATAAGCTTGGCTACTAAAAACGCGACCAATGCCACCGCGATGAATATGAAAAAATATGCCAACGCGTAACAAACGGAATACGACAATGTAAACCATTTTGTCATTTCACCGGCCAAATCAGAGGCATAAGTATAGGCTACGAATATGCCGAGAACCAGACCGATGAACGACCCTATCGACAATACCAGTCCCTTGTACAATCCGCGCACCAATCCCCATGCCAAGGGCAGCAATATGCAAATATCCAACCAATAAGATTCCATCTCCACCCTCTTGTCAAAGAGTTTTCTTCACCTCGATTTCTTCAAACGACTCTATGAGGTCGCCGGTTTTTATATCATTGTAGCCTGCTATGTTCAATCCGCATTCCAGACCGGCCGACACTTCCTTTACATCGTCCTTCACGCGGCGCAGGGAGCCGAGCTCCCCGGTATAAATGACTATGCCGTCGCGTATAAGCCGGACTTTGTTCGTGCGTTTTATTTTGCCTTCCCTCACTAAACAACCTGCCACGGAACCGACCTTGGAAATTTTGAACACTTGCAGTATTTCGAGCGTTGCAGTGATTTCTTCCTTGATTTCGGGAGAAAGCATACCTTCCATTGCCGATTTCAACTCCTCGATGGCATCATATATGATCGAATAAAGGCGTATATCTATTTCCTCGCGTTCGGCAAGCCTGCGTGCAGCCTGCGACGGACGCACTTGGAAGCCTATTACGATGGCATTCGATGCCGCAGCCAACATGATATCGGATTCTGAAATCTCGCCGACTGCCTTGTGAATCACATTCACCTGGATTTCGGGAGTGGACAAGTTTATGAGCGAATCCGACAACGCTTCTATGGATCCGTCCACGTCGCCTTTCACTATCACGTTTATTTCCTTGAAATTGCCCAACGCGATACGGCGACCCAACTCTTCCAAGGTAACATGCTTGCTGGTGCGGATGCTTTGCTCGCGTTGCAACTGCTCTCGCTTGTTCGCGATTTCACGGGCTTCTTGCTCGGTTTCCAGAACATTGAACCTGTCCCCGGCAGTCGGAGCGCCGTTCAATCCGAGAATCAATGCCGGCTCACCCGGGCGCACTTCCTTGATGCGTTGGTTGCGCTCGTTGAACATTGCCTTTATCTTGCCGTAACTGGTACCGGCCACCATCACGTCTCCTTGATGCAATGTGCCACCCTCCACCAAGATGGTCGCAAGATAGCCGCGGCCCTTGTCGAGCGACGACTCTATGATGGAACCGACGGCCAATTTGTCGGGGTTGGCTTTCAAGTCCAAGAGTTCAGCTTCGAGCAATACTTTCTCCAACAATTCCTTTACGCCTATTCCCTTTTTGGCCGAAATGTCCTGCGACTGGTATTTGCCGCCCCAGTCTTCTACAAGATAATTCATGTTCGCCAACTCTTGCTTTATATGGTCGGGATTGGCGTTAGGCTTATCTATCTTGTTGATTGCGAAAACAATAGGGACTCCCGCAGCAGAAGCATGGTTAATCGCCTCTATTGTCTGCGGCATCACATCGTCATCGGCTGCCACTATGATAATGGCTATGTCGGTAACCTTGGCACCACGCGCACGCATGGCTGTAAACGCTTCGTGTCCCGGGGTATCGAGGAATGTTATGTGCTGCCCGTTTTCCAAAGTTACGTTGTATGCGCCGATATGCTGGGTTATGCCTCCCGCCTCCCCGGCTATCACATTGGATTTCCGTATATAGTCGAGCAATGACGTTTTACCGTGGTCGACATGGCCCATTACGGTTACGATAGGTGCACGCGGGACAAGGTCTTCTTCCTTGTCTTCCTGTTCGTGTATGTTCTCCAATACTTCCGCGCTTATGTACTCGGTTTTATAACCGAACTCGTCTGCGACGATATTGATGGTTTCCGCATCCAAACGTTGGTTTATGGACACCATCTCGCCAAGGTTCATGCAAGTTACGATTACATCCCCCACCGGGACGTTCATCATCGTCGCAAGCTCGTTTACGGTAACGAACTCTGTTATCTTTATCGTCTTGCTTTCCTGCTCTTCCCTTTCCTCGCTTTCCAAACGGCGCTGGCGTTCTTTTTCCCGGCGTTCCTTTTTGAAATTGGTGTTTTTTTGCTTCTTGCTTTGCAATTGCGCCAAAGTCTCCTTGACCTGCTTTGAAACATCCTCGTCAGAGGGCTGCGCATGCTGTCCGAAAACCTTGGCGGTCTTTTTGCCTTGTCCGTTCTTTCCTGATTTGCCTTGCCCGTCGACCTTGTTGATGTTTATTTTTTCGCGGTTGATACGTTCGCGTTTACGTTTTTCTCCACTATTTCCTCCCTGCTGCTGACCGCCCTGCTG
>JADIMR010000098.1 GCA_017694565.1 Candidatus Enterocola intestinipullorum | reverse complement strand
CATAGCAGCCATTTGTATTAGACTGCAAAGTTGCAAAATCAAGTCCGTTTCATTTCAAAAAACCATGTAATTGACTATATTTCAATAATTTCAAAGAACTATTTATCAACTTTTACGGGACAGTAGTGAACTACGCTTAATCTTTACGTCCATCCCAACATGGAACAGAAGAAGCGTTGCATTACTAAAATGTTCAAGTCATTGGGAAAATGACCATGTTGGAAGACCAAGGGACTTGCTGTTTGTGGTAGCTCTTCTCCTACTCGAAAAACTTAGTGAGTTCGATAAAATCCGCAACCGACAGCTGTTCGGCGCGTTTGTCCATAAAACGGGCGATGGGGGAAACGTCCCTGTCGGCTATGAGCGGTTTGAGGCTGTTGCGCAAGGTTTTCCGCCGTTGGTTGAACGACATTTTTACAACGGAGCGGAACTTGTTCCCGTCGCAAGGCAATGTTTTTACATTGTTGCGGCGCATCCGGATTACTCCCGACATTACTTTGGGAGGAGGGTTGAAAACCGATGGCGGAACGCTGAAAAGATATTCGATGTCGTACCACGCTTGCAGCAATACGCTCAGTATGCCGTAATTCTTGTTGCCGGGAGGCGAGGCGAGCCTTTCGGCAACTTCTTTTTGCAGCATCCCGCAAACGACGGGTATGCGGTCGGGATTTTCCAATACCCTGAAAAATATTTGGGAAGATATGTTGTACGGGAAATTCCCGATGAGTGTAAAAGGTTTCCCATCGAAAATCTTGTCCAAATCGTATTTCAGGAAATCGGCTTTCAAAATGCAGCCTTCCAATTCGGGATAATTGTCTTCCAGGAACTCCACCGACTCGGCATCTATTTCCATTACTTTCAGGTTCAGGTCGTTCCGTGGCAATAAAAAGCGGGTAAGGGCGCCGGTGCCTGGTCCGAGTTCGAGGACATCGGACGGCATGGGGCTTTCAAGGGTGGCGGCAATCCTTTCTGCAACCGAACTGTCGCGCAGGAAGTGTTGCCCTAATTGTTTTTTTGCTTTTACCATTGTTGCAATGGTTATATGGTTTCGAATACTGTCAGTACAAAGATAATGCAAACGGGAGCAAAGAACATCGTGTAAGCACGAATGTTCTTTGACGTTCCCGCTTATCATGTGTAAAGATAGGGCGAAAAGCGAAAAATTGGCTGAAAAAACGTACTTTTACGTTGTGTAAACGCGAAGTCAGGTATTGGATATATGCGGAGTAGCGGCAATAATACAGGCAAAACGATTTTTTTTACAAGATTGATAGATTTCTTTTATCCTTTGTTCGCAAGGATAATGCCTTTGCAGGTTTATCATTTTCTTGTTTGTGGAACGCTCAACACATTGAATGATTGGGTGTTGTATTATTTGCTTTACCATTATGCGGTAAGGGAACAAATAGTGGATTTGGGCATCGTGGCTTTTTCGCCGCATATCGCCGCCTTGATAATGGTAACACCGGTTACGTTCACGGTCGGGTTCCTTTTTTCCAAATACATAACATTCACGGGTTCGGATTTGCGGACCGCGCGCCAAGTGTTCCGTTACGGGGCGATGTTGTCGGTCAATTTCGTTTTGAGTTATTTGTCCATGAAGTTGTTGTGCGATGTCCTCGGGTTGTGGGCGACACCGTCGAAAATGATAACCACCGTAATTACGACACTTACGAGTTTTTTTGTCCAAAAATATTATTCTTTCCGCAAAACGCGCAATGAAACCCGGGATTGAAAAAGAAAGGCCGGGAAGCCGGTGTATGACCATATTGGAATATGCGGTAACGCTTGCTGCTTACACATATCTCGTATGGGTTTTAGTGTCGTTTGACGACTATGGCGGCTTGGCTGCCGGGTTTGCCGGCATGTCTTTGCAACGCGGCATGTCCATTGTCTTGTGTGTGGCTCTTATGCCGTTAAACTGGTTGTTGGAAAGCTTGAAGTGGCAGAAATTGGTCAATACGCTATCCCATATAGGATTAAAGGAGGCATACCGCTCCGTGCTTTCAGGACTTACTGCCGGTTTTTTTACTCCCAACCGTATTGGCGACCCCTTGGGAAGGATAATGACATTGGAACCCGGAAAAAGAACCGAATGCGCGGCGTTGTCGGTTGTCGGCATAATGGGGCAGAACTTCGCGACTGTGCTTTGCGGGTCTGTTTCGGCCGTGGCGTTCATTTTCTTGCATTTTGTCCCCGAGGCGGCAATCCCCGTCAATGTTAAAATCTGTGCGGCAACCCTTGCTCTTTTGTGTACGATTTTGTATTTTTCCCTACCGTATTTATGCAAACGGGTTTCGGATTTGAAATTTGCGGCGCGGTACAAACGCCTGACTGCGGCGGTCGGGAGAGTCTCCTTTCCTTTGCTGTTCGGAATAGGGGCATTGTCGATAGCGCGGTTCTGCATATATTGCACGCAATATTTCCTGATCCTCCGGTTTTTCGGCATAGAGCTCGGGTTGGCGGAAGCCGCCGTGCTGATACCGTTGAATTACCTGCTTGTTACGCTTACGCCTTCCGTGGCTTTTGCAGAACCCGGCATACGGGGGTCTTACGCCGCATTGCTGATAGGAACGGTTTCCGAGGATACTGCGGCCGCAGCCTTGTCCGGCATGTCGTTATGGCTGCTCAATTATGCCGTGCCGATGGTTATCGGCAGTGTCTTGTTGTTAAAAGAAAATAACTCACATAAGCGAATAAATAAAAATGAAGAAAATAAAAATCTTGTGGGCTGATGACGAGATCGACATATTGAAACCCCACATATTGTTTTTGGAGCAAAAAGGCTACGAAGTCATTGCCGTGAACAATGGCACGGATGCCATAGACTTGTGTAACGGGGAACTTCCGGACGTGGTATTCCTTGACGAAAACATGCCCGGAATGAGCGGGTTGGAAACATTGTTGGAGATAAAAAAACAACATCCGGTAATTCCGGTGGTGATGATAACCAAAAGCGAGGCCGAAGACCTTATGGAACAGGCAATCGGGCAAAAAATCGCCGATTATCTGATAAAGCCGGTAAATCCCAATCAAATATTGATGGCCATAAAAAAAGTGGTCCAGGCCCGCGATATAATAAACGAAAAAGCTACCGACAACTACCGTTCCCAATTCATGAACATAAGTTCATTGATAAGCTCGTCGACCGATTACGACGGTTGGATGGATTTGTACAAGAACATAGTTTTCTGGGAGATGGAATTGGACCGTACCGGCGGCAGCATGGAAGAGATGTTGTTGATGCAGAAAAACGAGGCCAACAGCGCGTTTGACAAATATATAAAGAAGAATTATGCCAAGTGGTTCGCGTCGCCTGACGCCGACCGTCCCATGATGAGCCCGGACGTGTTCAAACAAAAGATTTTCCCGCTCTTGGATGCGGGAGAGAAAGTTTTCTTCGTGTTGATTGACAATTTGCGGTTGGACCATTGGCGCGTGATACAAAAAGAGTTGGCATCGTCATATAATTTTGTGGACGACGATACTTTTTACAGTATCCTGCCCACGGCTACGCAATATTCGCGCAATGCGATATTTTCAGGTCTTATGCCTGCTCAAATCAGGAAGATGTATCCGCAATACTGGGTGGACGAGGAAGAGGACGAAGGCAAGAACCTCAATGAGGAGGCGCTGATACGCACCCAAATGGAACGGTTCAGGAAGAAATACACGTTTTCATATCATAAGATAAACACGAACAATGCAGGAGACAAATTGAACGAGAATCTCAAACAATTGTTTGCCAACCAATTGAACGTCGTGGTGTTCAACTTCGTGGATATGCTTTCGCATGCCCGCACCGAGGTGAAGCTCTTCCGGGAACTTGCCCCCGACGAAGCGGCGTACCGTTCCTTGGTGCATTCATGGTTCGTGCATTCCTCCATTGCCGGATTTTTCCGCATTCTTGCCGAACAGGATGTTACAGTGGTCTTGTCCACGGATCACGGTTCGATAAGGGTAAAGAATGCCATAAAGGTCGTCGGCGACAGGAACACGAACGTGAATCTCCGCTACAAGCTGGGAAAGAACCTGAACTTCAATCCAAAGGAAGTATTGCACGTTCCAAAGCCCGAAAGCGTGGGCTTGCCATCGCCGAACGTAAGTACAAGCTACGTATTCGCTTCCGGCAGTGATTTCTTTGCATATCCGAACAATTACAATTATTACGTTTCGTATTATAAAGACACTTTCCAGCACGGTGGAATTTCAATGGAAGAAATGATAATTCCCCTCGTAACGATGAAACCGAAAAAATCATGAAAAAACCGAGCTTTCTCAAACCGGGTTCTTTGATACGGATTGTTTCCCCGTCCGGTCCGGTAGATCCGTCATATGTCGAAGCAGCGGTTGCCGCTTTGCGTGAAAGAGGATTCAGGGTGGAACTCGGCAAGCATGTGTTCGACCGTCGCGGCTGTTTAGCCGGGGATGACGATTCGCGGGCGTCCGATTTGCAGCAGGCGTTGGACGACCCGGATACCGATGCCATAATATGTTCACGCGGAGGGTACGGTCTCATACGTATCGTGGACAGATTGGACTTCGCCGCGATGGGTCGCAAACCCAAGTGGCTCGTGGGATTCAGCGACATAACAGTGTTGCATAATGCCTTGTCGGCTGCCGGGATAGAAAGCATGCATGCCATAATGTGCAAACAGGTCTCAATGAAAGGCTGGCCATTCGAAAAGCTGCTTGCATTTTTGCAGGGCGAAGCCCCGGTATACGAATGCTCCACGAATGGGCTGAATAGGACAGGAAAGGCGAAAGGGCGTCTTACGGGCGGAAATCTTTCATTGGTGTACGCTCTTCAAGGTACGCCGTTCGCAGTCATGCCCTCCGACCGCATTTTGTTTTTGGAGGACTTGTGCGAGCCGGCATACCATGTCGACAGGATGCTGCAATCGTTAAGGCTTGCCGGTGTCTTTGACAGCATAGCCGGCATGGTGGTAGGAAAATTCACGGACATATCTTCTGAAAACGCATTCCCGTCAAGCGTGTACGAGTTGGTAAGCGAAATGGTAAAGGACAGGCGGATTCCTGTTTGTTACGGCTTCCCGGCAGGACACGAAGATTACAATCTTCCCTTGATAATGGGAGCGGAAACAGAATTGGAAATAACACAGTCCCAAGTATTGATAAAACAATTTTAAATTGCGAGAATGTTTACCGTAGGAATTTTTGCCGATACCCGGAATTGGGTCAAATGCCTGATATTCGTATTGGTATCGGTATTCATGGTGTGTATGGCTGCGGTTTTGGTGTATATTGCCGCAGTCATGTTAGGAGTCGATGTCCTTTCAATGGAACGTTGGTGGTTGGAAATTTCGCAGTTCGTGCAATCAGTTACCATATTTCTGTTGTCCGCATGGGTTTACGCATTGTTGGTAAGCCGTTCGCCCATTTCCTTTTTGTCCGCCGGCAGGTCGGCGGGGACAAGGCAATATCTCGCTGCTGTCGTGGCCGTATTGTCCGTGCAGCCGCTGATAAACCTGTTGTCTTATTATAATTCCCTTATCCCTTTGCCCCCGGGATGGGAGGAATGGATAATGGCAATGGAAGAAGAGGCCGTGTCCCTTACGAACTTGTTTATGGAAGGAAGCGGCGTTGCTGATTTTGCCGTTACTTTGTTGTTGATGGCTGTAGTGCCGGCAATTACCGAGGAGTTCTTTTTTCGTGGAGCTTTACTGTCTTTGTGCCGTAACGTGTTCAAGAATACGCATTTGGCAGTATGGATAGGCGCGGCAATATTCAGTTTCATTCATTTCCAATTCACAGGATTTTTGCCGCGAATGTTTTTGGGAGCTATTTTCGGTTACATGGTGGTGTGGAGCGGCTCGGTTTGGCTGCCGGTTGTCGCCCATTTCGTCAATAACGCATTGGCGGTGGCTGCGTACAGGATGCTCGGGGCGGAAGCCGCTAATGCCGATTTGCAGGACTTGGTCAGTACCGGAGGATATTACGCGACATTGGTATGCTTTACACTTGTTTTTGTAGTATGCTTGTGGCAACTGCGGCGGCGTTCGTAGTGTGATTGGTGGGTAGAGGAAAATGAGTTTGTGATTTTGAAAAAATCACAAACTCCATTCGTACCCGTCTTTGGTATCTTTTATTGAAAAACCGGCTTCCGTAAGGGCGTTCCGTATTTTGTCCGATTTTTCCCAGTCTTTGTTCTTTTTCGCTTCCAAGCGCAAATCCAGCAATAAATCCACGGCTTTTTTATACGCCTCGTTGCTGTCTTGTGCCTGTTCGTCCCTCAATCCCAACAAATCCTCTGCATATAGTTTGAAAACGGCTTTCAAATTGTCCAAATCTTCTTGCGATATGGTGCCTTTGCCATCGTATACGCTGTTTATGCTTTTGGCAGCATCGAACAAGTGCGATATTACCACAGGCGTGTTCAAATCGTCGTTCATCGCTTCTTCGCATTTTGCCGCCAAGCCTTTTACGTCCACAGTGCTTTGCGCCGATGGTTTCAGCTGTTGCAGACGGTGGTAGGCTTCCATCAGCCTTTGCAATCCCTTTTCCGAAGCTTGCAATGCCTCGTTGCTGAAATCCACTGTGCTGCGATAGTGGGCTTGCAATATGAAGAACCGTATCGTCATGGGGCTGTATGCCTGCGTAAGCAGTTGGTGTTTGCCGCTGAAAAATTCGTCCAAGGTTATGAAGTTGCCCAACGATTTGCCCATCTTTTGCCCGTTGATGGTTATCATGTTGTTGTGCATCCAATAGTGTACGGATTCATGTCCGAGCGCGGCAGTCGATTGTGCTATCTCGCATTCGTGATGGGGGAAGATAAGGTCCATGCCGCCGCCGTGGATGTCGAATTCTTCACCAAGGTATTTTGTTCCCATGGTGGAGCATTCCAAATGCCATCCGGGAAATCCCTCGCTCCATGGGGACGGCCAATGCATTATGTGTTCGGGGCTGGCTTTTTTCCACAGTGCGAAGTCGGTGCTGTGGCGCTTCTCTGACTGTCCGTCCAGTGCTCTGGTCGTTTCCAACTGCTCGTCGATGTTCCTGCCGGAGAGCTCCCCGTAATGGTGGGATTTATTGTATTTCTGTACGTCGAAATATACCGAACCTTCGCTTTCGTATGCGTATCCGGCATCCATGATCCTTTTTACGAACTCTATTTGCTCTATTATATGTCCGGAAGCATGGGGTTCTATGCTGGGAGGAAGCACGCCGAGGGCATCCATTGCCTTGTGGTAGCGGTTGAGGTAGTATTGTACCACTTCCATCGGCTCCATTTGCTCCAAACGGGCTTTTTTTGCTATTTTGTCCTCTCCATCATCGGCATCGTGTTCCAAGTGTCCCACATCGGTTATGTTGCGCACATAGCGGACTTTGTAGCCTAAGTGCTGCAAATAGCGGAACAGTATGTCGAAAGTTATCGCAGGGCGTGCATGTCCCAAATGAGCGTCTCCGTAAACAGTAGGCCCGCAGACGTACATGCCCACGTACGGGCTGTTGATCGGTACGAATTGCTCCTTTTTCCTGCTGAGAGTGTTGTATATATATAGTTTGTGTTCCATTTCGTCTTGTTTTGTTTGTATGGCGCAAAATTAGGGATTTTATTGATTATCTGTATAATGTTTGGGGTATAGTGTTTGAAACAAGTAATTCGGAGATTAGTAGAATCTTTATGAGCCGAAAGAATAAAACCGCTAAATTCATCCCAAATTTAGCGGTTGTAACCGCTAAATTAATACTAAATTTGGCGGTTTTGTGCTTAATGCCTATCTTTATGGTATAAAAAATTGGTTATTATGATAGGTAGGGCAATCGAAAAATCCATCGTAAAGGATTTCAGATATAAAAAAGTGATAGTTATTTTGGGAGCGAGGCAGGTAGGTAAAACTACATTGCTTGGCTGTCTTAAATCTGATAAGGAAAAAGCTCTCTTTTTGAATTGTGATAACATTGACGATATCATGTTTATTGAAGGTAAAACTTCAACTGAACTGGAATATTTGTTATCGCCATACGATATCGTGTTTATTGATGAGGCGCAGCGGGTAAAGAATATAGGGCTTACGTTGAAAATGATTGGAGACCTTAAACTCGATACGCGCGTTATAGTTACGGGATCTTCTTCTCTCGATTTGTCGGAAGGAATAAACGAATCAGCCACGGGACGAATAATCGAATACAATTTGTTCCCGTTTTCGTTGCCGGAGTTGGCGGCAAGCACTTCCGAAAGGGAAGAGACCCGATTGTTGGAAATGCGCATGATATATGGCTTGTATCCGGAAGTTGTTAACGAACCCGATGATTCGAGAAGGATCTTAATGTCGTTGGCAAATCATTATTTGTATAAAGATTTGTTTGCTTATAAAGGGATAAAGAAACCGGAGTTGCTTCAAAAATTGGTAAGGGCTTTGGCATTGCAGTTGGGAAGCGAGGTTTCTTATAACGAGTTGGGCAATTTGCTTGGTGTTGACAAGGAAACAGTGGAGAATTATATAGACTTGCTTCAAAAATGTTTTGTGGTTTTTAAATTGGATTCGTTCAGCAGAAATTTACGAAATGAGATTAAAAAGGGTAAGAAAATATATTTTTACGATAATGGGGTCAGAAATGCGATATTGTCGAATTTTGCTCCGTTGGAGTTGCGTAACGATGTAGGTGCGTTGTGGGAAAACCTGATGGTTAGCGAAAGGGTAAAGCGAAATTCATATATTGGAAATTATGCGCATATTTTCTTTTGGCGTACTCACGAACAGCAAGAAATCGATCTTGTCGAAGATATAGACGGAGTTTTGCATACTTTTGAGTTTAAATGGAATAGCAGGTCGAAATGCGTTCAGCCCAAGCTGTTTTCTAATACATATCCGAATTCTCCACATAAAGTTATTACCCCGGAAAACTTTTGGGAGTTCGTGCGGTAATGACAGTATTTTCCGTGTCGTATTTAGGCGAGGTTCTATGTATTTGTAAAAGCCCTTTTGTTGTGCCAATTTTTTTGCAATAATGCTTGTATTTTTATTTCAACAGCATTTTTACTAAAAACATCTTGAATTTTGTATAAGGACGGTAGCGGACGTTCATGTCGGGGTACGTGGCTTTCAATACGATGGATTTCTTGTGGCTGAACGTGTCGAATCCGTACTTGCCGTGATAGCAGCCGATGCCGCTTTTTCCAACGCCTCCGAAAGGTAGATGGGGTGATACAAGGTGCATTATGCAGTCATTGATGCAGCCTCCGCCGAACGAAATTTTCTCCAAAACCGAATCTTCGTGCTTTTTGTCGAATGTGAATAGATATAATGCCAACGGTTTCTCTTTCTGTTGCAGTGCATTTATTGTTTCATCGAAGTCATCGAAATAAATTAACGGAAGCACCGGGCCGAAAATTTCATCTCGCATTACCGGAACATCAGTATTTGTTATTTCCAGTAAAGTAGGAGATATTTGCAACGTGTCGGTCCGGAATGTGCCGCCAGACAATACATGGCCCTCATTAAGGTAATTGGTTATGCGTTCGAAATGGCGGGAGTTTACTATTCGGGGATATGTTTTGTCATCCAACGGATTGTCACCTAACATGGCTTTAACTTCCGTTTCAAAGGCTTCTTTCAACTTTTCCTTATGCGATGAGTGAACCAAAAGGTAATCAGGAGCCACGCAAGTCTGCCCGGCGTTTAAAATCTTTCCGAAGATTATACGCTTCATTGCCATATTTATGTCGGCACTTTCGTCTATTATGCAGGGACTTTTGCCTCCTAATTCCAATGTTACGGGAATAAGATTCTCGGCTGCTTTTTGCATTACGAGTTTGCCTTTCTCAGGACTTCCTGTAAAGAAAATATAATCGAATTTCATCGAAGTAAGGCGTTCTGTTTCTTCAGCTCCGCCTTCTATTGCGCAAACATATTCTTCGTCGAAACATTTTCTTATTATTTTGCATATTACTGCTGAAGCGGAGGGAGCCATTTCCGATGGTTTAATTACCGCGCAGTTTCCGGCAGCAATTGCCGAAATAAGCGGGTCCAATGCCAGCAATACCGGGTAATTCCACGGGGCAATTATCAAAACCGAGCCGTATGGTTCCGGGATTACATAGCTTCGCGATGGAAAAAGGGCTAATATGGATGATTTTCGTTGTTTCTTAGCCCATGAACCGATA
Source organism: Candidatus Enterocola intestinipullorum (assembly GCA_017694565.1). GTDB lineage: Bacteria > Bacteroidota > Bacteroidia > Bacteroidales > Paludibacteraceae > Enterocola > Enterocola intestinipullorum. The sequence continues at coordinate 3,946 of JADIMR010000098.1, read as the reverse complement.
TGTCTTAAACAATAATTTATCGAAGTCAATAAGACACCTATTTCCGTAAGGTAGCTTTCTGCGCTAGGTTTGTTCAGGTCTTTTGCTAAAGATTCCGCTATGTCGCCTTTCATTTCGAGAATGGTTTTCTTGAGCTTTTTAAGCGATTGCTTGCGAAATTTTATGTCTTTGCTGTAACCAAGATTAAAGAATTGTTTTTGCCGATCTAAGAGTGTATTATAGTTTTCCATGATATGCCTTTTTGTTGAGCCCAATATACGGAAAATACATGGCAGAAAGCTAAAGATAAACAATGTTTTTATCATGAGGAGGCTGCGCTCAGCTCTTTTCCATTTAATTTACGCTTACGCGCCGGGCTTCGCCCGTTGCGGAGCATTGCTCCGCAAGCCATTGTCTTATCCCCCGAAAAAATCATCTTTTGATGATTTTTTGAGTTTCTCCAAATTCGGCTGCACTTGGCATAGTCCAAACAAGTTTGTCCTCTGCACTCGTTTGCACGAATTTTCTGCCCCCAGAGGGGGCATGAGCATTGGAGCAAAGCGGAAATGCCCATGCCCTTTTCATTGTCTAATCCCCCGCTTTTAGCCTTTGGCTAAAACCTGCCCCCAGAGGGGGCAAGCACCCTTAACTTGGTTGCTATCACTACAAGGTGCTAAACTTACGCGATAGCTGGCACTAAGCGGCATAACCCGAAACTAACCACTAACCACTATCAACCTATAGCGATACGAATTCATGCGATTGTATTGTGTCGTACTTTTTTTTATTACTTTTGCCGCGTCATTAAACCATAAAAAACGAAAGAATGAAAACAAAATTCTTGGGAATCGTTTCCCTCTTGTCCATTGTCGCAATCGCGACCCTGTCTTCATGCGAAGACAAGAGCACTACCACTTACAGGTACAATATCACGAACGGGGTTATCGGAGACTTCAACGCAGTGGTTACAAGCCAGTATGTGCTGGACTTGTTGACCCAAAGGGAATTGAACGTAACCGCCTCGGAGTCTTCCGAAGGACGGCAGCAGGCGGACGAACAAGCCATGCAGATGTTCAACGGTCAATTGGAACTGATCAACGAGGCGGACGTGCTTTCACGCCTCAACCCAGGAGACACGGTAAGCCTCCAATTGAACATATACAGCCCTGTAAATGCAGTGTTGGCTGTTGAAAAATGGGGCAAGGCCGCTCTCGACCGTAACAAACTTAAGATAGAGCCGGTATCGAAAGAAAATCTCCATATAGGAGAGACTTTCCAGCTTACGGTGAAATACGACGGGCAGGAAATTCCCATGTCCGAAATAACATGGAAGTTTTGGCCTAATGAAAAACAAACCGTGTTCTCGGTCGATGAGAACGGCCTTGTAACTGCCACCGGCATCGGACGTGCAGGAATACAACCTATATACCAAGGCTGTACGGCGGCAAGGGAGGGAGGCCTTTGCGACATTACTGTTGTGGAAGCCGAATAAAACCGGTTAAAACATAAATACGGACGGTTAGCGTAATACGGACGCAAACCGTCCGTATTTTTTACGAAAAGACCATGCTTGCCGGTTTCGGTAATGTTTGCTCACGGGTTTTGGAAAATGGCGGTTCATATATTTCATTATCTTTGCAGAAGATAAGCTGCACTTGACAAAGTCCATTTCGAGCAAGCTCAATGTCCTTTGTTCTCGTTTGCATTATCTTTGCAGAAGATAAGCTGCACTCGACAAAGTCCATTTCGAGCAAGCTCAATGTCCTTTGTTCTCGTTTGCATTATCTTTGTAATATAAAAACAGTATTAATTTTCCAGACATGATCAGACATATCGTAATGTGGCAACTCAAGGATGAGGCCGAAGGCAAAAGCAAGCAGGAAAACGCGGTTATCATTAAAAATTCCTTGGAGGCTTTGTGTGGGATAGTTCCCGAATTGCGTTCGATAAAAGTCGGGATAAACATGCCGGGAACACCCGAAAATAATTATGACGTGGTGCTGAATTGCACTCTTGACGACTTGGACGCTTTGTCGGCGTACCAAGTCAATCCGGATCACCAAAAAGTCGTCGCGTATATCGTAAAGGTGGTTTCGGCAAGGGTATGTGTCGATTACGAGGAATGAAAGTCCTGATTATAGGAACTGCTTATCCGTACCGTGGAGGTTTGGCGGCGTTTAACGAGCGTCTTGCCCGGCAGTTCACGGACGAAGGTTGCGAAGTGGAAATCATTACATTCACTTTGCAATATCCTTCTTTCCTGTTCCCGGGCAAAACCCAGTATTCAACGGATTCCGCGCCATCCGGTTTACACGTTTCAAGGCTTGTGAATTCTGTGAATCCATTCAATTGGACTGCCGTTGGCAAACAATTGGCCAAGCGACAGGCAGATGTCGCTGTGATAAGTTACTGGATGCCGTTCATGGCGCCTTGCTTGGGAACTATCGCCCGTGAGATACGCAAATATGCCAAAACGAAAGTGGTTGCCGTCTTGCATAACGTAATACCGCACGAGCCTCATTTTTTCGATTTGCCTCTTTCGCGCTATTTCGTGAAATCGGTAGATGCTTTCGTGTACATGTCCCGTTCGGTGGGGGAAGATTTGAAACGCTTGGACAATGGCGGCCGTCAGGCGGCATTCTCCCCGCATCCCGTTTATGATACTTTCGGCGAGCAGGTTCCGCGCACGGAAGCATTGAAAAGCCTCGGTCTGGATGCCGGCAAACGTTACTTGTTGTTTTTCGGTTTTATACGCGATTACAAGGGCTTGGATTTGCTGATGCGGGCCATGTCTCTGCCCCAGGTAAGAGGCATGGAAGATGTCGAGTTGGTAGTGGCTGGGGAATTTTACGGCAACGAGCAGAAATACAAGGATTTGGAAAGGAATTTGGGCTTGACGGGACGTGTACGCTGGTATAGCGATTTCATCCCCGACAACAAAGTCAAATTGTTTTTTTCAGCCGCCGACATAGTGGTCCAGCCATATAAATCGGCAACGCAAAGCGGTGTTACGCAGATAGCGTATCATTTTGAAAAGCCCATGCTTGTGACAAATGTCGGAGGACTTGCGGAAATAGTTCCCGACGGCAAGGCCGGATACGTGGTCGCTCCCGACCCGGCGGCAATAGGCGGGGCGTTGTGCGATTTTTTTCAGAAAGGCAATCCCGATTGTTTCTTGCAGGGCATCAAGGTTGAGAAAAGCAAGTATTCGTGGGGCGCAATGACCCGCACTATTATGGAATGTTGAAACCATGCCGAATCGCAGGCATAATATTAACCTACCAATTTATTTCTCGTGAAGCGGCTCGTCATATTTGATTTGGACGGGACATTGATAAATTCAGTGGCCGATTTGGGGCAGGCAACCAATCATGCCCTGCAATTGCACGGCTTTCCCATGCACGATTTGTCCAAGTACAACTATTTCGTGGGTAACGGCGTTACCAAGTTGATAGAAAGGGCATTGCCGGAACAATTCCGGGATGAGGCAACGATAGAAAAGGTGAAATCTGACTTTCTGGATTACTACATGCGGCATAAAACTGATTTGACTCGTCCGTATGACGGTATTCCCCGACTGTTGCACGCCTTGCAGGAAAAAGGTGTAAAAATAGCGGTAGCTTCCAACAAGTTCATTGCCGGTACGCAGGCTTTAGTAAAGGGATTTTTCCCGGACATCGACTTTTGCGCCGTATTAGGCCAACGCGAGGGCGTTCCAATCAAGCCCGACCCCTACATTGCCAATGAAGCCCTGCAACTGGCAGGCGTGGATAGGGGCGATTGCTTGTATGTAGGCGATACGGCTACGGACATGCAGACGGCAAGCAATGCAGGGTTGGTGTCGGTAGGCGTTTCATGGGGTTTCAGACCCGTTTCGGAGTTAAAGGATGCGGGTGCTGCGCATATAATTGACAAACCAGCAGAGTTGCTTAGTTTAGTGGATAGTGATTAGTGGATAGTGGATAGT
>JADIMR010000097.1 GCA_017694565.1 Candidatus Enterocola intestinipullorum | reverse complement strand
AGTAATCAGCATTTGGATTTGTCCCCTTTGCGAAGTTCAATTAATCCCCAAACACCTATGCAGGCAACGACAAACCCAATTATACATAAATAGATTATAAATTCCATTTCAATTTTACCTTATCTTCTTGACATTCGCCCATAAGGAGGATGTGCCAAATATCGTTTTAATACTATCAATAACCGAGATTATATATTTACCGCAAATAAAATCTTCTCCAAATCCGAAGATACCAAATTTCTTCGACATTGACATCAACTATATGAACAACTAAAAATGCTATCTTTGTAAATTGTAAAAACTGAAACCATAGTCAACCAGTAAAATGATTTCCAAAATAATACCGGAAGAAAAGATTATCGCTTGCCTCAAAGCCATAAACAAGGCAAGCAAGATACTGATAATCTCGCACAAGGGCCCGGACGGGGATTCGATAGGCTCGTCATTGGCCTTGTACAACTTTTTAGTGTCGCAGGGAAAAGACACGTGGATAATGATTCCTGACGAAGCACCCGGGCGTCTGATGTTCCTTCCGGGAAGCGACAACATAATCGTATTTGAAAACGACGAGCAACAAGCTGCCGATTTATTGAAAAGCTGCGACCTTTTGTTCTGTTTGGATTTCAACGAACCCAAACGCGCAGGCAAGGCAGGAACATACATAATCAACAGCAAGGCCCGCAAAGTGATGGTGGACCATCACCCCGATCCCGACAATTTCGCCGACATAATAATTTCGCATCCCGAGATATGCGCCACGAGCGAATTGGTTTTCCGAATCATCTGCCGCATGGGATATTTTCCCGAAATGAACAAGGAAACCGCCGAATGCATCTGTGCCGGCATGTTGTCCGACACGGGAGGCCTGGCATACAATTCCAACAATCCGGAACTTTACACCATATTTACCGAATTGCTGAAAAAAGGCGTCGACAAGGACGATATTTACCGCAGGGTGATAACTACCAGCAGCGAAAACCGCCTGCGCCTGATGGGACATTTCCTGTTGAACTGCATGAAAGTTTACCCGGAAGCCGGATGGGCGGTTTCCTGTATGAGCGCAAAGGACTTGAAGAAATTCGGGTACCGTACCGGAGACACCGACGGCTTGGTGAACCTGCCGCTGCAAATACCTGACATCAATTGCTCGGTGTTCGTGCGCGAGGATAACGGTTGCGTGAAACTTTCGTTCCGTTCGAAAGGCGGTTTCGCAGTCAACGAAATTGCTTCGAAACTGTTCAGCGGCGGAGGCCACAAAAACGCCGCCGGAGCAGAGAGCACCGACAGCATGGAAGAAATAGTCCAAAAATTGGAACAATATATGGACAATCATATTTGTGATTAGCGCACTGTGAATGGTTAATACAATAACTAACCACTATCCACTAATCACTAACCACTAAACAAACATGAAACATATTATAATATTAGGAGACGGCATGGCCGACGAGCCGATAGCCGCTTTCGGAGGCAAAACGCCATTGCAGGCAGCCTCCACGCCTTACATGGATTTGTTGGCAAAAAATGGCAAAACAGGGCTGCTTTCCACAGTCCCGCACGGATTCAAGCCCGGAAGCGAAATCGCCAATTTGGAAGTATTGGGATACGATGTGCGCAAATCGTTCGAAGGACGGGGTTCTTTGGAAGCCGCCTCTATGGGGATTCCCATCAACGAAGGGGAAATGGCCATGCGTTGCAATCTCATCTGCATTCAGGACGGCAAAATCAAGAACCATTCTGCCGGACACATCAGCAACGAAGAAGCGAAAGAACTTGTCGAATTCCTGCAAAAGGAACTCGGAAACGACACGTTCAGCTTTTACAACGGGGTGTCTTACCGCCACTTGCTGAAAATGAAAGGCGGGGACAAACGCATAGATTGCACTCCTCCCCACGACGTACCGGGCACTCCTTTCAAAGACGTGATGATAAAAGCGGCCGTCCCCGAAGCGCAGGAAACCGCAGACAAACTTAACGCCATTATCTTGAAATCGATGGAATTGCTTCCTACGCATCCGGTAAACCTGAAACGGGCGGCGGAAGGCAAGGACATGGCCAACAGCATCTGGCCCTGGTCGCCGGGTTACAAGCCTGCCATGCAAACAATGGGTGAAAAGTTCGGCATCAAGGACGGCACTGTGATTTCAGCCGTGGACCTCATAAAAGGCATAGGTGTTTACGCCGGACTTAAACCTGTCGAGGTGGAAGGTGCGACAGGGCTTTTCGATACCAATTACGAAGGCAAGGCGGAAGCAGCAATAGAAGCCCTGCGCCACGGGGATTTTGTTTTCCTGCATGTGGAAGCCAGCGACGAAGCAGGCCACGACGGGAATCCGGAACTCAAAAAAACCACAATCGAATATTTGGACAAACGCATCATAGGCCCGGTTTACGAAGAAGTTTCAAAATGGGAATCTCCCGTGGCCATTGCAGTATTGCCCGACCACCCTACCCCGTGCGCAATAAAAACACATACGGACAAGCCTGTCCCGTTTTTGATTTACAAACCCGGAATGCAAGCGGATGCCGTACAGGTGTTCGACGAGGAAAGTGTAAAACAAGGCGGATACGGCCATCTATACGGGGAAGAGTTCATCAAAGAGTTCTTATCATAGTTAATGTCAATAATCAAAGCAATGAAATATTACAGCACAAACGGACAGGAAAAAAATACCAGCCTTGAAGAAGCGGTAACCAAGGGTCTGGCATCGGACAAAGGATTGTTCATGCCCGAAAGCATCAAGCAATTGCCCAAGGAATTTTTCGACAACATGGCTTCAATGAGCTTGCAGGAAATATCTTACGCGGTTGCGGATGCATTCTTCGGCGAGGACGTGGAAAAAGACGCATTGAAAAAAATCGTGTACGATGCCATGAGTTTCGACATTCCGATAGTAAAGGTGGAAGACAATATTTACAGCCTTGAACTTTTCCACGGTCCTACCTTGGCTTTCAAGGACGTAGGGGCAAGGTTCATGTCTCGGCTGTTGTCGTATTTCATCCGCAAGGAAAACAACACCGGCGAAGTAAACGTGCTGGTTGCCACGTCGGGAGATACAGGCAGCGCAGTGGCAAACGGTTTTTTGGGAGTCGACGGCATCAAGGTTTACGTGCTTTACCCGAAAGGCAAAGTGAGCAAAATACAAGAGTGCCAATTCACGACACTCGGTAAAAACATCACGGCCATAGAAGTGGACGGCAATTTCGATGATTGCCAAAGGTTGGTAAAATCTGCTTTTGCTGACAAGGAACTCAACAATGCGATGAAATTGACTTCGGCCAATTCCATCAATGTGGCAAGGTTCCTGCCCCAATCATTCTACTATTTTTATGCCTATGCGCAATTGCAAAGAAGCGGAAAGGACAAGAACGTGGTTATTTGCGTACCTAGCGGGAATTTCGGCAACATAACAGCCGGTTTGTTCGGAAAACGTATGGGATTGCCTGTCAAAAGATTCATTGCCGCCAACAACCGCAACGATATTTTCCTGCAATACCTCAATACCGGAATTTACACGCCGCGCCCTTCGGTTGCGACTCTTGCCAACGCGATGGATGTGGGAGACCCCAGCAATTTCGCCCGCGTTTTGGACTTGTACGGCAAGTCCCACGAAGCGATATGCAAGGATATTTGCGGTGCTGCATACAATGACGGACAAATCAGCGAGACGATAAAGCAGTGCTACAAGGCCAACGGGTATATTCTCGACCCGCACGGGGCTTGCGGCTACCAGGCACTCAAAGACCTGTTGCAGGATGGGGAGACAGGAGTATTTTTGGAAACCGCGCATCCTGCCAAATTCTTGGAAAAGGTTGAAGCCATACTTCAAACAAAAGTGGAAATTCCTGAGCGCCTGCAAGAGTTCATGAAAGGAACGAAACAAAGCGTTCCCATGAGCAAGGAGTTTTCCGACTTCAAGAATTACTTGCTTCACAAGTAGTTCTTGAAATCAAATCATCGTATGCCCCCGGATGCATGACGGCATCCCGCCCCCTCAGGGGGAAATTGCCAAGCATGTAAAAACAATCTGCGATAAAAAAACAAACCCGCGTTTGCGGGTTTGTTTTTTTATCGCATGGCGAACTATTACAACAACATCATGCCGTGTGCGGCGCACTCGCGCCTCATGTCATCCGGCCAGATGCTCGATTGGATTTCCCCGACATGGGCTTTGCGCAACATATACATGCACAAGCGCGACTGGCCGATTCCGCCACCCAAGGACAAGGGCAACTCGTCGTTCATCAATTTCTTGTGGAACTCGAATTGCAAGCGTTCCGTTTCCCCGCAAAGCTCCAATTGCCTTACGAGAGCTTCCTTATCAACTCTTACACCCATTGACGACAATTCAAGAGAACGTCCAAGTATGCCATCCCAAACAAGGATATCACCGTTCAAACCTTTGAACCCGTCTTCATTGTCTGTTGTCCAGTCGTCGTAATCGGGAGAACGTCCGTCGTGCTTTTCCCCGTTCGACAATTTGCCGCCTATGCCGATTATGAAAACCGCGCCGTATTTTTCCGTTATCAAATCCTCGCGCTCTTTCGGGGTCTTTCCGGGGTACAAATCAAGCAATTGCTGCGCATGGATGAAATGTATCTCGCGGGGCAGCTGCGGCTGTATCGACGGGAACAACTCATATACGAAATACTCGCATCTCACTATTGTGGCATAAATGCGGCGCACGACATCCTTTAAATAAGCAAGCGTCCTGTCTTCTTCTCCTATGCAAAGTTCCCAATCCCATTGATCCACATAAAGAGAATGTGTATTGTCCAATTCCTCGTCGGCGCGGATCGCATTCATATCGGTATACAAGCCGTAACCCCGGCCGATTTTGTACTCCGCAAGCATCATCCGTTTCCATTTGGCAAGCGAATGCACAACTTCGGCTTCACGGCCTTCCATGTCCTTTATTGCAAAGGTTACCGGCCTTTCCACGCCGTTGAGATTGTCGTTTATGCCCGTACCTTTAAGTACGAACAGCGGAGCGGTAACCCTGCGCAGGCGCAATTCGGCAGACAAGGTGGATTGAAAGAAATCTTTCAGGAATTTTATTGCCAACTCTGTTTGTTTCAAATCCAAAAGGGACTTGTACGGTTTGGCCGGAACTATCAATCTTGACATTATATTATAAATTATACTTTGTTTCTGTCTTTTGTCAAATTTCGCGCTAATTTAGCGCATTTAATATAAAAACGAAAGCAAACAAGCACGAATTTTATCACAAAAGCATATAAAATTTGATTTTTCCTTTACACAACATCCGACAAGCCGGACCGGCGGTTACCGGTACTTGTCTTTTCTCCCGGATTTTTTGCATTATCCCCGAATCCGTAGGTTCGCCGCAAACTGAACGCCCCGCGAAAATTCATCTTGATAATGAATCTTTGAGTATCTCAAAATCCGGCTGCGCCTTACCAAAATCTGAACAAGTCCAGCCTCAGGCTTATTATCGTCCTGCGGGATTTATTCGACCTGCGGTCTCATCAATTCATGCAATCCCGCAGGATATATAAATATGGGATTTTCAATCCCATTAATAACGTGGTTTGCAAAATTCCGCCAATTTAGAAAGCGATTGTAAATCGCTATAAGATTAATCATCGGAATTACGCAAGTTGACGGGAACGTAAATCGAATAAATCCAAAACAACGCCTATTGCCGGCCGCCTCAGCTATCCACTATCCACTTATAAACTAATCGGAATTATTAATTTTAAATTTTTAATTATACATTAGTGAAATCCACTATCCACCAATAACCTGCAACCTATAAAAAACCAACCACTATTAATTGTTGTAATAAAATACTTTGCAAGATGTAATATAAAAAACAGCAAAAAGCGATTTCAAACGAGTGAAATATATTATTTGAAGAATAATTGTAGTATTATGTGAAATACCATGTAGTAGTATTTAACTTGTTTTAAACAGACAGGCGGTTTATTTTTGCAATATATAGGAATTTATCCTGCATAAAAAAATTCAAAGGCAAGCGGTTACCGGTTTTTGCACACCCTAACCTAATTCCATATATATTTTCCCGGTAAATCTCCGGAGTTGTGACAAACCCGGAGATTTACCAAATCCAGCTATCCGGTTTCTCACGGAATCCCTATCTTTACAAACTGTCGCCTGCCGACCGGAACACATGGCAATTGCATGAAGTTTACCCTATTATATGAAAAAAACATTTTGTCTCATCTTCGCAGCCGTTCTTTCCCTGCTGTCCATGACGGCCATCTCCCAAAACCTGACAACGGAAGGCCCGTTTTGCCGCCAATTGGTAGGATCCGGCATATATGCCGTAAGAATGTCGATAGAAGTCACGGAAGACGGATATTTGAGAATTTCCCTCACCCGCGCCTATTCGGAAAACATCCAAGCCAAACCATCATTCGATTTTGACCGCGAATGGAAAATCTTAAACCCGACATCGTCGCAACCTGCCGGGATGCTTGTAAAATCAGGAATGGCCGGCGTGATTGTTTCCGACCTCGAAAACGGGCAAAGCATAACTATTACCAAAGACCACGAATTACTAAGAGGCGCGTGGACGAAAAACGGATACATGACATTGCTCGAAATACCTTATAAAATAGGAACTAACATTTCCACATTGACATCCAATTACCTGCCGTCGTTCCCTTTCGACCACGACAAGATGCAATGTTCATCGGTATCGGCAATCATCACAAGCGAAACCGACCTGTTGTCGTTATGTGTCGGCTCGGAGGTAACCCTCAATGCGGAGGGGTTCGACGGCAACGGGAATTTCGTATGGGAACGCTCGGATAGCCCCGACGGGCCGTGGGAAGAAATTCCGGGGCAGAACGCTTCAAGCATCAAAATAGTCAGCAAAAACGGCAACGAATATTTCAAGGTATCGCAAAACGGCACTGAATCCGAGCCGTTCATGCTTACTTCCGTACCTTGCTGCCAATACACGGACGAGGAGCGGAAATTATGGAGCGAAGATTTCGGGACAGTACCCAAAGGGACACGCGAATGCTGCGATTATGTAAAGAACCATGCTTGCAGCAGGACTCCAAGCACGGAAATACCCGACGGACAATTCGCGGTGGTGTCCAATTCCGACGACGCGCTTGATTTGGACGGGACTATCTATAACTGGGCAAGGAACAAGACCGACCACACCGGCAATCCTGACGGTGGCTTCCTCGTCGTAAACATCGGGCAACCTGTCTTGTTTTACGAGCAGGAAATCGAACGGGATTTTTGTGAAAACCAATGGTACCATTTATCCATCTTCGCCTGCAACATATCCCAATCATCCGGACACCAAGCCGCCGAATTCCGCTTTGAAGTGGCAACGGCAGACGGGCAGGTGCTCGCAGAAGGCGAAACAGGTCCTCTCCAAGACTGGGAAATGGAAAACTGGACCAACTACGGCATTTCGTTCAACTCCGGCAATTACAACAAATTCATAATACGCCTGTACAGCGTCGGAGGCGCGGTAAACGGCAACGATGTCGCGATAGACGACATGAGCATTTCCGTATGCTCCCCGCAAATAAACCTGTATGCCGACATAGATGCAGGACTGACGGACGCGACCGTGGACTGCGGCTCGGATTTGACGCTTTCGATAACCGGCAGCGACGAATACCTGCACTCCATATACAGCAATCCTTACGTGTTGTGGCAAAAATCGACCGATGAAGGCGCGACATGGACAAGCATGGAAGGCAGCGGGATCATGGTATCGGAAATGACAGTTACCAAGGACGACCCGTCCGTAACCGATTATTACCGCGCGATACTTGCGGGATCCCGCGAATTGGCGGAAGAAGCAGCAGCCACCGGGACTTTGTCCTCCGACTGCGAAGTTTTCTCCATATCGAACATGGTACGGGTCGATTGCCAAAGGGTATGCAAGGTAACAATAAGCGCATCCGATGAAACTCCATGCGAAGGCGAAGAAATCACCCTTACCGCCTCTCCCGGCTCTTTCGACAGTTACGATTGGACCGGTCCGGGCGTAAGCGGCAACGGCAACTCGCAAACGGTGATTGTCAACGAAGAAACGACATATAAAGTATCCGCAAACGGTCCGGGTTGCATTACGGAAGAATCAAGCATAACCATCACGCCTGTAAAGAAACCGGCAGGGACGGAACTGACAGCCACCGCAAACGAAATTTGCAGCGGAGAAAGCGTAACATTGGCAGCAACGGCATCTAATGCCGACAAGTACGAATTATTCGCAAATGGCATATCCATATCCTATCAAGAGGAAAACGAGTGGCAAATCTCTCCCTTGGACGGGGAAAACACATATAAAGTGATTGCCTACAACCAATCCTGTGCCGGAGAAACGGACGAGGTAAAAATAACTGTCCACAGCCCGATAGAAATAGGCTTGCAAACAGAAAGCCTTACTGTCTGCAAGGGAGCGGAAGCAGAACTGGCGGCTACGGTAATCGCGGGCGAACCTACACGATATTTCTGGAACGGGGAAGAAGGCCCCAACCCGCATGTCTTTACGGCAGACCACGACATGACGGTCGAGGTTTTCGCCGAAAACGACTTCTGCAAATCCGAACCCGTTACGGCTTCAATTACCGTGCAAGAACCGGTAAAAATAACGCTGCCGGCAATAGACGACATTTGCCAAGGTGAAAGCATCAGCATAACGGCCGTAATAGACGGAAGCCATGACGGCATAACATGGTACGAATCTGACGGGAACGGCGATTTCGTGCAGATTCCCGGAGAAAACGGAACCACCCTCGAAACAACCCCGCAACGGAACGGCGACGTGGAATATAGAATAAGCGTAACGACGGCAGAATGCCCCGAAACGGGAGCAACTACCGGAGTATACGTACACGAGCCAATTGGAATCGCACTTTCCGACAGCAACCCGACAGTGTGCGAAGGCAGCGAAGCCACCCTCGCGGTATCGACCATAACGGGCAATCCCACACGCTATTTCTGGAACGGGACGGAAGCCTCCGATACTTACACGTTCACCGCAAGTAACGACATGACAATCGAAGTCTACTCCGAAAACGACTTCTGCAAATCCGAACCCGCTACGGCTTCCATTACCGTGCAAAAACCGGTAAATGTAACACTCCCGGAGTTAGACGACATCTGTTTCGGGGATGAAATAAACATTGCAGCGGACATAAACGGCGATTACGACGATATTGTATGGACCGTTTCAACAAACGGGAATGATTTTTCCACCATAACGGGGGAAAACGGCGACAGACTGTCCGTAACGCCCCTGCAAACCGGCAAGGCGGAATATGGAATCGAAGTGTCGTCCCGAATCTGCGGAACAGCATCCGATTTCGCCACATTGAATGTAAACGAAGCTCCGGAAATACTGCAAATTGCCGACAATGCGGCAAGCGAGGGCTTCGTAAGCCTTGTAATCGGCAACGGTACTCCCCCGTACTCCGTTTTCCTGAACGGGCAATCCTACGGGACAAACACGAATCCGGGCGGGCTGCAACCAAACACGCATTACAATGTGGAAATATCCGATGCCAACGGATGCTTGGCATACGGCGAATTCCAAACACCCGGTATGCCGATAGACATTCCCTTGTTCTTCTCCCCCAACGGAGACGGCATCAACGATGTTTGGAAAGTCGACAACTTGGAAACGTACCCCGGGGCGGCGATTGAAATATATGACAGGTTCGGACGCAAGCTATGCACATTGAATGCGAACGATGACGGTTGGAACGGCACTTATAACGGGCACGACATGCCTATGGACGATTACTGGTACATAATCTCGATACCGGAAGAAAATCGCAGGCTATCAGGACACTTTACCTTGAAACGATAAGCGCGGAACATCCTGTCAGCGACATGAAGAAGCCTCCCGGAACCACGGATTCCGAGGAGGCTTCTTCATGTCTTATCCACTATCTCGTCCGGGTTACAATTGCCGCCACTCCTCACAATACAACTCAAATTTCAGAAGGGCGAAAAATTTCCCGTGATGGGCATGATTGACATTGATGTAGTACCGACATCGTGAATATTTCAAAATATATGCCAAAACTACGAGCGCAAACGTATGTAATCACGTTTTTGCGGAATATTTGTAGTAATAAGAATAATATGATGTAGTAGTGTTTTTGTTGTTTAAAAATGCACTGGCAGATAATTTTGTCTAAGGGCGATAGGAATGGAAAACTTTCGCAAACGAATGAAACAGGCTCAACTTTAACCTATTTATCAAAAACCATGAAAAAAACGCTACAAATCAGACATGGAATCATCGCATTATTATGTATGATGCTTGCGATTCCGACGGCACTTGCCCAAAAAGCGGGCAACACCGATTGTTGGGGAACCAGCAACGAAGCTCAACAAGGTTCTTTCTCCACAGGCTATTATTATGAGTTCTCCACAGAGGGGACCAATGTTACTTTGACTGCCAAATTATTGGATGCCGACAAGACAGGAATCAATGCTTACGCATGGACAATGAATCCGAATTTTGCGGAAGTTGGGATGACTGCCGTACCCGGTGAAACAAACACGTTCTCCGCTACATTTAGTAATTACACACAACCGACATTCACAGCTGCTGTAAAATTCTCATTCGCCGGTGGCATGGCCGTTACGAAGTACATTACTTATACCGTTGGCACTGTTTGCGATGAAGTAACCGACCCGATGATTGAAGCAAGCGTAAACAGCCTGACTGTAAATCCGACGGGGACATTCACCGTAAGCGGCTACAACCTGACGGAAGCCATTGCAATCAGTAGCGACAACCCCGAATTTTCGGTAAATCCCGAATCCATCGCCGCTGATGCCGGAGCGAACCAAAACGTTACCGTAACCTACACGGGCAACAGCTATGAAGCACAAAGCGCGGCTATTACATTAAGCAGCGAGGGTGCCGACCCCGTTATTATAAATGTTACGGGCACGAAACCCAAACCCGCGATAAGCGCAACCACTGAACTGGCTATCGACCCGGCAGGGGAATTCAACGTAACGGCCAGCAACCTTTTGGACGACATAACAATAACGAGTTCTTCCGAAAACATAAGCGTGGAACCGGCAACCATTGCCAAAGACAACAACGGCTTGACAGGTTGGTACGGCGTACCCGTTACCGTAACTTTCAGCGGTGTCCCGGGAGCTACGGAAGAAGGCACTATTACCCTTAGCAGCCAAGATGCCGACGACGTGGTCATAAACGTGCACGCAAGCGTTCCCGACCTTGAAATAGTACCCAGCACTTATGCCGTTAATGCTTCGCCGACAGCTATATTCACAGTAACCGGCGTAAGCCTCAGCGAACAAATCACCCTTGAAAGCTCATCTGAGAATATCGTGGTGAATCCCGCGACCTTGGAAGCAAATTCCGTAAACGCACAAGTTACCGTAACCTACAACGGCGAGGACGGAACGAAAGAAACAGGCACCATAACCCTAAAAAGTGCCGGTGCGGAAGACGTTACGATAACCGTGAACGCTATAAAATTCGGAGAAGAATTGCCTATTGACGATTTCGAGGGCGATGAAAGCACGATAGGAATGTGGCATACTGAATCCGACGAAACTACTCAAACGGAAATAATCGACAACCCCTACTCCGAAGGCATAAACACAAGTGCGAAAGTATTGAAAGGCGGACGCTCCGCAGGCTCGGCACAATGGGCCGGTCCGATTTTGAAACCCATAACTTTCGGAAACGACCGCAGTGAAATGGGCGGTACATACATTCCCGCCAACACGTTCCAATACATGCACATGATGGTATACCGCGAAACCGACGGCGGGGAACTCAAAGTCAAATTCAACGATGCCGCAGGCGGCGACATAGCTCCGACATCCGAAAGCTTGCCCTTGGCAACCGGGAAATGGCAGGATTTAGTGTTCGCCGTACCCGCAGAAGTTGATATACAAATGATATTCGTTGAAGCCGGATGGGGCAATATCACGGAAGACCTCGTAATCTATATAGACAATATCGAATTCAACAACGACCCTACGCCGATAAGGATTGAAGACACGGAAGCCCCGACAAACTTCACCGCTTCTTTGGTTGAGGAAAACATCGGCAGCATAAGCTTGAAGATGTCTGCAGAGGATAACGAAGGCCTGCTTGTTTACACGGTTGAATACGGTGAAGGACAAACCAAGCAATTCTCCGGCAACTCCGGCGAGGAAGTCGTAGGAGTGATAAACGGCTTGAACCCGTCCACCGACTACACTTTCAAAGTATCGGCAACCGACGTGCAAGGCAACGCTGCGGCAAACAACCCGATTGTAATCGTTGCCCGCACCGCTGATGATACCAGCACCGAATGCGAAGGCATGATACTTGCCAACGCTTACGACCCCTCGTCGGCTTACAAACCCGAATTCGAATATTCACTGACCTCGCTGCAAGAAGGCGACGGATTCAGGGTACAATTGACTGTTACGTTCCTTGAACCCGTTCCGGCAGGACTCGTGGTGCAATTCGGTACAGGAGTGGCAGGCGTCGTAGCAGGCACTTTGGTTGAAGGCACTACTTACCGCGCAAGCTGGATAAACGGGGCGACACCGTTCGAAATGGGAGCGACGGCCCAATGGTATGCTTATTTCGCATATCCCGGCGGATTGGCGCAATTAGCTGCAAAGACATACACCGTAGGCAACTGCATGGATCCGATACCTACGATTACCGTAAGCACGGAAGAAGCAGTATGTGACCCGGGTACTATGACGGCTTCGTTCACGGTAAGTTCGGAAAATCTTACCAAAGACATAAACATCAGCATTGACGATGAAAACAACTTTGCAGTATTGACCCCGGAAAGCGGCACCATACCCATGAATGAAGCAGAACAACCTGTTGAAATCATGTACATCGGCATCGACGAGCAAGCATCCGCGACAGTAACACTGTCATCGGAAGGCGCGGCGAACAAACAAGTCGTAATCGTATACGATGCCACGGCGACATCCGTCGATGAAACGGCAAGCACTGCGAGCGTATGGGCGGCAGACGGCGGCATATACGTAACAAGCAGCAATAATGCCGAAGTTGCCATATACGATTTTGCAGGCAATATGGTACAGCAGGCATCCGTCGACGGCAAAGCATTCTTCAACGTGGACAAAGGCTTGTACATCGTATCAATCGACGGCAATAGCTTGAAAGTGTCGGCGAAGTAATATTCCAATGAATACCTTAACCTGATTTTTTATATTTTCCCTGCAAGTCCCGGGGATACTGTCTCCGGGATTTGCTTTATTTAGTGGTTAGTGGTTAGTGAGCGATGCGAAGCATCGCAGAAACGCCGCTATTGCGGGAGCCGACCGCCAATAACTTGCTACGCGAACGCCCGGACCGATAGTTGTTTGAGCGAGCGTCAGCGAGCGAGTTCAGAGGTCAGTGAAGCGGAGCAAGCCGACGAAGTCGGTTATTGGCGAGGAGCGGGAGCCTAGCGGCAAGAGCGTTTTTGTTTACTTTTTTCGCTCCGGAAAAAAGTAAATGCCTCGCCCGGCATGAGGGCGAAGTTAAAGAAAGCAAACACATAATGATTGCACGAGGGGAAAAGGGTACTTTGGAACACAGAACCAAACAAAAACATAACGGGAAACACATGAAAAACGGAATCAGTTTCATATTCTCGATAATTATCTCGGCATTGCCAATCGTTGCGACAGCACAAGAAGGCCAAGTCGTAAGCGAAAGCCCGTTCTGCCAGCAATTGGTGGGACAAGGGGACAGGGCGGTAAAATTGTCGATCGAGGTTTTGGACGACGAGAGTTTGCGGCTTACAATCACAAGGGCGTATTCCGCATCGATGCAGGCGAATCCCGAATTCAACTTTGATTCCGACTGGATGGTCTGGAATCCCCGATCTGAGCGTTCCGCTTCCGTAAGCGTGAAAGAAGACGGGGACATCGTTACCGTGCAGACACTTTCCAACGGGCAAAGCGTGACAATACAACCCGACCACGAAATAATAGAATACCTTAGCGCGGATTTCGTACTGCAATTCGTGCAAATACCATATAAATTGGGAGACCGTACGGAAATAATCGGCAGCAACTACTTGGTGCCGTTCTACTACGACCCGTCCATAATGCAATGCGCCAACACGACCGCCACGATAACGAGCGACACCGAATTGGAATCGCTTTGCATAGGAACAGAAATAACCCTGAACGCCGAAGGCTTCGACGGCACGGGGGACTACACTTGGTACCGCAGCAGCAGCGAAAGCGGTCCTTGGACTGAAATCAGCGGACAGACATCCGGCAAAATAACAATAATATCGGCATTCGGAAACGAGTATTTCAAGGTAGCGCAAGGCGAAGTGGAAACAGGACCTTTCACGATAACTTCTGTTCCATGCTGCCAATACACGGACGACGAGCGCGAAATCTGGAAAGAAGATTTCGGAACCGTCCCCCGTGGCACACGCGCTTGTTGCAGCGACGTAGTGAACCACACATGCGACCCTTTGCCGGAGCATGAAATGCCTGACGGATATTATTGCGTGGTGTCGAATTCGAGCGATGCTTTCAACCTTACCGACGGTTCGCCATACGAATGGGCGAGGGACAAACCCGACCACACAGGCAACAAGGACGGCGGGTTCCTTGTGATAAACATAGGCGTGCCGGCAATGATTTACGAAAAGGAGATAGAACGTGATTTCTGTGAGAATACTTGGTACACTTTTTCGTTGTTCGCATCGAACATGCCGTTCAACAACGGACGCAACGTGGCATCCGAATTCCGTTTCGAAGTAGCCGCGCCCGACGGCACGATACTTGCCCAAGGCGAAACAGGCCCGATAGTGGACTGGGCACTTGAAAGCTGGACGAACTACGGCGTATCTTTCAATTCCGGCAATTACGACAAATTCATAATAAGGTTTTACAGCGTGGCCGGCAATGCTTGGGGCAACGATGTCGCGATAGACGACATAAGCATATCGATATGCTCGCCGCAAGTGGATCTGTACGCCGACATCGACGCAGGCCTGACCGATGCCGTGGTGGATTGCGGCTCATCCTTGAACCTTACGATAACGGCCAACGCCGATTACCTGTATTCGATATATACCGCTCCCTACATACTATGGCAGAAATCGACCGACGAGGGGGCGACATGGACGGACATGGAAGGAAGCGGCGAAATGGTTACTACGATGCCGGTTACAAAAGACGACCCGGACATAACGGATTATTACCGCGCCATAGTCGCCGGTTCGCGCGAACTGGCCCAAGAAGTCGCGGCTACCGGGACTTTGAGCAAGGACTGCGAAGTGTATTCCGTCACCAACATGATAAAGGTGGAATGCGAGAAGACTTGCAATGTGTACCTGAGCGCATCGGACGAAACGCCATGCGAGGGCGAAGAGGTAACTCTAACGGCCACGCCGTCGACATACGAAAACTATTATTGGACAGGACAGGGGGTAAGCGGAAACGGCAATATCCAGACAGTTGCAATAAACGAAACCGCTACCTTTGAAGTTTATGCTTCGGAGCCGGGCTGCGAAACAGCTCCGGCAAGCCTGACGCTTACCCCCATTTTGTCTCCTACGGTAAATTTAAGTATTTCTTCTGAAGAAATATGCAAGGGGGAGGCTGTTTCTTTGACGGCTGAATCAGCAACAGCCGACCGCTACGACTTTTATTCGGACGGTGTGCTGTTAGAAAGCTCGACGGACGGCATACTTGAAAACATCATCCCGGAAACGGATGCCACATACGGTGCAGTACCATTCTTGCAAGGCTGCGAAGGTGAGGCGGATGAAGTAACAGTCAGCGTGCACGAACCGGTAACACTGGCAGTCGAACCCTTGGAAAGCACTGTATGCGTAGGTTCGGAAGTGGAAATAACCGCAAACCAGACAAGCGGCGGTACGGCCACGATTTATTGGAACGGATTAGCGGGTGGCAACAGTCTGCCGATAACCGCCACCGGCAACGCGACATACGAAGTTTATGCCTCGGACGGTATATGCACTTCGGAAACATTGACAGCGACCGTAAACGTGGAAGATTCGGTGCGCGTGGAAATTTTCCCTGCTTTCGAGATTTGCGCGGGCGAAACCGCCGAAATATTTGCCACCATATACGGGACGGCAAGCTATGAATGGCAAAGCGGCACGGACAGCAACTTCGCTCCTGCCGGCATCACGGACCTGACCGCCGAAGTATCACCCGGATCGGATACGGATTACAAAATCTTGGCATACGGCGACGCCTGCCCTGACGCGGAAGCCGTAAGCAGCATAACAGTAAATCCGCTTCCGTCATTCACCGTAAACGACAACGCCCTGATGAGCGGAACGGCGAGCATTACGATAGACAACGGGACCCCGCCATACAGCATATATCTCAACGGTGAAGACCAAGGAGGGCAATATATCTGGGAAGGTTTGGACATGGGAATATATTATTCGGTGGAAGTAACGGATTCCAAACAATGCAGCACGTCCGGAGGCTTCGAAACACCGGCCATGCCGATAGAGATACCGAAATATTTCTCGCCCAACGGCGACGGTCTTAACGATACGTGGAAAATAGGCAATATCACCGCCTACCCCGATGCCGCCATTGAAATTTACGACCGGAACAGCCGCCGCATAGCTTTGTTGCACGGGGATTCCCCGGCATGGGACGGCTCATACAACGGGCATTTGATGCCGATGTCCGATTATTGGTACATTATAACCATCCCGAGCCAAAAACTGCGAGTTACCGGCCACTTTACCCTAAAGCGGTAGCATAGATAGAGAAAAACACCATAAAAAACGCCGCTATTGCGGGAGCCGACCGCCAATAACTTGCTCTGCGAACGCCCGGACCGATAGTTGTTTGAGCGAGCGTCAGCGAGCGAGTTCAGAGGTCAGTGATTAGTGAATGGTTCCAGCAAGCACCTCGTGGTGTTTGTACTATGTTGAAAGTATGTCTTTTAGTGCAAGCACAGGGTTCAAGGAAGGTCGCCCCCTCTGGGGGCAGGATTTAGCCAAAGGCTAAATCCGGGGGATGAGACAATGACATGGGCATGGACATTGTAGCGAAGCGGAAATGCCCATGCCCC
>JADIMR010000096.1 GCA_017694565.1 Candidatus Enterocola intestinipullorum | reverse complement strand
GTGCACGCCCGTCCTTGTCTAATCCCCCGCAAAATCATCTGGAAGATGATTTTGCCGCCCCCAGCGGGGGCTCCCCCTGAACCCTGTGCGTGCACTAAAACCTGCTTTCAACATAGTGTAAACACTACGAGGTGCTTACTGAAACTAATCACTAATCACTAATCACTAATCACTAAATTAAAAAATCTCTTTGAGTTCTCTTTTTTTTACGTTATTTTTGCAAACGATTGCAATACCTTACGCCTTATGAGTTACCTTAATTTCGACAAGGACGCACTTACCAATCTTGAAAAATCGCTTACAAAAGAAATGTTGCGGACCAACAGGTCGGGAGCTTACAACAGTTCCACCATAGTGGATTGCAACACCCGCAAATATCACGGCCAGCTTGTGGTGCCTTTGCCCGATGTGGACGGCAACAACCATGTGTTGCTTTCTTCGTTGGACGAAACGATAATACAGCACAATGCGGAGTTCAATCTCGGACTTCACCAATATCAAGGCAGGCAGTTCAGTCCCAACGGGCACAAGTATATACGTGAATTTTCATGTGAACTCATCTCGAAAACCATATACAGGGTGGGGGGCGTGATAATATCGAAAGAACGCATGATGGTGTCGTTCGAACCCCGCACCATTACCAAATACACGCTTATCGACGCGCATTCCCCCACAATAATACGGTTCAAACCTTATTTGGCTTTCCGAAGCGTGCATTCGCTGTCCAAGGAAAACGCCAATGCCGACACTTCTTTCAGGGCGGTGAAAAACGGGGCGGCTTTCAAGATGTATCCCCAATACCCCGACTTGTACCTGCAATTCTCCAAAAAGGCGGAGTATGTGCATAATCCGTATTGGTACAAGAACTTGGAGTACGAGAAAGAGAAAGAACGCGGGTATGATTATTTGGAAGACCTGCTTGTCCCCGGTTACTTCGAGATGCCGATAAAAAAAGGCGAGAGTGTTTATTTTACCGCAGGTGTCGATGAGATTTCTCCCACGAAGCTGAAAACAATTTGGGAAGAGGAACTTGCCAAGCGGAATCCGCGTACCGACATGTTCAATTGCCTGAAAAACGCTTCTTTGCAATTCTTCCGCAAGGAAAAGGACGGTGATTACCTTTTGGCGGGTTATCCTTGGTTCGGGACGATTGCCCGGTATGAATTCATCTCCTTGCCCGGTTTGTGCTTGTGCGGCGAACGCAGGCAGATGTTCGAGAGCATAGCGGACACCGCCAAGGTGGAAATATCGCGCCTGCTGGACGGCGGCGCTCCCTTGCATATTGAGGGTCTTGACGATCCGGATGCCTTGTTGTGGTATGTATGGGCCGTGCAGCAATACGGTTTGTATACTTCCAAGGCTGATATGTCGGGGCGTTACGGGCAGTCCGTGTTGGACGTGGTCGATTATGTCCGCAACGGTTTGCATCCGAGGGTGAAACCTGCTGAAAAAGGGTTGCTTTATGTCGACGGACGCAGCGTACCCGCGACATGGATGAACGCCGTGGAAGACGGGCGGCCGATTACGCCGCGCACCGGCTACGTGGTGGAAATAAACGCATTGTGGTACAATGCCCTGCGTTTCGCGGCCGAAGTAGCGGAGTCGATGAATGATGCGAATTTCGCCCATTCGGTGTCGCGTCTTGCCGACGAGGTGCAGGAATCGTTCGTGGACAAGTTCTGGAACGGATATTATTTGTACGACTATGTCGACGGGTATGAGAAGAACGTGGAGGTCAGGCCCAACATGATTTTCGCAGTCTCCATGCCTTATTCGGCATTGGATAGGAAACAGCAGAAATCAGTACTTGATATTTGTACACGTGAGCTGCTTACCAACAAAGGCTTGCGGAGCCTAAGCCCCAAAAGCGGGCAATACCGTCCGAATTATGTAGGCGGCATGAAAGAGCGCAACCGCAATTACCATAACGGGCCGGTTTGGCCGTGGATTACAGCCGCATACGCGGAAGCATACCTGCGCATCCACAAGTTGAGCGGAATATCGTTTATAGAAAGGGTAACGATAGGCATGGAAGCCGAGATGAAGAAACTTTGCGTGAGTACGCTTTCGGAGCTCTATGACGGCAATCCACCTTTCAAAGGGCACGGCGCGATGTCGTTCGCCGCATCAGTGGCAGGCACTTTGCGCACTCTCGACCTGTTGAAAAAATACAAAACCGGGAATTAATCACATTGAAAACGACCGCGATATAACAAACATATATGAAAGTATTAATGTTCGGGTGGGAATTTCCACCGCATATTCTGGGAGGTTTGGGTACGGCAAGCTACGGCCTTACGAGAGGCATGTCCGTGCAAAAGGATTTGGATATCACATTCGTGATTCCCAAGCCTTATGGCGATGAGGACCAAAGTTTCCTGAAAATCATAGGTGCATGCAACGTGCCCGTAGTTTGGAAAGAAAACTCGTGGGATTACGTCAACGGCCGTATCGGAAACATAATGCACCCGGATGAATATTTTTGGTATCGCGACCACATACGCTACGATTTCCGCCGTATATGGACGAACGATTTGGGTTGCATCGAGTTTTCCGGGCGTTATCCCGACAACCTTGTCCAAGAGATAGGCAATTACGAGGCGGTCGCGGGCGTGTTGGCGCACAGCCTGCAATTCGATGTGATACATTCGCATGACTGGCTCACTTATCCTGCCGGCATTTTCGCCAAGCAGATTTCGGGCAAGCCGCTCGTAATCCACGTACACGCAACCGACTTCGACCGCAGCAGGGGAAATGTGAACCCCACTGTTTACGAGATAGAAAAGCGCGGCATGGACAATGCCGACCATATAATTTGCGTCAGCAACCTGACCCGCAATACGGTAATTGAGAAATACCACCAAAACCCGGACAAGGTAAGCACGGTGCACAATGCCGTGGACCCGCTGCCGGATGCCGACAAGTTCGTGAAAGAACCCCGCAAGGAGAAGTTGGTTACTTTCCTTGGCCGCATCACGATGCAGAAAGGGCCGGAATATTTCGTCTCGGCTGCCAAAAGCGTTTTGCAGCGCACCAAAAACGTGCGGTTCGTCATGGCCGGCAGCGGCGACAAGATGAACGAGATGATAGACCTTGTGGCGCAAATGGGCATTGCCGACCGCTTCCATTTTCCAGGATTCTTGAAAGGCAAGGAAGTGCATCAGATGTTGGCCGACAGCGACGTTTATATAATGCCTTCGGTTTCCGAGCCTTTCGGTATTTCCCCGTTGGAGGCCATGCAGGTAGGGACACCGTCGATTATCTCGAAGCAGTCGGGTTGCGCCGAAATCCTTACACATGCCATAAAAACCGATTATTGGGATATAGACGCGATGGCCGACGCGATTTATGCCATAGTGGAATATCCGGCAATACACGAAACCCTCAGCACGGAGGGACGCAACGAGGTAAACCAGATTACTTGGGACAAGGCGGGCTACAAGGTACGAGCCATATATAACAGAGTTACAGGACAATATTAAAACAGCAAAATACCATGAAAAACATTTGTTTTTATTTTCAAGTACACATCCCGTACATTCTCAGGCGTTACCGCTTTTTCGAGATAGGAAAGGACCACTACTATTATGATGATTTCAACAGCGAAAACAATGTGAGGTATTATGCCGATTATTCGTTTTTGCCTGCCAACAAGATCATAATGGACCTTATCCGCGAAACGAACGGAGGGTTCAAATGTGCATTCTCGATTTGCGGCACCACGTTGGAACAATTGGAGCAGTACGCGCCGGAAGTAATCGACAGTTTCAGGGAATTGGCCGAAACCGGCTGTGTGGAATTCCTTGCCGAGCCATACTCCAACTCTTTGGCATCAATATACAACGATAACGAGTTCGAGATACAGGTAAAAGCCCACGCGCAGAAAATACAAGAGCTTTTCGGCAAAAAACCGAAAGTGTTCCGCAATTCGGAATTGATTTATTCGGACGAAATAGGAGAGAAAATAAGCAAGTTAGGCTATAATGTCATTCTGGCCGAAGGCGCAAAACATGTTTTGGGTTGGAAGAGCCCGAATTACGTGTACAAACATGCGTACCTGCCCAAGGTCAAGCTGTTGGTCCGCAATTTCGTGATGAGCAACCACATACCTTTCGATTTTTCGAATACCTCATGGGACCAGTACCCTCTTACCGCCGACAAATACATGCAATGGATCGCCGACAGCCCCGAAGGGGAAAACTTGTTCAACATCTGGTTGGGGTACGAATCTTTCGGTTGCACGCAGAAAGGTTATACCGGAATTTTCGAGTTCCTGAAAGCCATCCCCTCCCAAGCCGCGCAGCGCGGCATAGGTTTCGTTACCCCGTCCGAGGCTGCGAAAACCGATGCGGTCGACAGCCTTACGGCACTTCATCCGTTGAGCTGGTCGGGAGAAGCCAAGGATCTTAGCAGCTGGACCGGCAATCACTTGCAGGAAGAAGCCCTGAACAAATTGTACAGCGTGGCCGAAAGAGTGAACCTTTGCAGCGAAAAAGCCCTCAAACACGACTGGTTGGCAATACAAGACACCAACTATATGCGTTATATGAGTTTTTCGGATGCCTGGGGTTCCCAATACGGCTCTCCTTACGAAGCGTTCATAAATTACATGAACATATTGTCCGATTTCCTGATGAGGGTGGATGCCGAATATCCCACTTCGATAGAAAACGAGGAACTCAACGCCTTGTTGAACACGATTAACGACCAGGACAAGACAATCGCCGAATTGGAAAAGACGATAAAGCAGTTG
Organism: Candidatus Enterocola intestinipullorum; assembly: GCA_017694565.1. GTDB lineage: Bacteria > Bacteroidota > Bacteroidia > Bacteroidales > Paludibacteraceae > Enterocola > Enterocola intestinipullorum. The sequence goes on along the minus strand of JADIMR010000096.1, from coordinate 700 downwards.
CGCAGCCGTAAAAGCAAGAACGCGGACAAAACGCAGGAGTGAAAGTAAAACAACACAATTACACACATATATGCTGACGAATCAAGATTTGGAGCAAATTGCCGCCAAAGGAATAAGCGAGGGAGAAATCCTTACACAGATCGACAACCTGAAAAAAGGTTTCCCTTTCGTGCGTTTGGATTGTGCCGCCACGGTGGGACATGGTATTACGACCCTTTCCGAAGACAAGTTGCAATATTATGTAGGGAAATACGAGCAACAAATGCCCGAATTGTCGGTGATGAAGTTCGTTCCTGCTTCGGGAGCCGCATCCCGTATGTTCAAGGATTTGAATGTATTCTTCAAGGAATGCAAGGAACATAAGGGAAAGGCCGAACCTTCGGCTTCCGTTGTCAAGACGATGGAAAACATAGGAAGGTTCGCGTTCCACGACAAATTGCAGCAGTTGATGGCCGAAGACGGCAAGATGCTTGACGATTTGGCTTTGGCAAAGGACTATAAGACGGTCGTCGACTACATTCTCAACAGCAAGGGGCTAAATTACGGACATTTGCCCAAAGCCATGTTGATGTTCCATTTATATGGCAATGTCCCGCGTTCGGCGTTCAGCGAGCATTTGGTTGAAGGCGCGCATTACGCGAAAAACGCTAAGAACGAGGTAAACCTGCATTTCACCATATCTCCCGAGCATCGTAAATAT
>JADIMR010000095.1 GCA_017694565.1 Candidatus Enterocola intestinipullorum | reverse complement strand
GGGAAAAGATTTTTTCCCGCCTTTCTTTTTTTGTCATCGGGCAAAGAATTATCTTTGAATTGCAAGTAATTCATAATAACCTTATAAAATCATGGCTTATGAAGAAGTTGGCTGTTTTATTGTCATGCTGTTTGTATGCGATTTGCATCCAGTCGGAAACTCTATCGTCTCCCGACGGCAGGATTACATTGGATTTTTCATTGACAGGAGATGGCAAACCGCAGTATTCCCTTCAATATGACGGCAAGCCTGTCGTGCAACCGTCCACTCTCGGTTTCGATTTGACTGACGGACGTTCGTTAAAGGACGGATTTGACATTGCGTCAGTTTCCACATCGCATACGGATAGAACGTGGAAACCCGTATGGGGAGAAGTCAGCGAAATACGGGATAAATTCAATGAAATGTCCGTGGATTTATTGCATAAGCCGGATAGCGTGAAAATTGTGTTGAGATTCCGTCTTTTCGATGACGGTTTGGGATTCAGATATGAATTTCCAAAACAACAAAACCTGTCCTATTTCAGGGTTTCGAACGAATTGACGGAATTCAGGCTTGCTGGCGACCATAAGACTTTTTGGATTCCTGCCAACTTCGATTCTAACGAATATTATTATACCACATCCAAATTCAGTGAAATAGATGCCCGTTCAGCAGACGGCAGGGGAATAGGGACCCATAAAATCGCCTCTCCGACAGGCGTGCAGTCGCCTTTGATGATGAAAAGTTCGGACGGATTGTATATAAACATATTTGAAGCAGCTTTGGCGGATTATCCGGCAATGCACCTTAATGCCGATACCTCCGCGTTGTCCTTGAATGTCTTGCTGGCTCCTGACGCTTACGGTACGAAAGCTTACTTGCAGACTCCATGCAAAACCCCGTGGCGGACAGTCATAGTAAGCGACGACGCAACCGATATTTTAGCTTCCAAAACAATCCTTAATCTGAACGAACCGTGCAAAATCGAGGACACCGGTTTTATAAAACCTCAGAAATACGTCGGTGTATGGTGGGAAATGCACGTCCCGTTACATGGTTCGTGGAATTATGCGGATATAGGCAATATCAAACTCGATAGCGTTGATTGGAACAAACTCGTGCCTAACGGACGACACGCGGCCAATACCGTGAATGTCAAAAAATATATAGATTTTGCTGCGGAACACGGATTTTCTTCTGTGTTGGTAGAAGGGTGGAATGTCGGTTGGGAAGATTGGGCAGGAAATTGGAAAGAAGAAGTGTTCGACTTCGTTACCCCTTATCCCGATTTCGATATTGCGGAATTATCGGAATATGCAAAATCAAAAGGAGTGAAGTTGATGATGCATCATGAAACATCCGGCTCGGCATCAAATTACGAGCGGCGTTTGGACGAAGCGGTGGATTTCATGAAAAAATATGGTTATGATGCCGTTAAAACAGGTTATGTAGGCTGGATTATACCAAGGGGCGAAGCTCACGACGGGCAATGGATGGTAAATCATTATTCGCGCGTGATAAAGAAGATGGCGGAAAACGACATAATGATAAACCAACATGAGCCGGTGCGTCCGACAGGGCAGCACAGGACATATCCCAATCTTATGGCATGTGAGGCGGCACGTGGCAACGAGTTTAACGCATGGAGTTACGGCAACCCTCCCGAACACGAGACAATCCTTCCATTCACCCGTTTGATGGGAGGTCCGATGGACTACACTCCGGGCATTTTTGAGATTAAAATGTCGGCCTACCAGTCCGGAAATGATTGCCAGGTACATACGACATTGGCAAAGCAGCTGGCTTTGTACGTTACAATGTACAGCCCTTTGCAAATGGCTGCCGATTTGCCGGAAAATTACGAGAAGCATCCCGATGCCTTCAAATTCATAGAAGACGTGGCAGTCGATTGGGACGATACCAAAATCTTGGAAGCCGAACCGGGGGATTATATAACCATTGCGCGCAAGGCCAAAGGTTCGGAAGAGTGGTTCGTAGGGGCTATTACCGATGAAAATCCCAGGGAAACGGATATTCCATTGTCTTTTTTGGACAAAGGGAAAAAATATATTGCCACGATATATTCTGATGCGGCAAACGCCCATTGGAAAGACAATCCAAAGGCTTACAAAATAACAACCAGGACGATAACAAGTAAAAGCAAATTGAAATTGAAGCTTGCTTGCGGCGGCGGATGCGCCATAAGTTTAAGGCCGCGCCCATAATTTGTATTCCGAATACTTTTTCATTATGGTACTTACATAAGCGGCTGTTTCGCTGCCCCTGCAATATCCGAACCTGCATACTTCGTCAGTGTAGTAGTCAGGTTCGGATTTCAGTTTTATGAATGTTTCCACGTTGTCGTCCCATTTGTCGGGATTTTTCCCATGTTTCTTTGCCAATGCCCGGGCGTCGAACACGTGTCCGGGTCCGGAGTTGTAGGCGGCAAGCACGAATTTCGCCTTTTCTTCCATGGGTTCGATTGTCGGGAACAGTTTCTCCAAATTCTTAATGTATGTCGCTCCTGCACGTATGCTTAGTTCGGGTTCGTGAAAATCGGCTTCGCTTAATCCTAACGATTTCGCCGTGTTGGGCATTAGTTGCATCAGTCCGCACGCTCCTGCCCATGATACGGCATCGGGATTAAAATTCGATTCTTTGAATGCCACGGCAGCCAGCAGCCGCCAATCCCAATCCGGAATCTTGGCATATATCCTGAACAGGTCGTCGTATGGCGATATTTCTGAAGACCCTGGAATCGGGACATAACCTTGTGACTCGAAGTATTTGGAGCGTTTGAAATATTTCCTGTAAATCGCCGAGTAGTAAATCTGTTCGTCAAGGTCCGAACTCCATTCGTCAATATATTTGCACAAGGAAGAATCCCCTTTCGCGACTACCCACGCCGACCTTTGCGGGAATGTTATGTTTAAAGAACAATCCAAATTTTTGAAATAGGTGCAATTTACTTCGGCGATGTCGTTCGGGGCGACGGTCATCGGGATTTTTCTTGTCGCTGTCATTGCAATCAAGTCGTCCAAACTCAAACTGTCTCCGGCATAGCGTATCTTTATGCCGCCGCCAATTTCGTTGTCAAGGGTTTGCAGGCGGTCGGAGTATATGGAATGCGGTTTCACCCAGACTTCGCGCCCGTATAGGTCAAGTACGTCTTTTGCGATGCTGTCCAATTTACATTGGACAATTACCTGTGTATCGGTATATTCTTGTTTCGTATACAGGAGTTTGTGCTTGTTTTCCGATGTATATGGAATCCTGTATGCGATCAAGTCCCCTTTGCCTGTGGTCAAAAGGTCAATCATTTCGTCTTCATTGTCGGCAATAATCATTTTTATGTTCACCCCCATGTCAAGACACAGTCTGCGGGCCAATTCATATTCAAATCCCATATCGTTATCCTTATAGTTGAAAAAGGACAACGGGCCGTACATGCTGATTACGCGCAGCGTGTCCGCACGGATTATTTTGTCCATGTGCGAGATGGAATCCGCATTCACGTCGCTGTCATGAAAATCTTTTTCATTCCCATGTTGATTATTACAAGACGTGCATAATAAAAACATACACGTCATCATAATGATTTTTATGGAAAAGCCCTGTTTCATTATATATTTTTTAGGCACAAGAAGAAAAGTGTATAAATAAATTAAAAAATATGCTTACCTTTGCGGCATCTTGGATTGTGAATACGCACTGCGCGGCTCTCCTCGATAAAAATAATGGTTATGCGTAAGTTTTGCAAATTGTTTTTCTTTTTATGCTTGTCGGTTGCGGTTGTTTCCTGCTGCGAAGACATGGAGTCTTCCGTAAGCGGCACGTGGGCGGTTTCAGCATACGATGAATGCGGAAGATACCAAACGGTATCGGACATATCGCAAGACGAAACGCTATATTCCGATTATGCCGACCTGCCTGTCCCGGTATGGCATTTTCCAGGGCTGTATTTGGAATTGTCGGATGGCAAGGGCATAATAAAAGTTACTACGCGAAGCGGTGTCGTAGAAGAGTTGCAAGGAGTAAGCATGACTTACAAAGTGGACAAATACAACAAAAACATAAAATTCGTCCTGACCCGGCATTTTGAAGAAGACACGCAGAATTTTGTTTACGATGGATATTTGGAAGAAAACACGGGTCGTCTAATCATAGAATTTTTCTCGAAAGAGGAAGTCAATTCCGCTGTGTATTTCTCCCGGATTTAACAAACCGCCCATGTCTTGAAGTGCAAAAGACGATTATTTTACCATAAAATTTTGCAGCATTGTCTTTCTGGCGTATCTTTGCCGACAACATCTTATTCTTAATTCATTTATTTATTTACATTATGTCAGTCAACAAAGTAATCCTTATTGGAAATGCGGGCAGAGACCCGGAAGTCCGCTATTTAGACAACAATCGTCCAGTCGCAAACTTTACCTTGGCAACTACTGAAAGGGGCTATACCACGCAAAACGGTATTAATGTCCCGGAACGTACCGAATGGCATCGCATAGTGGTATTCGGCGGCTTGGCAAAGGTCGTTGAAAACTATGTACGTAAAGGTACCCAGGTATATTTGGAAGGAAAAATACAGTACCGGACGTGGACCGACAAGGAACAGAAAGAACGTCAAACAACTGAAATAGTGGTGGACGAACTTCAATTATTGGGACGTAAAGGCGATAATAACCGCGACGGGCAAGAACAGCAAAACCGCTCG
>JADIMR010000094.1 GCA_017694565.1 Candidatus Enterocola intestinipullorum | reverse complement strand
GGCAGCATGAGCGTAATGGCAGGCACGGAAAAATACACGTTGTTCATAGGCGACGCGGTCAATAGCGAAGAAGAAATACGCAAGGCCGAGGACGAAATAAAATATCTGGAAGGCTTCCTCGCTTCGGTGATGAAAAAATTGTCGAACGAAAAATTCGTGCAAAACGCCAAACCCGAAGTCGTGGAAAACGAACGCAAAAAGAAAGCCGATGCCGAAAGCAAAATAGCAACGCTCCGGGCAAGCATTTCCGAATTGAAAGGCGGCAATTGAAATGCAATACAAAAACCTAATTAATACATAAATCAAACAAATGGACACACAAGTGAAATTTCTCCACGGAGAAAACATCCCTTTGGAGATGCACAAGGTACGTATCGTACAGAAATTGTTTTTACCTCCCGTTGAAAAACGCAAGGAATACATGAACGAGGCAGGCAACAATACTTTCCTGCTTCAAAACCGCGACGTGTTCGTGGACATGCTTACCGACAGCGGAGTGAATGCGATGAGCGACCGCCAGCAGGCAGCAATGCTCGTCGCAGATGACAGCTACGCCGGAAGCGAAACCAACAACCGTTTGAAAAACAAGCTGAAAGAAATCTTCGGAACAGAATATTTCCTTCCCGCACACCAAGGCCGTGCGGCAGAAAACATATTGTCGGAAGCATTCGTGAAACCCGGCATGGTAACCCTCATGAACTTCCACTTCACCACGACAAAAGCCCACATCACACGTTTGGGAGGCTCGGTAGAGGAGCTTATCTCGAAAGAAGGATTGGAACCGACCAGCGACAATCCTTTCAAGGGCAACTTCGATTTGGAACTGTTGCGCAAGCGCATCGAGGAAGTCGGTCCGGACAAAGTCGCATTCGTGCGTATCGAAGCAGGTACGAACTTGGTCGGTGGCCAGCCTCTTTCGATGGAAAACATGCTTGCCGTTGCAAAAATATGCAAGGAATACGGAGTACTCAGCGTAATGGACGCTTCACTGCTGCAAGACAACCTCTACTTCATCAAAACCCGTGAAGCTGCGGCAAAAGACATGTCATTGCGCGAAATAACCCGCACGCTTGCGGATGCCATGGACATTATCTATTTCTCGGCCCGCAAACTCGGTTTCGCACGCGGCGGCGGTATCTGTATGCGCGACGAGGCACTGTGCAAAAAAATGATGGAATACGTGCCCTTGTACGAAGGATTCCTTACCTACGGCGGCATGTCGGTACGTGAAATGGAAGCCATAACCGTCGGATTGGAAGAGACCATGGATATGGACGTTATTTCGCAAGGCCCGCAATTCATCAAATACATGGTTGACGAATTGACAAAATACGGAGTTCCCGTAATCACCCCCGCAGGCGGTTTGGGTTGCCACCTCAACGCATCAGAGATATTGCCCCATATCCCGCAATCGCAATACCCAGCAGGCGCATTGGCAGCAGCCATGTACATAGCCGGCGGCGTGCGCGGCATGGAACGCGGCACTCTGTCAGAACAGCGCGAGCCGGACGGCTCGGAGCGTTTCGCGGAAATGGAACTGTTGCGTTTGGCCGTACCCCGCAGGGTTTTCACCTTGTCGCAAATCAAATACGTCATCGACCGCGTGGAATGGCTGTACGACAACCGCGAATTGGTAGGCGGTCTCGAATTTTACGATGAACCGAAAGTGCTTCGTTTCTTCTTCGGCCGTCTGCGCCCCACCTCGGACTGGCAAGACAAACTCGTCGCCAAATTCCGCAAAGACTTCGGCGACAGCTTGTAATAAAAATCCAACAGATTCATATATGCGAAACAGCCGCGACAATTGTCGCGGCTGTTTCGGTATACTGCCGGCAAATCCGGCTATCTGGCAATATATCGATTTACATCATAATCACGAATCTAAAACCTCACCCTCATCCCTGCAAGAATAGTATCGGGGCGGAATGTGAACACGGAGCGCATTTCGCCGGCCATGCAGAACCCGCATTTGTCGCAGACCCCGGCTGTTTTGCCGGCACACTCGGCAAGCCTTGTACCATCGGCTAAAATAAAATTGGTTACCCAGCATTCCTTGGGAAAATTGTTGTGTTTCATCAGTTTCAAACCGGAAACAGAGTTCATTATGGGAAAGCCGTTCTTCTTGTAGGCGATAATCTCGTCCACGACGGCGGCACGGGTTTCTTCATCCAAATACAGGCTTTCAGTTCCCGGGAAAGGCGTATGGAAATTCAGCGAAATTGATTTAATCGCCGGGTTGTTTGCTGCGAACTCGATAGCCTTGCCGACGCTCTTATAGTTCAGATTATTAATCACCATATTTACGCTCAATGCCTTATGTCCGCTGTCGGCGACATTCTTCTGCAAGCGGTTAAAAGCTCCTGCCCCTCTTACCATGTCATGGTACTCGCCGACTCCGTCCATGCTTACCCAAATCGAATCAGCCCTTGAATCCTTAAACGGCATTTGAGCGTTGGTAGTAATGGTACAAGAATAAAAACCGATTTGTTTTGCCATATCGATAAGGTCGTTCACAGTCTTGTCGCCATCGCGCCACAAAGTCGGTTCGCCTCCTTCGAAGTCCACAAAACGCGAACCTAAGCCGTATGCATATTCCAATTGGCGGCGTACCTCGTCAATGGTCATGCTGCGTGGATTCTTGTTATTGTATACGCTGCAATGCTTGCATTGCAAATTGCAACGGTCCGTTATGAACAATACCGTCTGTAATGGGCGTTTCGAGCGCAAAAAACGGGCTCTGAAAAACCACCATGCCGTATATGACAATTCTTTTATCTTATTTCCCATATCATTTTCAAACCAGAAAATTCACGACTATAAGTACGACGCAGAACATGGAAAGCAGGTTCCGTGCCAGATACCATCTTATCATAAACCAGCCTATTCCTGCCTGCGTGATCAAATCCCAACGTTCCATAGGCCCCATCCACCAACGTGGAGTTTCATCCACGATCTTCTCGTAAACGAAACAATACAAATAACGATACAGTACAATTGCCCACGGCAATATGACGAATACCATATAATTCCATCGCGACAAGCCGAAAAATTCGACAGCGGCGATTACCAGCATGAACGGCAAAAAAATCATCAGAGCCGAAGCCGCCAACATAGGGGCTTTGCCTCGAAGAATCCTTGCGAAGGTCATCTTGCCTATGGCTGCATCGGAAACCCTATCCACCACGGAATGCGAATAAACGATATTCATCACCAACATGCCGGTAGCCAACGAAACCATCAGCAAGGCATTGCTCCAATCGCCGCAAGCCGAGATATATGTGCCAGACATAAGCAATGGCCCGAACATCGAGCCGATTACAAGTTCGCCGAAACCGTAATATCCGAGAGCTAATGGTTTACCCGAATAAGAATAGCCCAAAACAAGCGCAAGAGCAACTATTAACGCCAACCGGTAATCAAAATCACGGCAATACCATATAACCGCGCCGGAAACGGCAGCCAACGATAGGAAAACCAAGGCGGCATTCCTCGTCTGTATTATGTCGGCTTCTCCGGACGTGATATAACTGCACTTGGCAATACGTGAACGCATACCCATACCGGCCAATTTCTCCCGCACTTTCCCGTCATTGTTCCGGAAATCGAAATAATCGTCCAAGATATTAAATCCGAAGTGTGCCATAACACAGCCGAAGACTGCCAACAACGACAATCCCCAGGAAAAACCGGGCTGGCCGAAAGCCAATGCTACCGCAACAAAAGCCGGCAACAAGCTTTGAGGAAATGAAACATACCGCGCATTATTTAGCCAAAATATCGGTCTCATGTATTAGGAATTTGTATATATATGATAAATCGCGTCTCTGTTATCAATGGTAATAATGTTTCAACACGCACCTCATAATGATAGTACAAGTTTGTTGTTGGGCCGCCCCCTCTGGGGGCAGAAAAAAAATTGCGTGGCAATTTTTTTCGGGGGATGAGACAATTAAGATTCCCTAACTGCAAAATACTTACGCTAAGCGTAAATATTTTGCAGTTAGGGAGCCGTTGCAATTTTTCAATTCTTCGGGAGTGCCTTCAAAAACCACATGTCCGCCTCTTTCCCCGCCTTCCGGCCCGAGGTCTATTATATGGTCGGCCTGCGCCACCAAATCCATGTTATGTTCTATGATAATCAGGGTATTTCCCATGTCAATCAACCTGTTGAACGAAGCCAGCAGCACTTTTATGTCGGAATAGTGCAACCCAGTAGTAGGTTCGTCGAAAACATATATGCGGCCCGAAGACGTATCGGAGCCGATAAATGCCGCCAGCTTCACCCTCTGGCTTTCTCCTCCTGACAAAGTATTGGACGATTGCCCCAACTTTATATAACCCAAGCCGACCTGTTGCAATGGCAACAAACGTTTTACGACCCTGCGCGCCGTGACATTGTCCGCATCTTCGGAAAAAAACTCCATTGCTTGGTTTACGGTCATGTCCAGCACATCGTGGATATCCTTGCCTCGATATTTTATATCCAGAACCTCCGGCTTGAAGCGTTTGCCGTGACAGAACTCGCATTCCAACTTGACATCGGCCATAAACTGCATGGGTACGGTTATCATTCCTTCGCCCTGGCAATGTTCGCAACGGCCGCCGCGTGAATTGAAAGTAAAGTAACCCGCATCGAAGCCGTATTGCTTGGCCAACGGCTGCTCCGAAAACAGTTTGCGTATCTCGTCGAAAGCTTTCAAATAAATGCAAGGATTTGAACGGGAACTTTTGCCTATCGGGTTTTGATCCACGAATTCAATGTCTTTTACCAAAGAAATGCTGCCTGAAAGCGAAGAAAAACTGCCGGGTGCATCCGCAGCCATGCCTAACTCCCGTTTCAAGGCCGGATAAAACACCTCGCTGACCAAGGTGGACTTTCCCGAACCCGAAACGCCGGTAACTACGGTCATCACACCGAGAGGGAATTTCACATCGATGTTTTTCAGGTTGTTCTGCGTAACGCCTTTCACCTCAATGAAATTGGACCACTTGCGACGATGTTTTGGAACCGGTAGCACGTCTTTGCCTTGCAAATAACGCAAAGTTGCCGAATTCAGGGCTTCCGCATCGGCTTTCATGGCATCTTGGTATGTGCCCGCGAACACGACATTGCCGCCCGCCCTGCCTGCGGCAGGACCTATGTCGATTATGTAGTCGGCCGCACGCATAATGTTTTCGTCATGTTCCACCACGACCACCGTATTGCCTATGTCTCGCAATCGACATAGGACACCGATTAACAAATCGGTGTTGCGGGCGTGCAACCCTATGCTCGGTTCGTCCAATATATACAACGACCCCACCAAACTGCTACCCAACGAACTTGCAAGGTTTATACGCTGGCTTTCTCCACCCGAAAGCGTATTGGAAGCCCTCGAAAGGGTCAGGTACTCCAAACCCACGTCGCACAAATATTGCAGGCGCGAATTTATTTCCGCCAAAAGCCTGTCTGCCACTTTTTGTTCGCTTTCGCTGAATTTCGCGCCCAAAAAGAAATCGCGCAATTCGTGTACCGGCATTTGGACCAGATCGTAAATGGTTTTGCCGCAAACCTTGACATACATCGCCTCTTTGCGCAAGCGCGTACCGTGGCATTCGGGGCAAACCGTACGTCCGCGATAACGGCTCAACATCACCCTGTATTGTACTTTGTACTGGTTGGCGTTGAGGAAGTCGAAAAAACTGTTCAAACCCTCGAAATACCCGTTCCCTGTCCATAACAGTATTTTCTGTTCATCGGTAAGCTGGTAATATGGTTTATGCACTGGGAATCCGGATTTACCGGCATTCATTACCAACTGCTTGCGGTACTCTCCCATTTTCTCTCCCCGCCAGCAGGCTATCGCGCCCTCATATACGGACAAGGTTTTATCCGGTACTACGAGATTTTCGTCTATGCCTATTACCGTTCCGAAGCCTTGGCATTTGGGACAAGCACCTGCCGGGCTGTTGAAATTGAAAAGTTTTTCATCAGCCGGCTCGAACTTTATGCCGTCTTCCTCGAAATTGGACGAAAAAACCATGTCGTTTACCCGGCAAACTCCCCCGCCCTCGAAAAACGCGGTTTCCACCGAATCCGCCATACGGTTGAAGAATGCCTCCTCATGGCTTACGGTAAAGCGTTCCACCACAAGGGATACGCCATCAAAACCATTGGATGAATCAAAATCGTCTATGCGCACAAAATCCCCTCCGGCATACAGACGGCTGAACCCCTGCGATTTAAGGCTTTGCAAATCCGTACCGGGACTGACAGGCGCGGTAAGCACGGCTCTGGCCCCATCCGCGAGTGTGGCAATGTAATCAAGCACGTCCTTGACGGTATGGCATTTCACTTCCCTGCCGGAGACCGGCGAATACGTCTTGCCTATGCGGGCGAACAACAAACGAAGATAGTCGTAGATTTCCGTGGATGTCCCCACTGTGGAACGGGAAGTGCGGGTTTTCACCTTTTGCTCCACGGCTATTGCGGGGGGCAGACCCGAAATGCCGTCCACTTCGGGCTTGGCCATGCGGCCGAGGAATTGCCTCGCGTATGCGGAAAGGCTCTCCACATAACGCCGTTGACCTTCGGCATACAATGTGTCGAAGGCCAACGAAGATTTTCCGGAGCCGGACACGCCGGTTATCACCACCAACTTGCCACGCGGGATTTCCACGTTTATGTTTTTGAGATTGTTGGCTCTGGCTCCCCTGATTATTATGTTTTCTGTTTCGGAAGGCATCTATCAGATGGACAACTGCCTTAAAACCTGCAACAATTTCAAATCAATCGGTTTATCGTCCTTGATTGCCTTGGTGAATGGCACGTAAACTATTTTGTCGTTGACAACGCCTATCATAAGGTTGCGCTGTTCTTCCAACAAGGCATCTATGGCCGCCGCTCCCATGCGGCTGGCAAGGATGCGGTCCACTGCCGTCGGCGAGCCTCCTCGCTGGATATGTCCCAAAATCACGACACGCACGTCATATTGCGGATATTCGGCCTTTACCCTTTGCGCTACGCCGTTCGCACCGCCGGTCTCCTTGCTCTCGGCGACAAGGACGATGGAACTGTTTTTGGTTTTGCGGAAACCGTTTTGTATGACTTCCGCCAACATGTCGTCCTTAATCGACACTTCGGGAATGACAGCCGCTTCCGCACCTGATGCTATGGCTGCGTTCAGAGCAAGGAATCCCGCGTCGCGCCCCATCACTTCCACAAAGAACAGACGCTCGTGGGACGAAGCCGTGTCCCTTATTTTATCGACGCACTCTATAACCGTATTCAACGCCGTGTCGTAACCGATAGTGGAATCCGTACCGTACAAATCGTTGTCTATGGTACATGGAACGCCCACTACGGGAAAGTTATATTCCTGCGCGAAGACTTTCGCCCCTGTAAATGTACCGTCGCCGCCGAGGACCACCAAGGCATCTATATTGTGGTCTTTTATACGCTCGTAAGCCGTGGCGCGCCCTTCGGGGGTCTTGAACTCTTCGCACCTCGCGGTTTTTATGATAGTTCCGCCGTGCTGGATGATATTGCTCACGTTCTGGGTCTGGAAATCCACGATTTCATCGGTAATCAGCCCTTTGTAACCGCGATAAATCGCCTTTACCGCTATGCCTTGGGAAATAGCGGCGCGGGTTACCGCACGCAAGGCCGCGTTCATGCCGGGAGCGTCGCCTCCGGAAGTAAGCACTCCGATAGTCTTGATCGAATACATAGTCTTTTGGTTTTGAATGTCAGTTGTTTCCTTTTATTTTTAAGATAGTCTGCCTTATATCTTCCATTTGCCACTTTGGAGTGGACGTAGCCCCGCAAATCCCGACTTTGGACACCCCTTCCAACCACTCGGGCAATACCTCGGCGGGCGAAGACACGAAGCGGGTATTGGGATTGACCCTGCGGCATGTCTCGAAAAGTGCCTTTGCATTGGAACTTTTCAATCCCCCCGCAAATATAATCAAATCATGTGATGCGGCAAAGCCCGCAATCTTTTCCATGCGCCCCGAAACCTGTCCGCAAATGGTATCGTACGCCTCGAAGCTGCAATCGGGGGAAATCCGCTCCGCAATCGCCTCTTTCAATTTCCTGAACCCGTCCTTCGGCTTCGTAGTTTGTGAAAAAAGCACCACGTCGCGGGAGAAGTCTATTTTTTGCAAATCCGATTCGTTTTCCACGACTATGGCCTTGGATTCCGTCTGCCCCACAAGCCCGTTGACCTCCGCGTGCCCGTTTTTGCCGTATATGACAATCTGCCGGTCCGGATGTCCGGAATACGCATTGCGTATCTTGCCCTGCAAACGCAAGACAACGGGACAGGTGGCATCGATGATGTTTATGTCGTTCCGTCCGGCGACACGGTATGTGGACGGAGGTTCGCCGTGTGCTCTGAGCAATACCGTTTTGCCGTGCAAGGATGGCATATCGCCGTGGTTTATTATTTTCAATCCCTTGTCCTGCAACCTCTTCAACTCCGCCCCGTTGTGTACTATATCGCCAAGGCAATATAGTTCCTTGCCTGCTTCAAGCTCCTTTTCGGCCTTCGCGATGGCATTGACCACGCCGAAGCAGAAGCCCGAGTTTTCGTCTATTTCAACCTCGAAGTCCATTTACCTCAACGCCTTTTTCGCGGCACAACCGCAATAATTCCTTGTTTTGCCCGTCGATTGTAAGGTTGCCGTTGTCCAAAACCACGGCATCCGGGGCTTTCCTAAGAGGACTGACAGCCCGGTTTTCATCGGCGTAGTCCCTCTTCCTTATATTATCAAGCACTTCCTCGTATGATGTGGCATCACCTTTCGCACGAAGCTCGAGAAAACGTCTTTGCGCCCTCGTTTCAGCGGAAGCCGTAACGAAAATCTTCAACTCGGCATCCGGGAACACGACCGTGCCTATGTCCCTGCCATCCATGACGACCCCGCCGTTTTTTCCTATCTTACGCTGCATTTCCACCAATTTGGCACGCACCGCCGCGATGGAACTCACCTTATAAACGCACTCCGACACCCGCATACTCCTGATTTCGCTTTCCACATCCTCCCCGTTCAAGAGTACATGGCCGTCGCCGCCGAAAGCCACGTCTATTTTGTCCAAAGCGTTTTCCAATCCGGCACTGTCCACCTCGTTGCCTTTTGCATAACCGTTACGCAACGCATACAATGCCACGGCCCTGTACATCGCCCCCGTATCCACGTAAGTATAATCCAATTCCTTTGCGAGGAACTTCGCCATCGTGCTTTTGCCGCAAGAGGAATATCCGTCGACGGCTATGGTTATCGACCTGCTCATAACTTCTTTTTGTTGAATCCGTTTATGTCCATTGCCAACGAAAAATGCGCAGTAACGGCAGACGTGCTGTAACAAGCCACCGCCGCGCCGATGCTGAACATGTATAACTTGAACCCGAAACCTCCCGACAATCCGGCCAACGACAACACGTAAGGATTGGCAAGGCTCAAGCCCCTGTCGAAATTATACGACAACGAAATCCAGAATTTGTCGCTTTTCGGCGTTATGTCCAAACCTATGATGAATTTGCGGGCAATCATCAAGCCAGCATTGACAGCTCCGGCATCTTCCTTATAATCATTCGTGGCGAAATCATAATCCCATTTTTGGAGATTCTGCATCGTAACGCTTATGGCAAACGGGGCCTTTGAAAACCTTTTGGTAAATCCGAACGTTACGTTTACAGGCAACATGTCCGGCCCCATCGCGGCTCCGTACGGCTTTGCGACACGCCCGCCGATATTGCGCACGGCAAGCCCCACCGACCAGAGCTTCACCGTATCCATATATTGCACACCCAAATCGGCACCGAGCGAGAAACTTGTGTATGTCTCGTATGTGGAAAGCACCGGCTTTACAGTGGCTCCTATTCTGAAATATTTGTTCAAGCGTCTTGAATATGTGGCGTAGAGGGCGAAATCCTGCGCGGAGAAATCCCCGGTATGAATCCCGTTTTCGTCATATCCGTGCATCGTACCGTATTCAGCGAACAAAAAACCGACGGAAAAGGCATCATTGCCGGAAATGGAAAAGTTGTATGCCGCCGAACCGTAACCGGAAGATACCATATATATGGAATAGTTCAGATGAAGCAGCTTGTCGAAATCCGTGGACAACAACGCGGGATTACCCACGGCGGACATGGCATCCGTCGACAGTGCGGACACGTTATTGCCGCCAAGGGCCGCCAAATGCGCCGAAGCCGGGAAATCCATGAAAGTGTTTACCGCCGCGCCCATTTGTTGGGCCCGGGCGCAAACCGCCCATGACATAAGCATCGCCACTAAAAGAAACAGTTTCTTCCGCATAAGTCAAACACAAAGATAATAGCTTTTTGAGTTTGAGGCAAAAAACAAATTGAAGCATAAAAAAAAGCCTGATGATGTAGATATTTTGAAAAAAAGGTATAAATTTGCAGCTAACAAAAAGAAAACTTTTAAACAATACTATGGAAATAAAGAAATCACCCAAAGCTGACTTGGAGAACAAGAAAAGTACCTCCATCCTGATCGGTTTGGTGGTGGCTCTCGGCATCATGTTCATTGCGTTCGAATGGTCGCAAAGGGATGTGGTAGTCTACGAAGAGGCCATTCAAAGCGCAGTAGTGGAAGACGAGGAAATGATTGAAGTGACATTCCGCGAAGAAACTCCTCCCCCTCCCGCTCCCGAACCCCCTGCCCCCGAAACAGTACTCAGCGACGTTATTGAAATCAAAGACAATACCGAAGAGGTGGAAACCGTGGATTTCTCGGCTGAAGACGATGCCAGCCAGCGCGTAGTCGTACAAGCTCCCGTGGCTGCACCAGTCGAGGAAGAGGAAGAGCAGCAAATATTCGTGGTTGTCGAGAAAATGCCCGAATTCCCTGGCGGTGAAGAGGCAATGAGGCGTTACCTTGCCCGCAATATCCGCTATCCCCTTATAGCACAGGAGAACGGCATCCAAGGCCGCGTTATATGCCAATTCGTGGTCAATGCCGACGGCAAAATCGTGGATGTGCAGGTTGTCCGCGGTGTTGAGGCAAGTCTTGATGCCGAGGCTGTCAGGGTAATCCAATCCATGCCTTCATGGACACCGGGCAAACAGGGCGGTAAATCGGTTCGCGTAAAATACACGCTTCCAATCAGGTTCAAACTCTAATCCGGCGTTTCCATAATACAGGAACATACAAATAACCATATTATTATAAAAAAGCCTTCATCACAAAGTGAAGGCTTTTTTTCAACCTGATGTACAACACTAAGGACATACAAACTGAAAAAGCCGTACTCGTAGGACTGATAACCCCGGAGCAACCGGAAGAACGGGCAAAAGAATATTTGGACGAGTTGGAATTCCTTGCCTACACGGCAGGGGCGGAAACAAGCAAAAAGTTCCTGCAACGTTTGGAATATCCAAACCCGAAAACATTCGTAGGATCCGGCAAACTTGAAGAAATCAAGGCTTACATTGAAGAAGCCGGCATCGGCATGGCCATCTTCGATGACGAATTGGGCCCGGCGCAATTACGTAACTTGGAAAACGAGCTGAAAGTAAAAGTATTGGACCGGACAAACCTCATCCTTGACATTTTTGCCCAAAGGGCACAAACCGCCCACGCGAAAACGCAAGTCGAACTGGCGCAATACAAATACCTGCTGCCGCGCCTGACCCGTATGTGGACACACCTTGACAGGCAAAGGGGCGGTATAGGCATGAGGGGCCCCGGTGAAACCCAGATAGAAACCGACCGTAAAATAATACTCGGTAAAATCGCCCTTTTGAAAGAAGAACTCAAAAGCATCGACAAGACCAAAAGCATACAAAGGAAAAACCGGGGCAAATTAGTGAGGGTCGCATTGGTAGGATACACAAATGTGGGTAAGTCCACACTTATGAACCTGCTCAGCAAGTCGGATGTCCTGATGGAAAACAAGCTGTTCGCCACATTGGACACCACGGTACGCAAAGTAATCATCGGCAACCTGCCCTTCCTGCTCTCGGACACCGTCGGCTTTATACGCAAACTTCCGCACGACCTTGTGGAATCGTTCAAATCCACACTTGACGAAGTACGGGAAGCGGATATTTTGCTACACGTTACCGATATTTCCCATCCCAATTTCGAGGAACAGATAGAAGTGGTGGACAAGACCCTGCACGAAATAGGTTGCGATGGCAAAAAGACCATTTTGGTATTCAATAAAATCGATGCCTACACATACAAGGAAAAAGACGAAGACGACCTCAGCCCCGCGACCAAGGAAAACATTACGCTTGAAGAATTACAAGCGACATGGATGGGCAAACTAAAAAACGAGTGCATATTCATTTCCGCCGCGAAACGCATCAATATCGAAGATTTGAAAAAGAAATTGTATGAAAGCGTCAGGGAAATCCATGTTTCGCGCTTTCCATACAACGATTTCCTATACGAGGACTACGCCGACATCTGCAACGAGCAACAAAACGACAATGAGAAAGCCGACAACTGAGGAAATACGAATAATGGAAGCCGCCGGCTGCCGAGCCGAAGACTGGAACAAAGTGGACGTAAGCGAAGATTTCGATGTTTCGCATGTGCGGGATGTATCATTTGCCGGGGAAAACGAACTTTACAACTGTTCCGGCAAAGGCGGCATATACAATGCCATAATCCGCAATTGTAGCATAGGCGAAGACACGCTAATACGCAACATAGGACGGGAAATAGCCAATTACCATATCGGGAAAAGTTGCAAAATAGAAAATTGCGCCGCGATACATACAAGCGGGGAATCCACGTTCGGCAACGGCTGCATGGTAAAGGTGCATAACGAAGCCGGCGGACGCGAAGTGCCTATGTTCAACGGGCTGACGGCACAAATTGCCTACATTATGTGCTTCTACCGGCATTACGGCAATGTTTTCGCACGTATAAAAGAATCAATCGACACTTATTGTGAATTTATCCGCTCGAAAGGGGGCAGGATTGGGTCGAACGTCTCTATTACTGATTGCGGTGAAATTTCGGATGTCATAATAAACGACAGCTGCGTAATCGAGGGAGCAGTCTTACTGAAAAACGGCACAGTAGGATTTGACGATGAATATGGAAAGCTACATGTCGATGCGGCGCCTGCAACGATAGGACGCGGCGTGCAAGCCGGAAATTTCATAATTTTAGGAGGCTCGAAAGTCAGCGGTGGGGCAATGATCGAAAATTGCTTCATCGGCGAGGCTGTGGAAATAGGTAAGCAGTTTTCAGCCGAAAACTGCCTTGTTTTCAGCAATTCGCAACTTTTCCACGGCGAGGCCTGCTCGGTTTTTGCAGGACCGTTCACCGTTTCGCACCATAAATCCACCTTGCTTATCGGTGGAACATTTTCGTTTTACAATGCCGGCAGCGGCACCAACCAAAGCAACCACCTATACAAGTCCGGACCGCGGCACAGCGGCATTTTGGAACGCGGAAGCAAAACAGCCAGCGGCTCGTATCTGATGTGGCCAGCACGAACCGGGGCATTCACTGTGGTACTCGGCAAACACTGCACTCATTTCGACACCACCTGCCTGCCCTTTTCGTACATAGTGGAAAAAAACGGTTGCAGTTTCATCAAACCCGCCATAAACCTGACAAGCTACGGCACATGGCGCGACATAAACAAGTGGCAGCAACGCGACAATCGTAGCTTGAAACGCGACTTGACCGATTTCGACATAAACAATCCGTACATTTTGCAAAGGTTACAACATGCGATAGAATTTTTGGACAACTTACGCAACAACAGTTTTGACAAGGATTCTAACATCTTGTTGATAGAAAACGATGCTGATTGCAAACCATACAAGCATCTATACATATACAAAAAGGACTTGGACAACGCCATTAACCTATATGACATGGCCGTTTTGGCAATTCTTGGACACGCCGTTGAGAACTTGAAAAGTCTGCCGGATGACGAAACAGACGAAATGCCCGAAACGGAAAATTCCTGCCATACATGGATAGATATGGCGGGATTGTATACCACGGTAGACGAGGTACAACGTATTTTAAACGAAATATGCGGACAGCCGATGTTTTACCAAGACCCATTAAAAATTTTGAAGGCATCTCTTGATAATTGGCATACTAACCGCCGCGCCGCAGCATGGCGGGAAACAATTGGACAAGCATCGACAAGCCATCGCTCAAATGGAATGCAGCCGGAGGAACTTGCGACAATTTGCAAAGAGGCTCAAAAAACATTGACCCGCTTAATTGACGAAGACAAGGACAAAGAAGACCATGACTTGCTCAAAATAGGCTTCGGCATGGACGGGGTTTGCGGCAAGGATGACGACTACCGCATGACATTGGGAGAAATATCCGGCAATTAAGTTCGGCACAATGGAAAAAGACTATTTATTCCGCATAAAAACATATCTGCGCCACAAGCTGGAAGCACTGCCGCACGGCGGATTCGGCATACATTCCCCTTACGTGTTCAATTTCGTAACACACGTTTTGGACGAACGTCTTCCATACTACGCATACTCGGAAATCGAGAAACTCAGGAGAAACCTGCTGTCGGACAAAAACGAGATTCAAGTATCGGATTACGGCAGCAAGGCTTCACGAAAAAGACGCATTTGCGATATTGCGTCCACGAGTTGCAAAAAAGCGGACGATGCACAGTTATTGTTCCGGATAGCAATATGGCAGCATGCAAAAAACATTCTCGAATTGGGAACGTGCCTCGGCCTCACAACCGCCTACCTTGCCAAAAGCGACTCACGCGCAAAAGTCGTAAGCATGGAAGGCTGCCCGCAAACGGCGCATGTGGCAAAAAAGAATTTGGAGATTCTCGGAATTCACAATGCTGGAATAATAGTGGGTAATATCGATGAAACCTTGGACCGCGCCTTGGACATGTTCGAATCGCTGGATTTGGTATTCATCGATGCCAACCACACAAAACAGGCGACCATGTCCTACTTCGAGGCCTGCCTGAAAAAAGCAGCCGCGAAAAGCATCATAGTAATCGACGACATATATTACTCCCGCGGGATGCATGAAGCATGGGTAAAAATCAAAAACAATCCCAATGTAAATGCCTCCATTGACATTTACACTATGGGAATCATAATAATTGACAACGAAGTACAAAAAGGAAGCTACCGTATCAAGTGATTAGTGGTTAGTGATTAGTGGTTAGTGGTTAGTGGTTAGTGGTTAGTGGTTAGTGGTTAGTGGTTAGTGGTTAGTGATTAGTTACTATAACATAAAGAACATGAAAATATACACGAAAACAGGAGACAAGGGCTATACGGGATTGATAGGCGGGGGTCGCACGATGAAGAACGATGTCCGTGTGGAAATTTACGGGACATTGGACGAGCTGAGCAGTTTCATCGGGCTGCTTAAAACCGAGAACGGATGCCCGAAAGAAGTGATCGGCACTTTGGACCATATTCAAGGTACCCTGATAGGCCTGAATTGCCTGTTCGCTATTTCAGACAATAAAAATTCGCACAACTTCGCAATAAATACGGAAGAAATCACGTTGTTAGAAAAAATAATCGACAAATACAGCGGCGAACTTCCGCCCGTTACCGAATTTTTAGTTCCCGGCGCCAACAAATTGAACGCATTGGCCAACGTATGCAGAACCGTATGCCGCCGGGCGGAACGACGGATTTACGATCTGGAATTGTGCGACGACCAAAAAACAGCCGCCATATACATCAACAGGCTTTCCGATTATTTTTTCATTCTCGGCAGGAGATTATCCGAATAAAGAGTATTTGGCAACAACAATTTTGACATAAATATTATATATTTGCGCACGGACTGCCGCCAAACCATGACAGTCCGCAAGTTAAACCGATTAATGTTTTAAAAAATGTATTGGACATTAGAATTGGCGTCCAAATTGGAGGACGCGCCTTGGCCCGCGACCAAAGACGAATTGATAGACTTTGCATACCGCTCAGGAGCTCCCGAAGAAGTAATCGAAAACCTGAAAGAAATCGAAGACGAAGGAGAAGTTTACGAAACTATTGAAGATATTTGGCCCGATTATCCGAGCAAAGAAGACTTTTTTTTCAACGAAGACGAATATTAAAGGTTAAAAAATAGAAATCTATAACTTAAAAAAGTTATCTTTGCGAAATATTGCAGCGATACAGGGTGGATTGTGCGGTTTACCCGCACGCTTGGACGGCAAAAAAAGGATTGCGAAAATCTTGCGATTGCTGCTATGCACGGCGATATTTGTCTTGTTTCATCCTCAAGCCGGAGCCCAGCAAAGAATCGAGTTCAGCCAATACATGCTGAACCTTGGTTCGGTAAACCCGGCTGCGGCAGGGAACAACGGGCTTATAAACATCTTCGGCACGTTCCGTTCGCAATATGCAGGATTTCCGAACGCTCCCCTGACATTCGATGTCAGTGCGGACATCGGTTTCAACATAGGCAAGACGAAACACGGCGCAGGAGTCCGTTTTTATGACAATTCGGCAGGCATTTTCGCTTTTCAGGACGTCGCGGTAACATACGCATACCGCATACCGTTGGGAAAAGGGACATTGAGTGCCGGATTCAACGTGGATTTCTCCACAGTCGGAATCGACCACGACAAAATCCACAATGTCGAAAGCGATTACCACGAGTCGGGAGACCCGGCGATAGACAGCGAAGCGAACGACTTCAAGGTGGATTTGGCAGTCGGTGTGCAGTATTTCAGCGACAAATGGTTCGCGGGAGCGTCATTGTACAACATCCTTTCGCCGGAATACCGGCTTAGCGATGAAATGTACTTTGAAAAAACCATGAACATGAGATTCATGGGCGGATACAATTTCAGTTTCAACAACCCGCTGTACAAACTGAAAACATACGCGATAGTAAACACGGATTTCATAAGTTGGTCCGGGGCGGTAAATGCTAATTTGGAATACAAGGAAAGTTATTGGGGCGGCATTGGTTACAGGATTGACGGGGCCGTGGTTTTCATGGCGGGCATCAAAGTGCTTAACGGCTTGGTAATAGGATACAGTTTCGATTTGCCGACATCCAAGTTGGCAAGTTCGGCCGGGTCGCACGAAGTATTGCTGTCATACAGTTTCAGCGTCGATTTTTCAAAAAAGAACAAATATAAAAGCATACGATACTTATAACCACAAAATCTTTATATGAAAAAAAATCTTTTGTTGATTCCTGCTGTTGCGCTACTTGCCGCGTGCAGTAATTCCGGCAGTGGAGAATTGGTCGGAGTTCAAAGCCGTACGTGGGAGGAACCCAATCCATACGGCATGGTTTTCGTGAAAGCCGGCTCTTTTACCATGGGAGCGAACGACCAGGATGCCAATTGGTCGACGGGAAATCAAGCCAAAGTAGTCTCGGTAGATGCCTTTTGGATGGATGAGACCGAGATAACGAACAGCGAATACAAACAGTTCGTTTATTGGGTACGCGATTCAATAGCCCGCGAGAAATTGGTTTACGCCGAAGGCGAGGAGTCGGAGTTCGCGGCCAAAGACCGCAAAAGCGGGGAAGTGATTTATAAAACAGGCAACCGCCCTACATCGCAGGAAGCCGAATTCGACACGGGAGTCGAACGCAAGCCCAAACTTAACTGGGACGTTGAAATTCCATGGGAAAAACCCAGCGAGGAACAAGCATTGGCAATAGACTCGATGTACTATTCCGAAGACGAAACCATGGGTTATGGAAAGGAAACCAACGGACAGATCCTGAATTACCAATACCGTTGGATAGACTATAACCAGGCAGCCCTCAAACGCAACAAATTCGACACCAACAAAGGACGTTACAACGTGGACTTGTCCCAGTTGGAGCAAGGCAAGGACAGTGCGGACGTGTTTGTTACCAAAGACACGTCTTACATAGACGAAAACGGGCATATAATCAACCGCACCATGTTCGTTGAATTGCGCAGCCGCCGCGATTTCATATCCACGCGCATAGTGAACATCTATCCCGACACGCTGTGCTGGATCAGGGATTTCACATACGCCTACAACGAACCGTACATGAAAATGTACTTCACACATGCCGGTTACGGGGATTATCCGGTAGTCGGTGTAACATGGGAGCAGGCTTCGGCCTTCTGCCATTGGCGTACACGCTTCTACAACGAGGCACAAATCCGCAACAAGCAGATGATCGTGCAGGATTTCAGGCTTCCGACAGAATCCGAATGGGAATATGCCGCACGTGGAGGACGCGAGTTGTCAATGTATCCATGGGGAGGACAATATATCCGTTCTGCAAAAGGTTGCTACATGGCCAATTTCAAACCCATGCACGGCAACTATGCGGCCGACGACTGGTTGGCGACTTCAAAAGTGGCATCGTTCCCTCCCAACGACTATGGTTTGTACGACATGGCGGGCAATGTCGCCGAATGGACATCGTCTGCTTTCCACGAATCGAATTACAGCTTCGTCAACGATATGAATCCAAGCTATAATTACAACGCGAAATCCAGCGACCCGGAAATAATGAAGCGCAAGGTGATTCGCGGAGGTTCATGGAAAGACATAGGGTATTATCTGCAATGCGCTACGAGGACATATGAATACCAGACCGAATCGAGGTCGTACATAGGTTTCCGTTGCGTCCGCAGTGTCATCGGTGCTAATTACCAGCAATATTAAAAACACAATATCAATATCAATCAAAAACCAAACCTTAAATTTAAATTCTATGGCACAAGGAAATTTTTTCACTACCCCCACGGGTAAAAAAATCACCGGTATGGCATACGGTCTCGGTGCATCAGTCGTAATTATCGGTGCATTGTTCAAAATCATGCACTTCCCCGGTGCAGGCCCGATGCTTATGATCGGTATGGGAACGGAAGCCATCCTTTTCGCGATTTCGGCATTCGAACCAGCGCACCGCGAATACAAATGGGACATCCTTTTCCCGCAACTCAATAATGAAGAAGGCGGAGCGACAGGACCCATGCCCGGCATGGCCGTTTCCAACGCTCCTGCATCGAAAGCCGGCAACAGCATCGACGACATCGCCGCAGCAGGCAAACTTGCCCAAAGCGATGTACAAAAGCTCAACGAAGGCATCAAAAGGCTGAGTGAAACCGCTTCGCAAATTGCGGACGTTACCGCTGCAGTTTCCGCTTCGTCGAACTACGCGAAGACAATGACCGCCGCAACCGAAGCGATCAGCAGCTTCGCGGCAACACAAACCAATTTGAAAGCATCGTCCGACCAACTGTTCGCCTCTTACAAGACTGTTGCCGAAAGCATGAGTTCGGTAGCCACGGATGCCAAAGGCTACATGACCGAAATGCAAGGCATGACCAAGAACCTGAGCGCGATAAACGCAGGTTACGAAATGCAAGTCCAAAGCATAAAGAAGCAGGCAGAAATGCTCGAAGACGTAAACAGCAACTTCACGGACATGCAGACGGCATTGAAATCGGCCGCTACCGAAACCTTGAAGTTGAAAGACGAGGCTTCCAAGCTCAGCGAGAAAGTAAGCAGCCTCAATACCGTTTACGGCAACATGCTCAACGCTTTCGGCAGGGCATAAGCCTGATGAATTTATCGTAGGACAAAGGATTAAAACAACAGAAGAGACAACAGCTTATGAGTGCAACAAATTGCCCGGAAACCCCGAGGCAGAAAATGATATCCATGATGTACTTGGTGCTTACGGCCATGTTGGCGTTGAACGTATCCACCGACGTGCTGAATGGCTTTACTTTGGTGCAACAGAGCCTGAACCAGAGTTTGAACAGCACCAAGGTAAAAAACGAAGCTCTCTATGGCCAATTCGAGGACTTGAAGGCGCAGAATCCTGAAAAGGTTGCGGAATGGTTGGACAAAGCCAACAAAGTACGCACAATGACCGACAGCCTCGACATGATGGTTGAAGACTTGAAAGTCGACATCATAACCCAAGCCGATGGAGAAGAGGGAGGCAAAAAATACAAGGAATGCGTGGCCAATGGCACTGAATACGAAATCGGTGCAAGGGACAATCTCGATGCAAGCGGACAGGTAGCGTTGGCGATAACGGCCGGCGGTGCCCAAAACAACCGTGCAAACCAATTGAAACGCGCACTTAACGACTACGCCGATGCCATGATCCAATATGTGAGCCACGATTCGGTAAGGGTCAATACGATACGCAACAATTTCAATACGGAAGACACCCAGTCCCAAAACGGCGACCGCATAACATGGGAAGCTGCCCGTTTCGAGACGATGCCTGTTTCTGCAACAATCACGTTGCTCACGAAAATCCAGGCTGACTTGCGCAACACCGAATCCGACGTAGTGAACTATTTGAAGAACCAGGTTGACGCGAGCGACTTCCGTGTCAACAAGATTACGGCGGAAGTCATTCCGGATGCTTCTTACGTTACAAGGGGCGGGGAATACAAGGCCCGTATCATATTGGCTGCGGTAGACTCGACCAAACGCCCCAAAATCACCGTTAACGGGGAAGTATTGGAAGGAGAGGAATACATTGTTCCCGCATCGAGGGTCGGCACTTACGACGTAAAGGGCGTAATCGAGTTGCCCCGAGCAGACGGAAGCATACAGCCCTACTCTTTTGAAAGTTCGTACATTGTCGGAGAACCGACGGCAATAGTATCCGCCGACATGATGAACGTGCTTTACGCCGGTATCAAGAATCCGATCAGCGTGTCGGTTCCTGGCGTTCCCACGCAAAACATAAGCGTAAGCATAACAAACGGCAAACTGGCAAAAACCGCCAAAGGTTGGGACGTGACTCCTACTAAAGTAGGACAGAACTGCAACATCAACGTTTCTGTCAAGATGGAAGACGGCAAAGTGCAGAAATTCCCCGCCAAACCGTTCCGCGTGAAAGCATTGCCGCCTCCCGTAGGCTATATCGAATACACCCAGCAAGGCGGGACAAAAGGCAAATACAAAGGCAGTACGCCCATACCCAAATCGCAACTCATCGGTTCAGCCGGCATACGTGCGGAATTGGACGATGCCGACTTGGACGTCCGCTACACCGTTTCCGGGTTTGAAATGACGTTCTTCGATTCCATGGGTAATGGTAAAGTAGAAATCTCGAACAGCAACAACTGGACAGACAAACAAAAAGACTTTATGCGCAAGACCCGCAAGGGACAACGCTTCTACATATCGAAGATCAGGGCAAAAGGTCCGGACGGCGTAGAAAGGATCCTGCCGACGATAGAAGTTATAGTACGATAAAACCATTGTTTCATGAAAAGGCTGAACAGAATATTTTCGTTGATAATCGGTATTTTGATGGCAACAGCGGCCATCGCACAAGAAACGGAAACCGGGGGACAGTCATTCTTCGGCGAGAACGGCGAAATCGCTTCGAACCTGCCTACCAGCATTCCGTTGAAAGACCGCAAACCCATTGAATACAACAATCCGCGAGCCGACGATATTATCTGGTCGAAGGTGATTTACAGGGTGATAGACATGCACGAAAAAATCAATTACCCGTTATATTTCCCGACCATGGCCAGCGACAACAGGCAGAGCTTGTTCACTACAATCTTCCGCTTGTTCGAAGAAGGCAAGATCCAGGCTTACGAATTTGAAGCTGATCGCGAAATCTTCACCGAAGACCGATTGGTGAAATTCGAGGACTTTTTGGCCAAAAACGAAATCATGGTTGAAGCCGAAGTCGATTCGATAACGGGGGACACGTTAAGTACGTACATTGATGAATCCAATATTCCTAACGTGGAAGTACTGAAATACTACCTCAAAGAGGTATGGTATTTTGACAAAAACAATTCCACATTTTCAGTAAGGATTTTGGCCATCTGTCCCAAAATATACCGCGAAAATTACGACATGGGCGGACAGCTGGTAGGATACCCTCAATTTTGGGTGCCGTTCGACCAGTTGAGACCGTACCTTGCCCAACAAGAAGCCCTTACCTCCGACCGCAACAACGGTGCGAGGGAAACAATGGACGATTTGTTCATCAAACGCCGCTTCGGAAGTTATATATACAAGGAATCGAATACAAGAAACCGAAACTTGATACAATATAACTCGAATGCCGAAGAAGCGCACAGGGAACAAGAGCGGATCAAGAACGAAATAATAAATTTCGAGCAAGACCTTTGGGAATATTAATCCCGTTTCGGAATCATAAAAGAAAGCGGCTGCAACAAAATGCAGCCGCTTTCTTTTATAACAAGGGCGGTACCAAATGGAAAAATTTAGACTTATTATATTAATAAGGATAATTCGTTCAACGATTTTGAGTAAATTTGCGTGCCATATCATAAAAGAAATTTGCCATTGCAGCATCTCTACCTCAAAACTTTAAAAACCGAAAATGGATTTTTCAAAGCATAAGGCACTATTTTGCTTAGTATTGATGCTTGCATTCAATTGCCGCGCATTAGCCGAATACAATCACGAAATCGGCGTTTCCGGAGGCGCAGCATTTTATTTGGGAGACGCGAACAAATCCGCATTGTTCAACCGTGCGGATTATTCAGTGGGCGGTTTGTACAGATACAACATAGACACCCGATGGGCATTGAAACTGACAGTCCGCTACGCAAGGATTGCGGGAGACACGCGCGATTTCAACTATATCCTGCCAAACGGTCAGGACTATGCGAGTTTTGAAAGAGGCTTGGTCGATTCCAACGTGGCAGTCGAGTTCAATTTCTTCGATATAGGCGAATCGAAATATTACAAAGCCCGGTATGTAGCCACTCCTTATATTATGGTTGGCGTAGGTCTTACAGCTTACAACAACCTGTATGGCGGAGACAATGTTTACAACGTGAACATACCCTTAGGCATCGGTGGCAAATGGAAGATAAACAAGCGTTTCACCCTCGGATTGGAATGGACGATAACGAAATTGTTTACGGACAGGTTGGACGTAACGGATGCCACCAATGAAATATTGGACAATCCGTACAAGGTTTCGTCGACCGGATTTTTCGACACTGACTGGTATTCGGTCGCGAATTTGTATCTAAGCATCAATTTGTTTGAAACGAACAAATTCTGCCGGTAGGAAACGGCTTTACAGGAATGGAAGATTTCAAGAAACTCATAAATACGGACAAGTTGCCCCGGCATATCGCAATCATAATGGACGGCAACGGACGTTGGGCAAAAAACAATGGGAAACCCCGGGCTTACGGGCATATATGCGGTGTACAATCCGTCCGCACAATCACGGAGGCCGCTGCGGAACTCGGTATAGAATATCTTACACTATACGCATTTTCTACCGAGAACTGGAACCGCCCGGAAGACGAAGTAAAAGCCTTGATGTCATTATTAGTCAGTACGATGGAGCAAGAACTTCCTACGCTGATAAAAAAAGACATACGCTTGACGACAATAGGAGACGCAAACAGGCTTCCCGTGGAAGTAAGGGAAAAAATGCAAAGCTGCATCGACAAAACCGCAGGCAACAAGCGCATGACCCTGAATATCGCATTGAGTTACTCTTCCCGCTGGGAAATAACTGCAATGGCGAAAAAAATCGCCGAGCTTTCCATTCAAGAAAAAATCTCCCCTGAAAATGTCTCGGAGGATTTGGTAAGTTCGCTTATGTGCACTGCGGACATGCCCGATCCGGAACTATTGATAAGAACGAGCGGGGAATACAGGATAAGCAACTTCCTGCTGTGGCAAATCGCTTACAGCGAATTATATTTCACGGACGTGCTGTGGCCGGATTTCGGAAAAGATGAATTTTATAAAGCAATAGTCGATTACCAAAAACGCGAACGCAGGTTCGGCAAAACTACCGAACAAGTAACAAAATGAAGTCAAGATTCATATCCCTGGCCATACTTCTTGCCGTTCCGTTGTTGATGACGGCGCAGGGCTTGCAATTTACCGGACCTGCACCGGCAGCAAACAGGCACAAAAGCCAGCAAGCCGTTTCAGGAAGCGAATTGGACAGTTATGCGAACTCGTCGTCCCAGGAGGTGGAAGACGACGACAACTCTTTTCTTGAAAGCAACGGAAGCGGCGAACCAGTCTTGTCTGGCGACGAATTGCCTGATTTCGCATACTCCGATCCGCGTACCTACACAATCGAAGAAATTACAGTTTCGGGGGAACACACATACGAGGACTTCGTACTTATCGGATATTCCGGCCTGAAAAAGGGAGCGCAAATAGCTATTCCCTCCGACGACATAAGCAACGTGATACGCCGTTTCTGGAAGCAGGGGCTTTTTTCGAACGTGAAAGTCGAAGTCGTATCCATGCGCGGTAACAAAGTCTGGCTTAACCTGCACCTCGACCAAAGACCTCGAATTTCGCAAATAAATTTCAACGGCGTAAAGAAACGCGACAAGGAGGACTTGGAAAAAGGCATAAGTATGCAGAAAGGGACGCAGCTTACGCCCTACGTCATAGACAAGGCTGAAAAATACATATTGAGATATTACAGGGACAAAGGCTTCTACTACGCCAAAGTAAATATAGTGCCACGCGAGGACGGCACGTCTACAGGCGGCAACATAGTTGACATAAATGTCGACCAAGGCAAAAGGATAAAAGTCAACCATCTTATCGTAGAAGGGAACAAGGCCCTGACGACAAGACAGGTGGACCGTGCCATGAAAAAAACGAATGACCGCCACAATTTCCTGAATATTTTCAGAAACAAGAAATTCCTTCCCGACGAATACAAGAACGACAAGCAACTGCTTATCGACAAGTATAACGAATTGGGATATAGGGATGCCTACATAGTACGGGACAGTGTTTTTGCCGATTCCCTGAAACCTGACAAATACGTGAACGTGTTAGTGGAAGTAAACGAGGGCAAGCAATATTTTTTCAGGAATATAAATTTCTTGGGAAACACGGTCTACAACTCTGAATACCTCCAACACATGCTCGATGTGAAAAAAGGAGACGTATACAATCTTACCAAATTGGATGAACGCCTGTACATGGATGACGACTGCGTAAGCAATCTTTACCTTGACAACGGCTACCTCTTTTTCAACATGGACGCGGTGGAGACCAACATCGTGGGAGACTCTATCGACATGGAGGTAAGAATCAGCGAAGGACGCCAGGCTACCATCAACAGGGTGAACATCGAAGGCTCCGAATATCTGTACGAACACGTGGTAAGGCGCGAGTTAAGGACAAAACCCGGCGACTTGTTCTCGAAATCGGACATAATGCGCTCCATGCGCGAGCTGGCAGCAACCGGTCATTTTTCGGCCGATCCCGGAAAGATGGATATCCGCACTATTCCGGATCCTGAAAACGGCACTGTCGACCTTACATACGTGCTTGAAGCCAAACGCAACGACCAAGTGGAATTATCGGCGGGTTGGGGACAAACCGGCGTTGTGGGAACATTGCGTTTGAAATTCACGAACTTTTCGCTGCGGAACATTTTCAACTTCAAAAGTTACCGTCCGCTGCCGCAGGGCGACGGCCAGACGCTCACGCTAAGCGCGCAAACCAACGGTATGTACTACCAGGCTTACAGCCTGTCGTTCGTTGAGCCGTGGTTAGGAGGCAAACGGCCCAATAACTTCACGTTTTCGATTTATTACAGCATACAGTCGGGTGTCAGCAGCAGCTACAATTCATCCTATTACTACGGTTACTATTACGACGACAATGCCTACAACACTTGGTATTCTTCGTCCTACGACCCCGACCAGTACATAAAGATTTTCGGAGTAGCCGCAGGTATAGGAACAAGGCTCAACTGGCCGGACGACTACTTTACGATATACGGACAGGTATCGTACCAGAACTACAACCTCAGCAAATGGCGTTATTTCGCCTTAAACACCGGACGCTCCAACAACTTCAACGTCTCGGCGACACTGGCACGCAACTCCCTCGACCAGCCGATTTACACCACAAGGGGATCCGACATATCATTGTCCGTCGCGCTTACCCCGCCGTATTCGGCTTTTGACGGAAAAGATTATTCCAATGCCTCGACACAGGAAAAATACGAATGGATCGAATATTACAAGATCAAATTCAAATCGAAATTTTTCGTTCCCCTGACCCGGGACAACAAATTGGTATTGATGGGGCGCGCCGAATTCGGGTTTCTCGGTTACTATAATCCGAACAAACGTTCGCCATTTGAAACATTCTGGGTCGGTGGCGACGGCATGACCGGTTACAGCAGCACTTACGCTACGGAAACCGTGGCATTAAGGGGATACAGCAACGGTGCGCTTACTCCGTACATAGACGGCTACCAGGCCGGAAACATATACACCAAATTCACCCTTGAACTGCGTTATCCGCTATTGATGAAGGAAACGACAATGATTTGGGCATTGGTATTCGCGGAAGCTGGCAATTGCTGGAGCGATTACGACAATTTCAACCCGTTGGATTTGAAACGTTCCGCCGGTGTCGGTGTCAGGGTTTACATGCCCATGTTCGGTTTGCTCGGCGTAGACTGGGCATACGGCTTCGATGAAGTGAACGGCACACGCAGCGGAAGCCAATTCCACTTCATAATAGGACAAGAATTCTGATGTATGAGGGTGCAAAACCATTCAAGTATTTAAATATTATTAATTCCCACACTCCAAAATAAACTTTGGGCGAATTTTAATATCTTTGTGATAGTGCGATTCAAACCAATCGCGGACTATACGATACAAAAGAAACAAAAACGAGGTCATGACAATGAAAAGGACTTTTTTAACCATAGCGTTCGGCCTTTTGACGGTAACCGCCGCCATTGCGCAAAAGTTCGCATTCGTGGATACGGAATACCTTATGAAAAATATTCCCGCATACGAATCCGCAGCGCAGCAATTGGAGCAAAGCTCGAAAAAATGGCAAAAGGAAATCGACGCGCTTAACGAAGAAGCGGAAACCTTGTATAAGAACTACCAGTCGGAAATGGTATTCCTTAGCGACGAGCAGAAACTCGAAAGGGAAAAGGCCATAGTTGCCAAGGAGACGGAAGTGAGTGAACTCAAACGCAAATATTTCGGTGCTGACGGCGAACTCTACAAGAAAAAAGAAAGCCTGATGAAACCCGTTTACGACGAACTGTACAATGCCCTCAAATCCCTGTCGGAAAGCAAGGGATACTCCGCGATTTGGGACAGGGCCACCGGTATGATCTTGTTCGTGAATCCCAACGTGGATATTTCGGATGCCGTATTGACAAAAATGGGGTATGCACAATAAACCGCTTATCCATCAGTAAATTGAAAACAACCAAAAATACTTGATATGAAGAAAATTGTTTTGGCTTTGATGTTGGTGCTGCCTTTGGGCGCATTTGCACAAAGCACTTTGAAAATCGGTTACATCAACCGTAACGAATTGGCTCAAGCCATGCCTGAATACAATGCCGCAATGAAACAATTAGAGGACCTCAGGCTAACCTACACCACGGAAGGGCAAAAATTACAAGAAGAGGCACAACGCAAATATCAAGAATACGTCGCACAACAAGACACATTGGATGCCGCCATCAGGCAATATAAGGAATCCGAACTCATGAGGCTCCAACAAAGCATCGAGGAATTCGGCAGAAGCGCGGATACGAACCTGCAAAACAAAAATCAGGAATTGATGGCTCCCATCATCCAAAAAATGAACCAGGCCATAAGCCAAGTCGGAGATGAAAACGGCTTTACCTATATAATCGACAATACTGCCGGCATACTTGCTTACACATCGCAAAATGCCATAGATGTCATGCCTTTGGTTAAAAAGAAACTCGGCATAGAATAAATAAAAACAGGAATATTATGGATAATCCCGCCTCGGGTAAAATAGGAATATTCGATTCCGGCTACGGCGGACTTACCATACTTGACAGCATACGGGCGTTGTTGCCCAAGTACGATTATATCTACTTGGGGGACAACGCCCGTTCTCCGTACGGCACACGCTCATTCGAAGTCGTTTACGATTTCACCTTGCAGGGCGTAAAGAAATTGTATTCAATGGGATGCAAACTAACAATCTTAGCCTGCAACACCGCATCCGCCAAAGCGTTAAGGAGCATACAACAAAACGATTTGCAAAACATGGGCCCGCAGGCAAAAGTACTCGGAGTGATACGCCCGACGACAGAAATAATCGGCCGTTACACCGTTTCGCGCCATGTCGGGCTTTTCGGCACGGTAGGTACGGTGCAATCGCGTTCATACGACCTGGAAATCGCGAAGTTCTTTCCTGACATACAATTAAGTTCGGTAGCTTGCCCTTTATGGGTCCCGCTGATTGAAAACGGGGAAGCCGGCTCTCCCGGCGCGGACTATTTCGTAAAGAAATATTGCGACGAGTTGTTATCGAAAGATTCCGGAATAGACTGCGTGATATTGGCCTGCACACACTACCCCCTGCTCGAAAACAAAATAAGGAAATACTTGCCGGAACATATCCGCATACTAAGCCAAGGTCCTGTCGTGGCGGCAGCCCTGCAAAATTATCTGGTACGGCACAAACAAATAGAAGAATCGATAGGAAAAAACGGAACCTGCCGGTTTTATACAACCGAACAGGTCCCGAAATTCAACGACTCCGCCTCGATTTTCCTTAAAGAACCGGTCGAAGCAATTCATATAAGGCTATAAAGAGTAAAAATACCATCAAACTAATCACTAACCACTAACTTGGACGCCATCGCCTTGCCCAATTCCACACATTGCCTGAAACTTTCTTCGCTTATGGCGTGCATCTGCCCGACAGGAGGATAAACAGTCTCGTAGCCCATAGCCTCCCCGAAAGCTGCAAGTTTTTTTGCTGACGCGCCTGCCCATGAACATGTTCCGAAACATGCATAGAACCTCGGTTTGACATCCCTCAAACGCAACATCTCGATAAGTTCAGCCATAGGAGGAAAAAGTTCGTTGGAATATGTCGGACAACCGAGTACCAATCCCTTGTAACTGAAAATATCGGCTAAAATCCTTGCTTTGGAAGATGCGGACAAATCGTGCAGGATGATGTTTCGCACTCCTTCGGCTGCAAGGCTGTCGGCAATTGTCTCTGCCAACCGCACTGTATTACCATGCATCGAACCGTAAACTATCACACATCCGGGCTTGCCGTCGTACAGGCTCAAATGATTGTACAATGCCAGGACATCGCTTACACGTTCGCGCCATACGGGCCCGTGCGTGGAACAAACGGTAGAAATCTGCAAGGAGGACAACTTCTGAAAAGCTTTTTGGACCGGGACACCGTATTTGCCCACTATCGCGGAATAATAACGCACCATTTCGGGAATATACTTGCGCGTATCAAACGATGTATCGATGAAATGTCCGTCCAAAGCTCCGAAACAGCCGAATGCGTCTCCCGAAAACAAGGTTCGGGATGAGTTGTCGTAGGTCATCATTGTCTCTATCCAATGCACCATCGGTGTAAGGTAAAACGACAAATCGTGCCGGCCAAGCGGCAACACGCTTCCGTCTTTTACTTCGAGCAGGTTGTCCGTTATACCGAAATATCCTTTGAGCATAGCGAATGTCTTGGCGTTCCCGACTATCGTAACATCAGGCCACATTGCCCTCACCGCCTTTATCGAAGCGGAATGGTCCGGTTCCATGTGGTTTACGACAAGGTAGTCCAATTTGCGGCCACACAGCGTTTCCGCGACACGTCCGGTAAATTGTTCCGCGAACAAAGCGTCGACGGTATCTATCAGGCAGGTCTTGTCATCCTTTATAAGATACGAATTATAACTGACACCCGCCGGTAATTCCCACAAACCTTCGAACAGCGTTGTCTGCCTGTCATTTACACCTACGTAATAAATGTCTTCCGAGATTTTCTTTTCCAAATACATCTTGTTTCCGTATTTATATGTTTATTGTTTCCCTATTGTTTGGCCGTCCGGCAATATCACCACGCCTTTCTGTTTGCGGCCGTCCATCTTCACCGTCAAGGGCTTACTGAAACGGACGTGCCTTACAAACCCGGTTTCTTCCACAGCAGGCATGGAGTCGAGGATTTGCTGGTTGTATATGCCTTCGTTCATGTAGGCGTTTACGGTAAAATAGCCCACCCCGAACGATGTCAGGTTCTGAAAGAAATGTGTGCCTTGGCTGGGATCGATGCGATAATTGGTAAGCCCGGCTTCCACGATTACCTTTGCGGCGGAAATGTGCGGCCACTTTACGGGTACTCCGAGCCAATAATCACTGCTTCCCCACCTTCCGGGACCGATTAGGATATAATTTTTCCCTTCGTTCAAGAATTTGCGGTTTATCTTCTCTATCTGCCGTGCTATCGCCGGATTATTGGCGGCCTGGTAATCGTCCGTCCTTACATAAACCACATCATACAAATCGTCTATGATACCATGACCGAGTGAATTGTCGCTTTTCAGCAACAAGGTATCTTCGGGAATTTCGTCCAGATTCTC
Source organism: Candidatus Enterocola intestinipullorum (assembly GCA_017694565.1). Classification (GTDB taxonomy): domain Bacteria; phylum Bacteroidota; class Bacteroidia; order Bacteroidales; family Paludibacteraceae; genus Enterocola; species Enterocola intestinipullorum. The sequence continues at coordinate 9,243 of JADIMR010000094.1, read as the reverse complement.
AGACAAGTCAGCCTTCAAATCCACCATCGGACGAATCTGCAACATGTAAAATATTCCCGATTTCGTAGCAGCATCGAAATTAACGGCAAACTCTATTTCAACAGGACGCTGCATCTCCTTCTGGCCACGGTCAAGCATTATCTGCAAAATGCGCGACAATGGAAACACATTGTGCTGCAATATGTTGGCAAATGTAATAATCTTGCGTCCGCCTTTCTGCAAGCTATCGTATATGACATTGTCGTATGGATCGAAAGTCGAGGCAAGATACATCAAAGCCCCGTCTTCGTCCGCCGCGCTTACCGGCAAATGCAGCAAGTTGAAGCCGTCGTCCAGTACGAAATCGTTGCAGTTGTTTTTCAAATCAAGCGCGTAGAAACGGGTCTGTGTTTCACGCAGGGCCATTTCCAACTCGGAGGTCTGCATGACATTGTCCGGATGATATGGACAAATTCTCAACGTGAGACCGCCGTCGACGATATACTTGCCCAACCCCAAAGCAATGTTTGCCACACCCTCTTCCGCCTTTTCGTCTCCCACCGGGTAATAATTCAACGAACGCGCGACACCGGAAATCGAAGGATAAAACTTGTCTCCGTATTGCCGGCCTACCACTTCCTGCAAAACCACCGCCATTTTCTCCTGGTCGATGACATTGCTGGTAGCCTGCATGTAGTCCTTGCTGTCCCGGTAATAAACCGAAGCATATACGGATTTTATGGCATCTTCGAGCATTCCGAGCATCTTTTGCTTGTCTTCCAAGCAGGGTATCATGTAAGTCGAATATATGCCAGCGAACGGCTGGTAATGCGAATCTTCCAAGAGGCTTGATGAACGGATTGCGATAGGGGTCTTGACGGCTTCGAAAAAGGCCAAAAAGTCGCCTTCCAAACGGGCGGGAAGTTCGGCAGCCAAAAAATGTTCCAATATGGTGGCATCGTCGGCATCGCCGAGCGCTATATGGTACAAATCGTTGCTATCCATGAATTCATCGAAAATGTCCGTACACAACACCACTGTTTTCGGTATCACCACGGAAGCATTTTCGAATTGCTGCAATTCGGGATAGCGTTTCAAACGGCTGTCTATGAAAGCCAAGCCCCTGCCCTTGCCGCCAAGGGAACCGTCCCCGATTCTCGCGAAATTTGAAAACCGATCGAAACGGTCGCGCCTGAAAACGGCTACCACCCCTTGGTTTTTCAACTTGCGATAACGGACAATGGCATCAAAGATGATTTTACGGTGTGCATCGACATCGTCTTGGGAGTCGCAAGTAAGACGCTTTAAAAATTCTGCCAATGGAAACATGGCGCGTGAATACAACCACCGCGAAACATGGTTGCGGCTGAGATGGTAAAACAGGGATTCGGCGGGAACCTTGAATATGGCATTCTGCAAATCCTGCAAATTACGGACGCGCCATACATGTCCGCCGGTTTTCGGGTTTATGAAAATAAAATCGCCGAACCCGAAGTTGTCCATTATCGTCTGGCGAAGGTCGATATTCAACTTTTTGGAGTTCTTATCCACGAAAATGGCACCGTAAGGCTCTGCCAGATATTTGTTTTCGGTTTCCGACGATTGGAATATTATCGGCACGAACGCATCATATTCGCGTATGTGTTTCATCAATTGCAAACCTGCGGTAGGTTCAGGCGTTCCGGCTTTGGGGTAACGCGCATCGGTTATCACCCCAAGCACGTTGTCGGCATATTTGTCATACAGGCGTGTCGCTTCTTCGAAATTGCGTGCGAGCGCAATCTTCGGACGCCCCCTCATGCGCAAGGTCTGTTGGTGCGCATTCAAGGCTTCAGTGGCAAAATTCATGCTTTGCTGCAACACGAATTTATACAAATGCGGCAAAATGGAAGAATAAAAACGTATCGAATCTTCCACGAAAAGGATCATCTGAACCCCTACTTCCTTTACATCATGTTCAAGGTTCATTTTGTCCTCGATTAATTTTATTATGGACAAAATAAGATCCGTATTGCCAAGCCAGCAAAACACATACTCGAACATGCTCAAATCTTCATTCTCCATACGGCGGGTTATGCCGTGGGAAAACGGAGTCAGGACCACGATTGGTATTTCCGGGTAGCTCGACTTGACGTTGCGGGCAATATCGAAAGCTGTATTGTTGTCGCTTCCCGGCATACAGATAACCAAATCGAAATTTGTGGAATTGAGTTTCTCCCACGTTTCCTCCTCGGTCGAAACTTGCGTGAAACGTGGCGGATAGCGAAGGCTCAAATCCATGTATTCATTGAAAATCTTCTCGTCAATGCGGCCGTCGTCCTCCAACATGAAAGCATCGTATGGATTCGCTACCAACAATACGTTGAAAATACGTTTGGGCATAAGGCTCACAAACGACGTGTCCTTAAAATATAGCTTGTTTATATCAGTTATGCTTTGCATGTCATGAAATGCCGGATAATGCCACAATTGATTTCCTTATGCAAAGTTAGCCAATTCCAATATATCCGCAATCGCGAATTTTATCGGAATTTCATCAAAAATATTTGCACGTTATTCAAAATATCCATACCTTTGCAGCCAAGAAAAACGGAAAAAGGTTTTACCTTGCATTCCCATGTTTTTCGGCCCCGTAGCTCAACTGAATAGAGCGTCACACTACGGATGTGAAGGTTACAGGTTTGAATCCTGTCGGGGTCACTAAAAAAAGCGGTTGGTTTAAAAACCAACCGCTTTTTTAGTGATGCTTGTGCAGCTTCCTTATAATCACGCCATATCTCACACGCAAGATACTTGTCGCTGCGGCAGTGCAAATCCGCCACGCCATTCTCAATCAAAGGCAACAATTCCGAATTATAAAAAATATCCGCCGCCTCGTCCATGCCTATATTGTACATCCCGCTCAATTCTTTTATAATACGGGCATACTTATTATCCAATATGATGTGTTTTGTATCGTCCGTCATAATTTCATCGCATCTACAAAAGTCAAACACTCGTCAATCAATCTTTGCGACTTGATACATATTTGCATATCAGGTTTTTCATACACTAACCTTTTTAAAGCCTCTGACTTATTTATTTCATTTGAGAAATACAAGTCTATCGTTCTAAAAACCTTGTCATCAGCTATGCCTCCTATTACGAGGTCAGCATTTTGCGGGTCTTTACCATTCCCGCAATCCATAACAAAGTCTAACCAATCTTCATTATACGCCTCAAATTTTATCGGAATTATCTACTTTAATCTTGCAATTCTCTATGTCGCAAAGATGTAAAATATATGGAAAGTAGGGCATTGCGCCCTACTTTTTACTACAAATTCGCCGAATAAGGCAAACTCTTTATATAGTCCTCCATGAACTGCCAGTCGGGATTTCCGTCCGAATTTACGGGGAGTTTGATTTTTGACTGTTCCATTAACTCTTTATCCCATTTCCTGCCATAATTAAACCTGTATTTTTCTCTTTTAATAATTGTCACAAGAAAGAATGCTGTATATTTATTCATGGCGAACTTGGGATACTGTACATTAACATCATCGGTTGCCCAAAAATCATCTGGTTGGTAGAATGCTTCGGCTATGGAGCCGTTATAACTTACGCTAATTGTATTTGATGGATGTACCCATCTGTCGTTTGCAATATAGGCCGTTCTCCCATTGTTTGAAGCAATAGCCCCAATGTACGGAATATCGCCTGGAATCATGTCGGCTTTGGTCAGGCGTTTCCCTTTTTTGATCTCAAAAATTTCCGAATATCTAAACCATTTCCAGAATTGTGATTGAATGCAGATTGATTCATTCAGTATTTTCTTGCTATTAAATTGCCCCCCCAGATCAGTTTCGCACGAGACGGCATTTTGGGTATTATCGTCTCTTTGATATACCTTTCCATCCATTTATAATTCGGGGCTCCATTTGTATCGACAGGTAATTTTATTCTTATTTGTTTTGTGTCATTGACTCTACATTGACGGCCATAATTCCATTTGTATCCCTCACTTCTATTTATTATAGTTGCGATAAATAAGGCAATATATGGCGTCATCTTAAACTTCGGCGTCAAGACATTAACATCGCTTGTCGCGCAAAATGGCGAATCCTGATAAAATGTCGGACACTTTATCTTTCCTATTATTAACTGGTTTCCATCGAAGTCAGGTTCGACATCAATCAGTTTGCCGATACCGTTGTTTTCTGCTGAAGCTGAACAATAGGGTGTATCTCCATCGGAATATTCAGACGGATAATAATAATGCCCAGCGTCTATGTGAAAAAGAGTGTCCAGTCTAAACCATTTCCATCCAGTAGTATCCATTAGATATGTTTTTTACAATGTTTCACTTTTTACTAAGAATGCTGCATAGTCTTGCAATGTCCTAATAAAATCAGCGTCCGTCAAGGTACTGTAATCGGTTTCCATATAGGCTTCGGCGCACCATTCATCTTTCGCATCAACATGGTGTATTACACTTTTGCCAGCAACTTCCTTCCTATTTCGATAAAGCCATAACCATTCCTCTTTGATTTTAGGCCACTTGTTATGAACATCTATGCGCCCTAACTTTTTTCTTTTCTCAAAGCCATCATCCTTGAAATATCCAAAGAATGTTTCCTTGTCTTTTGGGTGTGGCTTATGTGCCGTAAATACCATGATACAGGTCACGACACTCTTGTCTGAATTGTAGAAAAGTTCATCAGGCATGGAAAATACGGCTTCAAGGGTATGTTTTTCTAATAATTCTTTCTTTAATAATGCGGTTTTTCCTTTCGTGGCTATTGCGCATTGCATCGGTACTATAGCAACACATGTTCCTCCTTCAGCCAATGCCTCCAAATTCCACTTGACAAACGCCAATTCCTCGACATCTGTCTTTTTATCAGCTTTATATGGTGGATTAAGCATACCTACTGTTGGTTTTAGAGACTTTCCTTTCTTTTGCCTTTCTTTTATCTCTTCTATGATTTTGGGATTGAGTCCGCTTTCATAATAAATATTGGTTTTCCCATCACCATGTATCGCCATGTTAGATGCGGCAAGACAGTACATCTTGTCTCCATATTCTATTCCCACGAGCTGATCCTGCTTAATGGATTTTTCGATTGACTTATCTCCGTTGGCATCTTTTATCATTTTGCTCATAGCGGCTATTAGAAATCCGCATGTGCCAGTGCAGTTGTCAAACACAACTGAGTTCTTGTTTACATTAGCTATGTCAGAGAAAAATTCCGTTATATGCGTTGGAGTAAGGACTACTCCCAAATCATTGCTTGTGTTAGCATATCTCAAAAAGGCCACATATAATTGTCCTAAAACATCATAATAACGATTGGTCTTCTCGAAATTATCAATATTCTCTTCCATGTCGGCAATCAACCCACGAAGGTCTTTATTGTCCTTCGGATCGGAAAACATGCCGCGTATGGTTGCATACTTCGATTCAAGTACCTTTATCTTGATTTCACCTACATTTTCCTTTACAAACCAGTCAATCACATCCCTTACCATGTTGTTGGCAAGTATCTGCTGATTGTCTTCAGTTTTATAATAGTTCTTGAATTTTGGAAGCCTCAATGCCAATAGAATACAACTTGCAAGTATACATCGCTCCGCCTCATCTATTTTCATTGTATGCAAACGAGTATTCAATACTCTTGTGTAGTCGAGAAGTTTGTCATAATCTTGTCTTTTCTTCTCTTCCGAAGTATTTAATCCTTCATAATAATCATGTGGAGATATTAATCTATCTTGAAAATAGGAAAATGCTTTTGGCTCGTCCTTTAAGTGTAGAAAATGAGAAATTTTTAAGTTGTCTTTATCAGTCCCGCTAACTGCTATCGCAAGGACATCGAAAGATTTGGAAAGGAAAGAGGCATACAGTAAAGCACCATCTACGGCATACTCCGCATATTGCTTCCTGCTCTCACTTTCATGGTAACGTTTGTCGGCTTTATCCTCTATAACTATAAGGAAATTTGCATCTTTCTTATATTGGATAATAAAATCTGGATAACCTTTCCCATTGCCTTTTTTAGATGCGTTACGGAGTAGTTTATCAATAGACGGATTTGATGAAGACTGTTGTTCAATGATTATTTCATCTTCAAATTGTCGAAAATAGTCACGTATTATATTATCAGTTATAACCTCATTTTTACCCCCCCCGTTTGTAAATTATTGTTAATCATAATAGTATGTTTTACGCTACTGTGAATTTAACAAATGAAGCAAACGCTTCGTTATTATCTCTGTGGTTAAGACGGTAGCAGAACTCGTTCACGTACTTCTGCATGTACTTAACCGATACGTTATGGAATACGCCATACACGCCACGTTTCAATACTGCCCAGAAACTTTCTATTCCGTTGGTATGGATTCCGTCTCCGAGCGAGAAAGCTACGGTATGGTCTATCTTCAACCGTACAAAGTTGCAATCATTTTCTTTGTCGAGGATATTATAGCCTGAAAATTGGTCGGTCATAACGGTAGTGTTTTTCTTGCATACCTTTTTCAGTACATTGAACAGCTGCTTGCCGCTTAATTGCTTCCCTTCTTCGTTGTAATTGGCAACAACGGCGTGTACTTTTCCCGTATTGCATTCTTTCACGCCGATTACAGGTGTCTTTGAAGTACCGCGACCTCTTTTCGTCTTATTCTCATTGCTATTGTCTTTATTATCGTCCGAATGATTGTTGTCCTTACGAGGTTTTCCACCTACATAAGTTTCATCAATCTCTACTATGGCTTCAAAGGTCTCTTTATATTCTTCTTTCTCCATAGCTTTACGGATTTGATGCAGCATACGCCATGCTGACTGATAAGACCCCATGCCCAATTCTCTTTTCAGTTGCAATGCCGATATACCTTTGCGGGATATGATGACAAGATTCATCGCATATAACCACATACGGAGGTCAAGGTGGGTGTTCTCGAATATCGTACCTTTTAATGCGGAGAACTCCGATTTGCAGTTATTGCAATACATGAAACGATGATTGTACTTTTGATGGTATATCCCATTGTGCATACATCCGCACTTAGGACATACATAACCATCTTTATACTTTGTAGCAACGATGAAGTCAATCGCACTATTCTCGTATGGGAACCTCTTTGTAAACTCGAAGTAATTCATATCTCTTATCTTTTATGCTACATAAGGTACGAAGAATACCTCAATTATACAAGATTAAAGTAGATAATTCCGAATTTTATTACATTCCATTGGTGAACGTCATAATCGAATTCAAAAATATTCAGCCAAGCATCCTTTTCTCTGAATTTGAACCTTTCAGCATATTTTTCAGCTTGCGACAAAATCGTGGTAACATAAAAACCCTTGCCGAAATCAAGAAAATCCCTTGAATACGAAATTAATGGCTTTTCTACTTTTAAAACAGATGAATGATACACTCTCATATTCAAAGAACCCCTTTTTCTTTCAACAGTGATGTCAAATCCTGAATTATATATTCCCGGCTGAAAGTGTGCAAAACATCGTATAGTGGAACGATATATCCAAACAAAACACCGGAATCTTTAAGCATGTTGTATGTATCGTGCTGGCTTTTATTCAAGCACCGTGATAAAATTCCAACACAATACGTTACGAAATCTATGTTTTCCTCGTTAATCATGATTTACTAATACGTGTACGGCTATATTCCATACTGTAAAAATAACAACTCCCTGCAACATCCGCAACTGCGATATATTGAAGTCTCATCATGGCAACTTATAATTGTTTTTGTTCGACCCTTTCAGGGGCGTGGGTGAGAGGCCACTGCGGTGCGAAGCCATTCCCTCTAAACGCAAAAAAGGACGCGGAATATTCCGCGTCCTTTTTGTTTGCTATGCAAGGTAAATTATTGTACGTTGATTTTGGAAGAAACTCCGTCCACAACCACTACGTAAACACCTTTGAGGTTTCCGTTTTCAGCAGTAACGTTGTTGCCTACCAAATCATAGATAACCAATTCGCCGTCCGCGTATACAGTACCGTTGGCAGCCGTAACCACGGGAGCGGAAGTTTCATCCACAGCCGAACCTGAAGATTTTGCAAACGTACCCATCACTGATTGAAGCGATGCGTCCAACGTGAAGGTGAAATCGTAAGTACCTGCTTCAGTGGGAGCATCCATACTTGCGTCAGAACCGGGTCCAGGTATTTCGCCTACAGAATATGAATGGTTTGCAACCGCTTTGAAGCTGATTTTTCCGTCCTCGACATCAGAAGGATCGAATGCGACACCTGATTTGACAAGTGTCCATGTAGAACCGCTTGTATTTTTCATGTCGTTGCTTGTATCGTTGGTATCCCATTCAGAACCCATCAACCAAGACGGACCAACAATTGTCCATGATGTAATCGTGGCTGAGCCAAAGGGAACGGAAGATTTGAGAACGATTTGCGCGCCTCCTTCAATAACGGTTAAGTTCACAGTTATGGTCGCCTCAGAAGCAACGGTAAATTTGATATTGTCAGCTCCTTCATAGCCGGGAGTACTTTGAGCTTGATCAATGTTATAAACATTATATGCCAAATCCCAGGTTCCGTCAGTTATCTTGAACTCGTAGGTTCCAGCAGGAACGGTAGTTTCATAACTCCAATTATTGCCTGAACCAGTCATAGGACATTTATTCGGTGTATTGTCCGGATCTCCCCAATTCACTCCACAACACCAATTATTATCCGCCGTGCCATTGCCGGCCATGTAATACGTTTGTGCGTTAACTGCGAATGCAGCAATCACAAAAGAAAAAAGAAGCAATAATTTTTTCATAAGTTAAAATTTTAGAAGTTAATAATTTGGTTTTCAACGTTAGCCGAAGAAAAATACGAAACCGTTCGTACACACTGCATACGCACGGATGATTTTACTTCTGTAACGATTGCAAGATAACACATATCACCCAATAAAAAATGTATTTATGTGAAAAAATATCGGATTTTTTGTGCAAACGATTGCAGGGAAAAAGGCGGGATTGCCACGTTTATCTTAACTGTAAGTGCGCCGATGTTCTGCGCCCATCGGCTTAACTTACAGTTAAGCATAAATGAACCTGCAATTTGCCAGTGCAGGTTCCAAAGGCGGCAAAGCCGCCTTAGAATAACTTCATAACAAGAGAAACCCGCGCCTCGTGTGCGGGTTCCTTTATGCTTAACCGCGAATTAAGCGTAGTGCATTCGTGGTGGACAGGCAGGAGCGTACATGTTTGCCGGGTGGGGTACTAACCGACCACTATCTCGCCATTATAACTG
>JADIMR010000010.1 GCA_017694565.1 Candidatus Enterocola intestinipullorum | reverse complement strand
GATGATTTTTTCTTGGGGTGATTTTAAATCTCGATTGCGTTCCGGTCCGATGCGGCTTTGCGGATTCTTTCTTTATATGTTCCTCCGGGTTTGAATGACATTGTCAATTTGGGAGGCACGATCATTTGTTTTCCTGTGGCGGGATTAATCAGTATGCGGTCGTTCTTTTTGCGTAATTCGAACGAACCGAAACCATACAGCTGCACGACGGAGCCCTGTTTGACAACCTGCACGAGCGTATTGGCAGCAATGTCCAACATCCTGCCGGCCTTGCCTTTCGGTATTTCCAACCGCTTGGCCAATTCCGCTACGAGTTCTTTATTGTTCATCAAAACAATTGATTACTGCAAATATAAACAAATTACAGTAACAAGCAACCTTTGGTTGCTTGTTACTGTATGCCTTAATCGCCTTACAGACAGAGCTGCCTTCGGCATAGTACTATCACCACACAGTACTAACTGAAACTATGTGTCTACAATATCAGAGACGCGGCTCGCCAGGTCTCTACTGTAACCTGCTATGATAACTGTAAGTTAAGTGTAACGCATTCGCGGTGGATTCCCGTCATCGCTTTGTCTCTGTCCGCCCCCCTTTGCTATTACATAGAGGCTTTCTCTTCGTATGTGCTTACGCCGCGCTCCGGCGAAGCTTGTTGAAACTATCCACTAATCACTGTCCACTCAGACACTAAACAGCGTTTTTAATTTTAAATTTTCAATTTTGCATTGATTAAGTCCACTAACCACTTATAAAACAACGCCGTACAAATCGAATTCCTCCGCCTTGGTTATCTTTACGTCATAGAATCCTCCTACCGCAAGTTTGCCGGATTGCTTCGCATCGATCAATACTTCCATATCCACTTCCGGGGAATCGTATTGAGTCCTCGCGACATAATAATCGCCCTCTTTGCGGTCAATTATCACCTTGAAATCACTGCCCTCCAAAGATGCGTTATGTTGCAATGATATTTCCTGTTGTACTGACATGAGTTTGTCCAAGCGGGATTGCTTCACTTCTTCCGGCACGTCGTCTTCATAATGCAGGTTGGAATACGAATTTTCCTCATCCGAATAGGCAAACGCCCCCATGCGTTCGAATCTTACCCTGCGTACAAAATCGAGAAGTTCCTCGAAATCCTCTTCCGTCTCTCCCGGATGTCCGACCATAAGCGTGGTCCGCAAATATATACCGGGGACTTCGGCACGTATGGTGTCTATAAGCTCGTATGTCTGGCCGGTCGTTATACCGCGCCGCATCAAAGTAAGCATGTGATCAGAAATATGCTGGAAAGCCAAATCCAAATATTTGCACACATTGTCGCGCATATTCATTACCGTAAGCAAATCGCGTGGGAAGCCTGCGGGATAGGCATAATGCAACCTTATCCATTCGACTCCCTCTATGTCGGCCATGCGGTTGACCAACTCCGCTATTTTGGATTTGGAATATATGTCAATTCCATAATAGGTCAAATCCTGCGCTATAAGCTGGAATTCCTTGACCCCTTGCGAAACCAGCCATTTGGTCTCGTTCAATATGTCTTCTATGGGACGGCTTTTGTACTTGCCCGTAATGAGAGGTATGACACAATACGAACAATGCCTGTTGCATCCCTCGGCAATGCGCAAGTAAGCATAATGTGGCGGTGTCGTCAGTGTGCGTTCGTAACACAAACCTGCCGACATCGGCCTGCCCAGGTCTTTAACCAATCCGGGATAATCGAACTTGCCGTAAAATGCATCCACTTCGGGAATTTCTTCACGAAGTTGTTCCCTGTACCGTTCCGACAGGCACCCCATGACATACAGTTTTTGCAACTTGCCTTCTTTTTTGCGCTCGCAAAAATTCAATATCATGTTGATGCTTTCTTCCTTTGCATCACCTATGAAACCGCAAGTGTTGATGACGGCGATTGCCCCTTCGGGCTTGTCGCTGTCGTGGACCACGTTATACCCGGCTTCCTGCAAAAGGTACATTACGCGCTCGCTGTCAATCAGGTTTTTCGAGCAACCGAGCGTAATCAAATCAATCTGGTTTTTGCGCATCTTTCATCCGAATAAAGATTCAACAAACGATGCCTTGTCAAAGATTTGCAAATCATCGATACCCTCGCCTATTCCTATGTATTTGACCGGTATCTTGAACCTGTCAGATACACCGAGCACGACTCCTCCTTTGGCCGTACCGTCCAATTTCGTTATCGCCAAGGCGGTTATTTGAGTGGCTTTTGAAAATTGCGCGGCTTGTTCGAAAGCGTTCTGGCCGGTAGAACCGTCCAACACCAGAAGGACTTCGTGCGGGGCTCCGGGAACTACCTTGTCCATCACCTTGCGGATTTTTGCAAGTTCGTTCATCAGGTTGATTTTGTTATGCAAACGGCCTGCCGTGTCTATAATCGCCACATCGGCATGATTCGCCTTGGCGGAAGCAAGCGTGTCGAAAGCCACCGATGCCGGATCCGCTCCCATCTTTTGTTTTATGACAGGAACACCTACCCTTTCTCCCCAAATATCCAATTGTTCCACCGCTGCGGCACGGAAAGTATCGGCCGCACCCAAATACACTTTCTTTCCTGCTTCGGTAAACATGTGCGCCAGTTTGCCTATGGTGGTCGTCTTGCCTACCCCGTTCACGCCGACAACCATTATCACATACGGATTCCCGTCCTTGTCGGGCTCAATGTCTTGGAAATCACTATCATGGTTTTCAGCCAACATCGCGCCCACTTCTTCTTTTAATATGCGGTTAAGCTCGTCAGTACCCACATATTTGTCTTTTGCCACCCTCGCCTCAATGCGTTCTATGATACGCAATGTCGTATCCGTTCCCACATCGGAAGTAATCAAAACCTCTTCAAGGTTATCAAGAACCTCGTCGTCCACTTTGCTTTTTCCTGCAACTGCTCTCGAAATCTTGCCGAACACGCTCTGCTTGGTTTTGGACAATCCCTTGTCCAAAGCCTCTGCCTGCTGCGGGGTTTTATCTTTTTTGAAAAAACTGAAAATTCCCATTATTATACTATTAACTGATAATCAAACAAATAAAACAACACGTAACTTGCATTATCTTCCCTTTTCCTATTGCAAACATATCGTATCCACCGAACAAACCGAGTATACGGATTTGTAGTCAATGGAATATCCGTCGCAGGACTTCCCCTTATCCACCACTCTCATCTCCACATACGCCGGAACTCCGTTTTTCACACCACCGGTAACACTGTCATACATCCGGTACAATTTGCCGGTACTGTCCACAATCCAGTATGCCGCCGTATCTTCCAACGGTGTAAATTCCCTCAATTCATGTCCAATGACCAACGTCCCTGCAACGTCAATTTCCACACTGTCTACATACGCGCCGGCGACAACACCGCACCCGGAATTACCTTCCGTCCTTTTATGATACGAAGACAAAAAATCCCCTTTTTGCAAAACGAGGCTGTCTTCTGTTAGCACTGTAATGCTGAAAGTATCGGAAAATGCGATTGTCTGCCCGTTTCCCAAGCTATGACCCGTCAATATAAGGCAGGAATCTTCTATCGACCACGTTTCGTATCTTAACGTGTGCATGTTCACCGATCCGGCTTTGCCGCCTTCATAAAAGCATATTCCTTGTTCCATTTCCGAAATCCCGGGAACAGGTTGCGTCCAACATCCTTGCAAAAGCGATTCGTTGCAATTGCTGCAAGCCTGTGTCAACAACATCAAAGCGGGAACAGCAACCGCGAGTATTGATTTTTTTAACACCATAGCCTATACTTTTATTCTATAATCTTATGCAAAGATATGTTTTTATATTGATTTGCCGCCATTTGACAGCCATACAATAAGGAAGCAGCCGCCCTGATACGGACAGCTGCTTCCTTATTAGTCATTATACGGAGGAATACTTACTTGGCAAGATACTCCTTCAAATTCTCGTTGTGAACCATCTCCTCTTCGAAGATGTACGCGCCGGTCTTCGGTGATTTTACCATCTTGATCACCTTGGAATAAGCACGGCCTTCTCCTTTTTGCAACGTTGCGACTGTTTTCTTTGCCATATTCCTAGTGTTTTACTTGATTTCCTTGTGAAGAGTCATTTTTTTGAGAATGGGGTTGTATTTCATCAACTCCAAACGCTCGGGCGTATTTTTACGGTTCTTGGTGGTTATGTAACGCGAGGTTCCGGGCATACCGCTTGCTTTATGCTCTGTGCATTCCAAGATAACCTGCACCCTGTTTTCTTTTCCTTTCTTTGCCATTGCCGTGTTTCCTTTCTAAAAATTAGATATAACCTTTCAATGCAGCACGTTTGAGAGCGGCATCCAAACCAATCTTGTCGATTATGCGGAGACCGTTGGCCGAAACCTTGATTTCGATCCATTCGTCCATTTCAGGCCAGTAGAGTTTCCTGCTAAGCAAATTTACGTTGAACTTACGCTTTGTCCTCCTCTTGGAGTGGGAAACATTATTACCCACGCCTGCCTTTTTTCCTGTGATTTGACAAATTTTTGACATCTCTGTATGTGTTATTTGTATATTCCCAAAAGAGACCGCAAAGTTATGGATTTATTGACAAATACACAAATCTTTCAAAAAGATTTTTTATCCTGCTTATATAAGATTGGCGGCTTTGTTTTTTTCGTAATTTTGCAGCAACATGGGTCTACCTAATATATAATATAATAATGCTTGCCCGTTTCTTATATAAAGACAATGCGCGCAAGACAAAGAAATATCACAGCAATAAGAAAAAAAATAAAGAAGTTGTTTTTTGTAATCGCATCGGTCGCCGTGACAGTCTTGACGGCATGCGACGGGAATGAAGGTAAAATCACCGCAAACCAATTGAACGGTGAATGGGAACCGGTTTGGATTTATGACGTGGACTCCATTATCGGGGACATACCGTTCTTGGGATTCGACACAAAAGTAGAAGGTTTGTACGGCAGCACGGGGTGCAACCGCCTTATGGGTACATATACATTAAGCGATGCCGATTTGTGCGACTGCAACCGGATCGAATTCAACCAAGTAGGGACCACGCGCATGATGTGCGAGGACATGGCGACAGAGAAAGCGATACTCACCGCGCTTGACAATGCCAGCTACTGCTCGTTCGAGAACAGCATCATCACTATCTCAGACTCGGACAGGGTTCCTTTATTGAAATTGGCGAAACGTCCCGAGTGGAAATCCATAGACGGGCATTGGGACATAATCGAAGTAAACGGTACTCCCGCAAAGTGCCTGAAACAAGACAGTACTGAAACCTGCATGGTATTCGACATGACGGAAAAGCGCGTAAGCGTGGAAGGCAGCTGTAACATAATCAACAGCAACATCGTATATGACAAGGAGCAACAGGACTCCTTGAAATTTTCCCCGGCAATGACAACCCTGATGGCATGTCCCGACATGACCTTGGAGCAGAACCTGATTGCCGCAATCAACGAAGTCCGCACTTTCAAGTTCGTAGTACCCGACTCATTGGTATTGTCCGACAAAGAAGGCAGTGCCGTATTGACTTTGAAACGATAAAACGACGTTTTCCAATATTAACACATACATAACATACAATGGATAGCAAAAAACAAGGGACAATATGCGTCCAAGGCGTATGGAATCCCAAACAAGGAGAACCGAGAGTTGTTCCCATATACCAAAGCACGACTTTCAAGTACGACAACAGCGAACAAATGGCCGATTTGTTCGATCTTAAAGCTTCCGGATATTTTTATACCCGCCTGCAAAACCCCACCAATGACGTAGTGGCCGGCAAAATAGCCGCATTGGAAGGCGGTGTGGGTGCCATGCTGACATCTTCGGGACAAGCCGCCAATTTTTACGCCATATTCAACATTTGCGAAGCCGGCGACCACTTCGTATGTGCCGAATCCATTTACGGCGGCACATTCAACCTCTTCGGCGTGACAATGAAAAAATTGGGTATCGATGTTACTTTCATAGATGCCGACGCGCCCGAAGAAGAAATAGACAAGGCTTTCAAGTCCAATACCAAAGCATTGTTCGGAGAAGTGATAACCAATCCGACGTTAGCAGTCCTTGACATAGAAAAGTTCGCCCGCATAGCGCATAAACACGGCGTACCCCTTATCGTGGACAACACTTTTCCCACTCCAATAAACTGCCGCCCGTTCGAATTCGGAGCGGACATCGTAACTCACTCCACCACCAAATACATGGACGGACATGCCACTGCGGTAGGCGGCTGCATAGTGGACAGCGGAAATTTCGACTGGGACAAGTACGGAGACAAATTCCACGGACTCACGCGACCCGACGAATCGTACCACGGGCTTACGTACACCAAGGCATTCGGCAAACTTGCCTACATAACCAAAGCCACCGCCCAACTCATGCGCGACCTCGGCTCGATCCAGGCCCCGATGAACGCATTCCTTTTGAACTTGGGGCTGGAAACCCTTCATTTGAGAGTCCCCCGCCATTGCGAAAACGCCCAAAAGGTCGCCGAATTCCTTGAAGGCAACGACAATATAGCATGGGTCAATTACAGCGGGTTGGAATCGAGCAAATACCACAAGCTGGCAATGAAGCAGTTTGAAGGAGGACGTTCGTGCGGCGTGGTAACGTTTGCCGTCAAAGGAGGACGCGAAAGGTCTCTAAAATTCATCGACAACCTGCAACTTGCCGCCATCGTAACCCACGTTGCCGATTCGCGCACGTGCGTGTTGCACCCTGCAAGCCACACCCATCGCCAACTCAGCGAAGAACAGCTCAAAGCGGCAGGTATCGACGCGGACCTTATCCGCTTTTCCGTCGGCACGGAAGATGCTTCGGACATAATCGCGGACATAGAACAAGCATTGTCGAAATGCTGATTGCATAAATTGGAAACATTGTTTTCAAAAAGGAGGGAGGAATAAAATAAATGCCGGTAAACATACCTGTAAAATTACCCGCAATAGAACTTCTCAAGCGGGAAAACATATTCGTGATGGACAACGAGCGGGCATCGTCGCAAGACATTCGCCCGCTCAAAATTGCCATATTGAACCTAATGCCGTTGAAAATCACCACGGAAACG
The DNA here is from genome assembly GCA_017694565.1 of Candidatus Enterocola intestinipullorum. GTDB lineage: Bacteria > Bacteroidota > Bacteroidia > Bacteroidales > Paludibacteraceae > Enterocola > Enterocola intestinipullorum. Next base: position 41,749 of record JADIMR010000010.1, on the reverse strand, counting down.
GATTTGATACGGTTGTTGTCGAACTCGCCGCTGCAAATTGAAATCGACTTCATAAAGATAAAAAGCCACACGCCAAAAAACACGCCGATAGAACATCTTCAAATGTTCTACAAGGATTTCGATTCCATCAAGCACAACAATTACGACGGAATGATAATCACCGGCGCGCCTGTCGAGAAATTGGACTTCGGCGAAGTCAATTACTGGGACGAGCTCACCGAAATATTCGACTGGGGCAAAAGCAACGTAACTTCCACGTTATATATTTGCTGGGCGGCACAAGCCGGGCTGTACTACCACTACGGAATACCCAAATACGACTTGCCTGAAAAAATGTTCGGCGTGTTCAAACATTATGCCTTGGACAAGCTGAACCCGATTTTCAGAGGATTCGACGATGAATTTTTCGTACCGCACAGCCGCCATACCGAAGTACGCCGGGAAGACATTTTGAAAAAACCGGAACTGAAACTGATGGCCGAATCCGGGAAAGCCGGCGTTTACATGGTAATGGCAAGGGGCGGAAGGGAGTTTTTCATAATGGGACATTCGGAATATTCCCCCAACACCTTGGATGACGAATACAAACGGGACCTTGCAAAAGGGCTGCCCATAAAAATGCCGGAAAACTATTACAAGGACGACAATCCTGACAACAAGCCGGTAGTCCGCTGGCGCAGCCATGCCAACCTGCTTTTCACCAACTGGCTCAACTACTTCGTATATCAGGAAACGCCATATAACATCTCCGAAATAGCCGAATGAAACAGTTGGAACTGCTTTCGGGAGCAAAAAACGCGCTTATCGGGATTGAAGCCATAAAACATGGCGCGGATGCCGTATACATCGGCGCGGACAAATTCGGCGCACGGGCAGCGGCAGGCAATTCCTTGGACGACATAAAGACCCTTGTGGATTACGCCCACTTGTTCCATGCACGTGTATACGTAACCGTAAACACCATACTGAAAGACAGCGAACTTGCCGAAGCCCGGGATCTTATATGCCGTTTATACGAAATAGGAACCGATGCCGTCTTGGTGCAGGACATGGCGGTACTCGAAATGGACATCCCGCCGATAGCATTGCACGCCAGCACGCAATGCGACAATTGCACGCCTGAAAAAGTCAAATTCTTGGAAGACGCAGGTTTCTCGCAAGTTGTTTTGGCAAGGGAGTGCGGCATCGAAACCATACGGGAAATACGCAAACGCACGAATGTGAAATTGGAAGCATTCGTACATGGCGCATTATGCGTAAGTTACAGCGGACGGTGCTATGCATCCTATGCTTTGAGCGGCCGCAGCGCGAACCGGGGCGAATGTTCGCAGATTTGCCGTCTGCCATTCGACATGCAGGACGCATACGGCCACAGTTACGGCATCCGCCATTGGCTGTCGCTCAAAGACCTCAACCTGTCGGCAAGAATAGGAGAAATGGCCGAAGCCGGCATATCCTCTTTCAAAATAGAAGGCAGGCTTAAAGAAGCGGATTATGTCAAAAACACGACTGCTTATTACAATAATATTCTGAATGCTTTCATAGCGGAGCATCCCGGCTTTTGCCGCGCTTCGGACGGCGAAACAAGACTGAAATTCACTCCTGACTTGTCCCGATCTTTCAACCGTGGTTTTTGCGAATATTTCTACAACGGGCGGCAGGGCGGCATAAGTTCCCACCTTACCCCAAAATCCATAGGCAAGGAAATAGGACGTGCGGGCAAAATAATATCTGACAAGGTTTTCTCCGTAAACGGCAGCGAAAGCATCAACAAACAGGACGGGCTTTGCTATTTCGACAAGAACGGGGGCTTCCACGGAGTAAAGGTGAACCGCTGCGAAAACAAAGTTGTCCACGCAGCATCCCCGGCAGTCGCCTTGTATCAGGATTGCAGGATCTTCCGCAACTCCGACGCGGATTTCCTGAAAACATTGTCGAAAGAAAGCGCGGAAAGGAAAATAAAACTGAAAATATATTTCGACGGCAAGACCCTTGAATGTAGCGATGGCAAATGCAATGCAAGCCTGCCTGCAAACATCGAATACCAGCAGGCAAGCATCAATCAGAAAGACAAGCTTGCAGCCCAATTGTCGAAATTAGGAGATTCGATTTATGAGGCAGCCGAGGTAAACATCGCCGACAATACAGGCTTCGTGCCATTTTCCATAATCGGGCCGTTACGCCGGGAAATGATTGCGAAAATGGACGAGGCACGCAGGCAAAACATGCAGCGGGAGTTTCGCAAAAAACCGAAAGACGGCATAAGGTTCACCGCACAGGAATTGGATTACACCGCCAACGTAAGCAACCGGTTGGCCGGCAAATTCTACAAAGACCACGGCGTGTCCCGCATCGACCCCGCTTTCGAAATATCCGGGGACAAATCCGACACGCTGATGTGGTGCAAACATTGCCTGCGTTTTGCAGTAGGCAAATGCCCGAGACACGACAATCCGTCTCCCATTGCAAAAAATCGCGGGGAACTCGGTGACCCTGCTTTCCTCATAAGCAAGAACGACATTCTCAGATTGAGTTTCGACTGCCAAAACTGCCAGATGAAAATAAGCGGCTATTGACGTGCTGCATTGATTTTCTTGCGTGCTTCTATTTCCACCAACCTCAGTTTGTCTTTGTAGGCATTATTGGCATTGACCGCCGCTATGTCCAATGCGGCATCGGAATTGCCTCCCCAACGGCGGCAAAGGTAAAGCGAGTCGAATATCCTGCCTATCTTGTATTCCCTGCATATACGCAATCCCACGGCATAATCTTCACCGTAACTTGTATCGGGTAATCCTATTTTTCTCAAAACAGGTGTATAAAAAGCTCTCGGAGCTCCCAATCCGTTAATCCGCAAGGCATTGTTATGACCATTTCCATCTGTCCATTCGGCATGGTCTATGAGTCCGGGCGGAATTGTGTCCAACTCGAAATCGGTCATGGTATACGACCCTATAACCATGGCGCAATGTTCTTCACGGAACTTGTCCACGATTCTTTGCAGGGTATTTTCGTCTTGATAAAGGTCGTCGCTGTCCAATTGCACGGCAAAGCAGCCGCAACGTTCATCGCAAACAGCCAAGTTCCAACATCCGCCGATTTTAAGTTGATTTGTCTGTGGAATTATATGAAACACATTTTCATTTTCCGCAGCAAAGCGTTCCAAAATATCGCTTGTGCCATCATCCGAATGATTATCGACAACAAGTAACGAATATCGGAAATCCGTCTTTTGGGCAAGTACCGAACGCACTGCATCGGCTATGGTCCTTACCCTGTTTTTTACAGGAATTATGACAGATGCCTCGTAATGGAAATCCTCGCCGGTTGAAAAATCGACAGTCTTTTTCACGGGAGGCAACCAAGCACCTATCGCTTTCAAATGGACTGTAAATGCGTGTTCCATTTCTATCTGCACCTCACGGTTGGACGGATTCACGTAGTCGAATTGTTTTTCGCCGCTCAAACGCAGGTCGTTTTCGGTAATCGTATACAAGAATTCGTTAAGACGAAGCAAGGGCAGCTTGCGCGAACATTGTAAACGGAAATCGTAAAGTCCGGCGTATTTATAATTGCCTCCGACATACGAATCCAATGATTGCGGGGAAAGCAGCAGCAATTCACCGAAATCGAAATCACTGCGCACGCAACCCTCGTGATAATCCGCGACCGGCACGTTTTCCCGTTTACCAGCCTTTATTTGGCAATAATCAGAATAAACAATGCCTGCGCCGCTGTCCGCTGCCACATTCAAAAGTCGTTGCAACGCCTGCGATTGAATATCCAATGGCGAATTGCCGGTATAAAGGAACACGGGGTTTCCGCCGGAGTTGTCTTTCATGAATTGAATACCTTGCGATGAAAACGGAGACAGTTCCATTTCAACTGCCATATTACGCATGAAACCCGGCAATAATGCCGCAGATTTTACGAAAATCTTATAGTTTGTATTCATTTGTTTATTTGATACACGGATTAATAACTACTATTGATAATTGACAGGCATATCTCTACTATCCACTAACCCGCTTCGCAGGCTGCGCATTATCTTATCCCCCGAAAAATCATCTTCGATGATTTATTGAGTTTCTCCAAATTCGGCTGCACTTGGCATAGTCCAAACAAGTTTGTCCTCTGCTCTCGTTTGCACGAATTTTCTGCCCCCAAAGGGGGCATGGGCATTTCCGCTTCGCTACAATGTCCATGCCCATTTTCATTGTCTTATCCCCCGGATTTAGCCTTTGGCTAAATCCTGCCCCCAGAGGGGGCGACCTTCCTTGAACATTGTGCTTCCACTAAAACCTACTTTCAACATAGTGCAAACACTACGAGGTGCATACTGTAACTAACCACTACCCACTAATCACTGCCGCGAAGCGGCTAACCAACCACTACCCACTACTCACTAACCACTAACCACTACTCACTATCCACTAACCACTGTAACCTGTAACCAGACACCTGTAACCTGCGGTGCGAAGCACCGCTAACTAATCAGCAACCAACACTTGCATCAAGGCTGCACGGGCTTCATCGCCTATGACTGCCTCAAAAGGGAAGCCGAGTGTCGTAACGTCGTAATGCCCTTTGTACCTGATTGCTGCCGGATTGCGGCTTTGCGAATACAACAACCGCACTTCGCCACCCTTGCCGACAGGGCTTAAAGATTCGACCGACTGAACGAAATAGTTGTCCTTGCCGGCCCGGTTGCAAAGACTGAAACTCAAATCACCCGAAGTACTTTCTATCCGTCCGTCCCGAGCTTCCCAAGGCGCGCGCAATTTGCATCGTAATACGTCCCTGACAAATTTTCCTCCGTCGGAAGCGACGTAAGCACCGCTTATTACCAATTTGCGTCCCGATTTCAAATAAGCGTAAACCGCATCTTGCAATGGCGGCGTAAGCAATTCAAAGCCATCCCTTGTGCGCTGCAATCCCAATATCACGTCCATAAGCGGATAAGAAGACAAATCTACAGACATTTCTTCCAATGCCTGCTTGGAACAAGAAACAAAACTATAACCGTTAGCAGCCAATGCCTTGCCATGCACGTATGGATAATCGAAAGTATTTCCCGCAATACACATCCCCTCGTTACCATCCGCCATGCTCGCCCCGAATCCGGGATAATCATTGCCCGCATAGCAGGAAACGGTGCGGAATTCGTACTGTGGCCCTGAATACGACAAATCGCGGATATATGGGACTCCGAAATCCCGCCCGTACAAAAAACCGGCAAGAGAATCCGTTCGGAAACTTTCAGGTCCGCCGACGCGGTCGAAACAATTCACTACCAAAGCCGTGCCTTTCGCATCGGAAACATTGCAAAGCGACAATATCTCCGACGGGAAGCTTTCGCCGCCCGCATTGACAGCCGTTATCTTATAACTGTAAATGCTATCGGGAACTACGGGCAGGCAAACCGCAGTATCGGTTACAAGCACCCCGTTGTCAAAACTGCCATTGCCGACACGGGTGTACACCACGTATGCATCCGGCGTGGCGGTGCTTTCGTGGCTGTCCCGCACGGGACGCCACGAAAGGCGGGCGGAATCGCCCGCTAACAAAGCCGTGAACCCGCTCACGGGAAGCGGTTGCACACAATACGCCCGCCCGTTCCCTTCGGCAAGGAACTTCAACACGGCTTTGTACACCGCCCGCGCCATCCTGAACCTGAAACGCGGATCAAGAGCCCTTTGCACGTCCTCGAAATTGTTGTGCGACCACATTTCGATGATATTGACAGGAATCTGCGGCACTCTCGTTTCCACATACAATCTGTGCCAAATGCCGCGCATTGCCCACAAGCTGTCCGCGACACCGAAATCGGAAGCAATCTGCTCCGTGACATAGTATGCCAAATCATTGGAAGCCAAACGCGATTGTCCGTCGGGAAACAGGCTGTCGGCCGTACACACTACCAACGAGCCCTCATAACCGCTGTCGGCCGTTTGGGAAGCATCCGTATGAAGCGCCAAGCAAGCATCCAAAGGCACTTGCAAGCCGGGGCGTCCGGGAAATACCGGGCTGCCGCCTGCCAAATGGTTCACCCACCTTGCCCGGGAATACAAATCATCGTAATAATCCCCGGTGCGCCCCTCTTTTCCACAATACAATATGCTGTCCGGCACATTCGAGGCCTGCAAAAAATAACGCGCTCCGTCCACGTATGCGGGCATACCGTTCCCCGATGCCGAAAATCCCCCGCCTATGCGCAGAGTGTCAAGGCAAAAACCTCCACCGTCGCCGATAGCGAAATCAGCCCGCGCCTCCCCGTCGAAATACAACTTGTCCATATAAATCCAAGTACCGTTGCCGACACCGCCATTCACGGCATATTCTGTTTTTATACCGTTACGTGACACTGAAAATTTTACTTCGCTTGACGGATTGCCGTCGGTAGTATACCACATTTTCAGCCAATAATAACCCGCCTTAGGGACTTTCAACGTACAATGCAACGAATCTTCCGTGCGTTCTATGGCAAAATCAGCCGTTTCCGTTTGAATGTCGCGCTCACGGGGCATGAAAACCTCCGCGCCTGCATTGCGCAACATGGGTAGCAAATAATTCAGACATACGTCCACCGACATCAAGTCCTCGACTGTGCCAAAAAGCCTCGGACGTTGCCATTCCCAGCGGTCTTTCGCTGCATTGAAATACAAGCCGTGGCTCGGCCACAACACTATGTTGCGCCCGTACAAGCCCGAAGCCGGCGCGGGGTAAGGCAATGACAAACGGCTGACGACGTTGTGCGGGGCGAATGGTTTGCCTATACGTGCCGAATCCGTTTTCATGGCTATGCGCCGATGATTCGGAACAAATTCCTCAATGGGATAATTTTTGGAGATGATCTTGATTGAACGTTTCTTGTAACGGGATGGCAAACTTCTGCGCAAAGCATCGTAAACATCCTCCACAATCCGCTCGGTAAAAAGCATATCCGACAGGCTTTCTTCAAAATAAAAATACAAAACCCCGTCTTTTTCCTCGAAATCCTCCACTTTATAGCAAACCTGCTTGGTTTGCACGTTAGGTTCAAATTGCAGATATTTTACAGGGGGCTTTGGCTTTCTCGCCGCGAAACACGGCAAAACCATGAGCATCAAGATTATAATCAGAATTTTGCGCATCGTTGTCTGATATTAGCTGTTTTAAACAACAGCATATTTATAGTTTTCGGACTCGTCCGAAAATGTTTTTCAAAATTAGCGAAAAATACCAATATCCAATCACTAACCTGCTTCGCAGGCTACGCATTGTCTAATCCCCCGGATTTTTTGACCGGATAGGTCAAAAAATCCAGCCCCCAGAGGGGGCATGGGCATTTTCGCTCCGCTGCTTCGCAGCATTTTTTCATTTAACTTACGCTTACGCGCCGGGCTTCGCCCGTTGCCTACGGCGGTGCGAATCTCCTGCGATAGCTTGCACTAACCTGCTCCGCATGTTCCGCATTGTCTTATCCCCCGAACGTTGTGCTTGCACTACGAGGTGCCTGCTGTAACTAACCACTATCTACTATCTACTAACCACTATCCACTATCCACTGCGATGCGAAGCATCGCTAACTATCCACTGCCGCGAAGCGGCTAACTGCCCACAAAAAAAGCCGTTCCATTTTGGAACGGCTTTTTTTGAATGGCAATGGATTATTAATCCACATATACCTTGACCGCATCATCACCTGTAATCACGATGTACGTGCCTTGCAAACTACCGTTCGCATCCGTAATATCCTGACCTGCAAGATTGACGATTGTAAATTCGCCTTCGGCGTAAATACGTCCGTCGGCTGCAGTTACTACTGCGGCTTCGGTTTCATCAATTGCTGTCGGGATAACGCTTGCCGTAATCGTAACGGTACCATTGGTGTTTTCCGAGCCGCCTTGCAAAACTATCGAGCTTACAGCCCATGTTTCACCTTCGGGAACAACGAACATGTTGCCTTGTTCCTCGGTCCGTACGACCTCAACGACAGCTGTGCCCTCGTTCAGGACAATCGGTCCTGCAGTTTCAGGTCCTACATAATATACGTCTGCTGCTTCGGATCCATAAGCAAGTATAGATATCTCAATTGCAAACGAACCGCTTACAGTCGCAGGTTCTTCAAACGTCCATGTAGCAGATTCGGTTTCCTCTTCTACCACGCCAAGAACTCCATCGCCGAAAGAGCCGCCTGCGAGATAGATGGATATTTCAGGATCGGGTTCGTTATATTCGAACGTTACGGTCATTGAAATCAAATCGAGCGTAATCTTGGAAATAAGATATGAGTTTCCGCCCATATTGAAATTGCCGCCGGGAGTCGCGATGGGATAAGAGCCGAGTTCTTCGGTAACTTCGCTAATTCCATCCGTACCGTAAACTCCATCGGCAAGGCCGCCCCAGCCTTGATCGGCTTCTACTTCTTCCGCTGTTTGCAAGCGTCCAAACTTGAAGTTGCCTTCAAGTTTACGCGGCGCATCGCTCCAATCCCAAACGTATACTATGTTGTCAGTAGTCGTTGCAAGCGCCCAATCTGCCATATTGTCGGGATTCGTTTCGTTATCGTGCCAGCCCAAGCCTCCCATATCGCCACGGAGATAAAGGGCATCCGGACCTTTGGGTGTAATGTCCTCGTTATCAACCGCCAATGTCCATTCGTTGGTGTTCAAGGTAAACGTAATGTTGTATACGCCGGCTTCCGGCATGGTGAAAGTTTGGTTGCCGCCTTGCGGGAATTCACCTACGGTGTAGCCGCCGTTTGCTCCGGCCTTGTATTCGTAAGACAGATTTGCTTGTTCGGCAGTAACTTGCACGGCTTCGTATGTAATCGTCCAAACACCGTCTTCGGTTTCTACCAGATCGTTGCCTTCCTGGAACGACCAGTCGCCATCACCTACAAAGAAAGGAACTGCGCCTGTCAACGTCCACCTTGTTATTTCGGGCTGTCCGAAATCAACAGAAGACAACAATGTGATTTTTGCATTTTCGGCAGCTGCAGGATCAAGAGTTATTGTTATTTGCGCTTCGGCGGCCACAGTAAAGCGGACGTTGTTGCCGCCACCGTCTTCATAGCCGCTCCTGCTGGCAGCAGAATTCACGTTGGTGTAGCCGTAGTTGATGCCATCAGGGTTGCTTTCGGGATCGTACCAACCGCCGTTTGTAATCTTGAAGTTGTAAGTGCCGGCTTGTACGGTAGTGGAATAAACATATACCTCACCGTCCAAAGTCAGTAGTTCAAGACCGGCAGGATCCCAATTCTTGCCGCCGCACCAATAATCCTTGTCCGCGCCGTCACCGGTAATATACCATGTTTCGGCAGGTTCAGGTTCGGGAACTACCACTTCGGCAGAAAGACCGGTTCTCAATTCTTCTTCGCCATACATCCAAACCGCTTCGAATTTGTAAGTACCTGCGGGAAGAGGGAATGCCGATGAAGCCTGAATCTCTACATCATCCACAACTAAGCTGCCTTCCGTATTATCGGAAAATACCTCTCCGACCGGTGTAGCTTGGGCATACTCGTCAGCTGCACTGTAATAGTAGAATTGGCAAGTAACGTCCACATCGCCATCGGCATTGGCAGTAGCGACAGGAACAGTCATTGTGGATGAGAATGCGGCATTTCCGTTAAGATACTGCGCCACGATGGAAACGGTTACAGGTTCGGGTTCAGGTTCCACTTCGCCTTCGGGAGTGTAAACCCAGCCTTCGTCAGACACTGTAACGTTCGAGCCTGCTACGACAGCATTAGCGCCTGTAATGATATTTGCCTTGTAAGAAAGTTGCGTACCTGCAACAACATTGCTGAATGTAGCCGTATACTTGCCGTCAACATTAGCTGCTCCGACAGTAACATCCGAACCTTGGTTGATTGTGAAATTAACCATAGGACCTGTAATCTGGCTCCATTCGAAACCGGCATTTTCAGCCGTGGCGATTGCACCGCTTAGAGTGAGCGTCTGCGCCGATGCATCGTAAACAGGAGCTTCCCATGTAACTACATAACTTTCTGCCGTGGGAGTAACCGGTTCTGCTGGTTCCGGTTCGGGTTCTTCTCCTCCCGACTCTCCGTAAACATAATCAGGCGCTTGGTAGATGCCGCCGCCTGCCCATTCCCAACGGGCAATCAAAGTTACTTTATCTGTTGCTTCCACATTGCTTACAGCTGCTGTCATAGTAAAGCCGTTATTGGACTTCTCCACTGGTAAATTAGTACCTGAGCCTACCGCATCTTTCCAGATAAACCCGACAAGACCCTCGACACCGGTAGCAGCATCAGCCCCGTTGATTTGAGTTGCGGTTACAGTAACAGTCAACGTTTTGGTTTCGGCATTGTAATCCGCCTGCCACTGCTCGTTACTAACCGCCTCCTGTGCGAATGCCGTGCCTAAGGCAAGCAGCATCGCAGAAAAGAATAGTAATAACTTTTTCATAGTTATAAAATTTGGTTAAACGTTTGATATGTAATCAATTAATTTGCAAACGATTGCAAGACGTGTACAAAACACCTCACATTTTCAAATTTAGTCTTTTCATCTTGAATGACGACAAGCAAACGAGTTAATTTTACTTAATGGAAATACGTCGCACGTAGGTCGCAAACAATGGCAGACCGGTTATGGGTTCAAAATACCGCCCATAAAAAACGCAGGGATTTATCGGGCCGAAGCCTCATATAAATCCCTGCGGGAATATGGTATGTACAACCGGAATTTTACGACAACACGACAAAAAAACATGTCAGTTACCGCTCTCCGGAATTTATCAGTTATGAGTCCTGATTTTGCCGCTCGTAATCCTGTGCCCGTTGCTGTGGAAGAAATATATCAAGACTTCCGACGATTGCGGCACATACAAGTATCCCTCCGCCGAAGGCGAACAAATATCCGGGACATTGGGATCTACCAGCGGGAGCATTACATTGGCTATCGGCCGTCCGGAAAGATCCGCAAGGCAAACGTAAACGTTGTTACACTTGGTAGTGAACTTCCAATAACCGTCCGCGGTGGATGTTACACACACGTCTTCCAAAGTAGCCTGCTTGGACGGATCGAACGATGAGGACACGAAATGTATGGTGTAGACACGCATCGAACTGCCATCCTGTGCCGTAACGGACACCTTGACATCCATTCCGTCCTTGTACAACGTAACCGTCTGCCCGCTTTCCGCCGCCTGGTACGTAACAATCGTTTCATCCACGAAAGTAGAGCCGTAAGGCAACGAATAATAATATTCGTCTATTTCGGGAACAAAGCCATCCACAAGTTCTCCATCTACATACAATGCTTCCAATCCGGTATTGTCCGATATTTCAATGACGGTTTCCAATACGTAATTACGCACATCGCCGTTGGCTGCCGTAACCTGTATCACGATGGTATTGGCATCGCTTTGGATTACTGTGGCCGTAGACGTTCCGGGGTGCATCAGTTCGTATGTTATGTCGTCGACGACGGGAAGCACCGAACTGTCGGTATATGCAGGATAGGTAACCGTATACTGGGTTTCATCGGGATCGAAACCTTCCACAAGTTTCCCGGATACCTTGAACGAAACCAAACGGTTCTCCGCATCCTTGCCTATGATGAAATGAAGCACGTACTCGTTCACGTCGCCTGAGGCCGCCGTTACGGTAATCGAAACGCTCCATCCATCGGAAGTTTCCGAATATGCGGCCTCGGCTGTTTCGCTGCCGGGTTCGGTCAAATCCCATGAGACAATGGGACAGTTTTCTGTGCCGTAAAGCAATTCTGTCTCATAATAAGCCACTTGCGGATCAAAGCCGACGATTTCAGCACCATCGGCATATATCATGTCCAAAGTAACTATGTCCGAGGGCATCAACATCAATTTCACGGTATAGGTCTTGGCGCTGGTCCCGTTTTCCGCCAAAACCGTAACGCTGTAACTGTCATCGGCAGATTCGGGCTGATGCTCGCTTTCTATGGTTTGTCCCGACTTTTCAATTGCTATGAACTTCGGCAGCTCGTCGCGATATTCATAAGGCAAAGTAAGGACATAGTCGTAAACCTGCGGATCGAACGTAGGACTGAGTTGCAAGTCCGCATCGGCATGGCTTATGCGCAAATCTTCGAGTTCGGCATTGTCGCTTTTCAATACGTTGAATATTATCTCGTATTCATTGACCTTGCCTGACTGTGAAGTTACTATTATCTTGTGATAGCCGCCATCTTCCGAAACCTGGTGTACAAGACGCTGGTAAGCGTCTCCTGGAACGTATGTCACGTTGGGCATGGTAACCGTACCCACCGGCAAATCGATGGAATACGACAAAGTTCCGGGCGCGAAACCGTCCACTGTTATGCCGTTTACCAACAAATCCGAAAGATAGGCGTTGTCCGATTTTTTAACGCTGATGTTCACGGTATAGGTGTTGGTATGGATACCGTCTTCCGCAGCCACGTCCACCGTATAAACATCGGGTTCGCGGTTTGCAACTGCATTCTGGTAGCTGTCGCCCTTGTCAAAGGTGAGGACAAAATCTTCCGGATTGCTGCCGACAGGCAATTCAAGACCGTACTCGAACACGTCGGGCGCGAAATCCTTGTCAACCTCGAAATTGACTGATTCCGTATTCATCGCCTCGTAATTCACGTAAATCATCTTCAAAGTGGCGACATCCGATTTTTTTACGCTGAAATTCAAGGTATATACCTTTTGATTGCCGGCTTGCGCCGTTGCTATTATTTTCACCGTAAAGCCGTCGCCGGAAGATTCGATTAGCGGCTCCTGTTGCCATGCGTCCCCCTTGTCCGCAGTAATCATTGGTACGGTCGAAGAACCCACAGGCAATATTATATCGTACTCGTACACATCGGGGGCGAAATCAGTAACCGTTTCAAAACCGGCAGCAGAAGCCGACAGTTTCTCCCCGCCTATGTAAATCATTGAAAGATTGTCATATTCCGATGGTTTGACACTGAAATGTATCGTATAAACCACAGTCTTGCTACCATCCTCCGAAACAGCAGTAATCACATAATCGCCGTTTACGCCGCCATTGTCGATTTCGGTTGATTGTTTGTCGCTCAAAGGTTTTATCGATATTTCAGGCAACACGGTCGCTCCCACCGGCAATTCAAGCGCGTAGTCGTAACGCGACGGCTCGAATCCGTCAAGCAACTTGCCATCTACGCTTATCGAACTTATTCCTGCTTCGGAAGAGTATTCATAAACGTAAGCAATCACATACTCGAATGTCGAAAGCCCGTCCTCTGCCGTAACAGTAAGCACTGTTTGTGTTTCGGAATCCGTAACCTCCACGCTTTGGGAAACTTGCGCCTTCTGCCACGAAATTACAGGTTTGGATTCCCCGCTCTTGACAGTTACCTGATAGCCTGACTGACCAGGATCAAAGCCGTCGATTTCCTTGTGTCCGGCATAAATCATCTGCAATTTTGCATTATCCGACTTCTTCACCGATAACTGCACAGTGTAAGTTTGCGTGAAGTTGCCGTCTTCGGAAGTAACCACGATCTCGATAGAACCTTCTACGGATTGCGGCAAATTTATTCCGACCTGTGCGCCGTCGTCATTGGCATTTGCCGTAACGTCGGGCATACGGGTCGTTCCCTCAGGCAATTGATACTCGTATGCGTACTTGCCGGCCTGCAACACTATCTCCTCACCGGCAACCACAAGCGAGGCAAGCGTCGCGTCCTGCGACAAAATGGCATTGTAGCGTACGGTGTAAACCGAAGCCTCGGCAGCACCGGGAGCTGACACATTAATAATATATGCTACACTTCCGGCATCGTATGTCATGGCTACCGTTTGGTAGTCGTATGCCTTGACCGCCTCTATCTTTGGATATGACCCGTCGGTTACATCCACTTCGTATTCATATTTGTCGGCATTGAAATCGGGCAAGGAAACACCGTCGGCAAGAATATCTCCAAGGCGGCTGTCGTCGGGTTCTTCATCCGCGAACGCCAACACATACCGCACGTCGCCAGCCACTGCCGCGCTGTTGTCGTTGGAAAGTGTATAGGTTACTTGCTTGTCGTTAATGTCCACGGTCAATACGTCTTCCGCGTACATAGGAGCGTAAACAGTGCCGTACTTGCGCCCGTATACCCTGTCAAACTCGTAACTATACGTTTCGGCTGCAAAATCTATCTGGCTCTCACCACTTTGCAAACCGTAAACTTCGAGCGATTTCAATTGTTTTGTCGTGTTGTCGGCCGGCAAAACATCCATTGCGATTTCGTACACGTTGGCATTCGCCTTGTCTGCATCCGACTCTGCATAAACCGATATGCTTACTCCTTGTTCCGTTTCGTTTATATCCACATATTGTCCCGCATTGCCTTTTTTAACGCTCACAACCGGGAATTGCTTAGTGCCGGCGGGCAAGCTGATAGCATATTGCAATTTGTCGGGAGCAAAACCTTCCAAACTTTCACCGTCCAAGAAAATGCCTGCAAGCTTATTGTCGGCGGAAGCGGCAGCTTCGAAAATGATATTGTAAATCATCTTGCCGCCGTTAATATTGGTTACCGAAACGGAATACCAATCGCCCTCTACATAATATTCCAAATCTTGGGAGTTGGTGGCTGCGAATGCTTGAATGTCGGGAGCGGATGAACCTGCGGGCAAACTTACTTTATACTCGAATTTGTCGGGTGCGAAACCTTCAAGGCTTGTGCCGTTTATCTTTATATCCGACAGATAGTTGTATATCGGGCGTGTTATGCGCAAGGCGTATTCGCTGCTTGTTCCGTCCTCTGCGTAAGAGGTGATTTTCACATTCCGTACTACGGTGTTATTCTCTGCCACTTCTGTACCATAATCAATAACATACTCCTGATCAGGCACCTCACCATCGATTTCTATTTCAGGCAGACGGTAATAATCCGTATCGCTTATTTGCACTGTATACACATCGCCGTCCAATACCGCATCGACCCCGTTAACCTTAACGGATGTAATTGCGGAGTTGTATACGGCACGCAGGTTGTCGACATAGATAGCAGAAGCCTTATAGTTTGCCAACGTACTACCGAAATCTTTTGCATTTTCCGAACTTGCCGCATTAAGGGTGAAATTAAACATGGACACTCCCGTTTTGCGAACATCTTCGGCATAAGGAATTTGCAATGTAGCCACTTGCCATTGGTTTTTCTTATCAAAAGACCCAGTATACACATTATCGTGCTGGATACCGTTTGCATCGAAATAATTTGCAAGCATTCGCCAATTGTCTATTCGAGTATTACTTGACGGATTGTAATCTACTGTAACTGAATCGGGCGTATTCCTGAATGCAATTCCACCAGAAACCGATGATTGCGAATTTCCAAAACTTGCAAAAGAAATTGACATATTACCTGTTGTAATCATGCCAGGGATAGAGCCGCTGATTGAATAAGCGTTTCCCGTTCCTCCAAACGGATTCCCACTCGTATCGTAATATGTTTGTAACAACAATGCCCCCCCATCATTGATCACTTCTTTTCCCGTAGTATAAGTTGCAGTAACTTTATACTTCTCCGCCACATCGGCAGGAGCAGTCCAACCCGTCGGCTTTTGCGCGCCGTTGTACTTGGTTCCGCTCCACTGCTCGAAATTGCCGTTGGGTATCACATCGTCGGCATAGTGGAAATATACAGTATAAGTGAGGCTTTCTTCTCCAACAGTATTCACGCACTGCGCATAATTCACATTGGAGACTGCGGCCGCAATCTCGCTGCCGTCAAGGGAGAAGAACTTGACCTGCGGGGTATCTTCCCCTGCGGGTACGGTATAGACATACTTGTACTTGCGCGTGGCGAAACCTGCAAGGTCGGAACCGTTGATCGTTATTGCCGAAAGGCTTGCCGGATTTTCGGCAATGGTGAAATTGATTACATATTCGGCATCCTCCAAACCTATATTCGATCTGACTGTCAATTTCACGCGGTTCAGACCTTCGTTTGCCACTAAAACACTTTGTTCGTTGAATGATTTTGTATAGGCGACTGACGGTGTCGTGGAGTTATAAGGCAACACGACTGTATATTCATACGTGTCGGGAGAGAAATTTTCAATGCCTTCGCCATTCAACATTATATTGGCAAGAGTGTTGGCCTTTCCGTTATAATCGACATCGAAATACAAGGTATAAACGCTTTGGCTGCCGTCTTCCGCAACAACCGTAATAATTGCAGCTTCGTTCAAGCCGCCGTAAGCGACATTTACCTTTTCTCCTTCCTGTGCCCTGTCGTATGTAATCGAAGGTACGTCGGTTGTGCCGTATGGCAATACTGCACGATATTCGAATATGTCCGGATCGAAGCTGCAATTGAAATTGCCAAGTTCTTCCCCGTCAAGATATATCATGTCCAAGGACGATACAGACGACTTTTCAGTTTTGAAAACTATCTTATATTCAGATGTATCGCCATTGCCTGACGTTACTTTTATAACGGTTGCGGAATCTGGTTTGCCATACACGATTTGAATCTTCTGCATGTCGTCGGATAGGACCGGATTTACCGCAGGCACTGTTTCCGTACCTTGCGCCAACAAATATTCGTAATCGTATTTGTCGGCAGCGAAACCATCAAGCGGCACATATTGCAAATTAGCGGCATCGTAAATCTCCAAACCTTTTAGCGTGGCATTTGTTGCCGGCAGCTCGTTCACGTTAATTGTATAAACTGCCTTGTCCCCGCTTTCGGCAACCACTTCCACGGATATGGCATTGCGGTTGTTGCTTACTGAAACTATTTGCCCTGCGTATGCTTTTTCGTAGCTTACTTCCTGAGTTTCAAACCCGTAAGGCCGTTCTATATCATATTCGTAAACACCGTGCCGCAACTCTACCGCTTCACCGCCGACAGTCAAGGATTTCAACTCGGCCGAAGTTTCTTCCGCATAATGCACATTTATGGTATATACGTTGTTGCTGCTACCGTCTTCGGAATATGTTTTTATTATTATTAGACCTTCCGTTTTAGGCAAACACATTGTCAGGTGCGACAAGGCATCGGATTTTATAGGTACGACAAGCGGCAACACCGCATTGTCCGCCCTCGCCGACCTTAGGGAAAATGCTGCCTGGCTGACCGGTTCGGGCAGTATATATTCATACTCGTAAACCCCATCGACTATTTCGATTTCATAATCGCCTATCTTTACGGCTTTCAACGTGGAAACAGAAGATTTCATTACGCTGAAATCTATGTTGTATACGTTTTCACTGCCGTTGGCGGCAACCACGGTAATGCTCGTAAGCCCTTCCACTCCGTTAGTTATGACCTCGACCGTTTGTCCATCATCGCCTTTTTGCACTTCGATTGCCGGCAATGATACCGTTCCCGACGGCAACACATAATCGTATGCGTTTTCATCGGGTGAGAATCCGGGCAACGGCTCGCCACCTACGGTTATCCCGCCCAACTTGTCGTCGGCAGACCGTTCAAAGGCGAAATCGATAGTATAAATATTCGCATCTCCTTGTTCGGGCGTTACTGTTATGGTCGCCCTGCCCTCCAAAACGGGAGTAACAATTTGGACACCTTGATTGGCATCTGCTTTTTCGACGGTAATCTCCGGGCATTCATCCGCTTCTGTGTCAAGCGTGTAATCGTAGTTGAACACGCCGGCCTCAAAGCCGTCCAATAAAATTCCGTCCACATAAATAGCTGCAAGGTAGGCGTTTTCCGATTTCTTGACACTGAAATTTATGCGATACTCGAACGAATCGCCGTTTTGAGCTTGTACATAAATGACACTAACACCGTTTACTCCGCCTTTTGATATGCTTACAGTCTGATAATCATCCGCTTTGACAGCTTCTATCGTAGGCAGTTCCACTGTGCCGGCCGGTAATTCTACCGAATAATCCTGCTTGTCGGCTTCAAAATCCGCCAACGGCTCGCCGCCGATTACTATGGACGAGAGTCGCGTATTCGACGACAATTGTACGGAGAAGTTCAAATAATAGATTGTCACGGCACCTGATTGCGCGCGCACTGTTATGCGCGTAGTTCCGTTGACATTCCCTCTATCTACCGTAACCACTTGATATTCATCGTGTACCGTATATGCAATATCCGGCAGTACAACCGTTCCGACAGGTAAAACAATATCGTATTCGGTAACAAGCGGGGAAAATCCTTCCAAAGGAATTCCGCCCAAACTTATGCCCTCCAATGTGGACACGTCGGCTTTTTGCACGGAAAAACCAAGTACGTATTGGGTACGCGCACCGCTTTGGGCGGTAACCAAAAGTTTGGTTTCCCCGTTGATTCCTCCGTATGTCGGAGTAACTGTCTGATACTCGTCTCCCTTTTCCCAAGTTATTTCAGGCAGTTCAACAGTGCCGACCGGCAGTAATACTTTATATGTCGTAACATCGGCTGAAAAATTTTCCAAGGGTTCTCCACCTATATATATGGCGGACAATTTGGAATTTGAAGATTTCTGCACATTGAAATTCAAACGGTAAACCGCCGAATTTATGCCGTTTTGCGCGGATACTTTTATAAGCGTTGTCCCGTCAAGGCCTCCGCTCTCTATTGTAACATTTTGATATTCATCACCTTTATCAAAGGTAATTTCCGGCAGCGATACGGCATCGGGACCGAGAGCCACATCGTAAGAAAAAGTTTCGGGAGCAAAACCGTCCAAGGGAACTCCGTCCAAATAAATATTGTCCAAATAGCAGTACGACGATTCGGTTACCTTGAAGGACAACTTATACACCCTGGATGTAGATGTGCCGGGAGCGGACACAGTTATGGTGGACTGGCCGTTCAAACCGTTGTTTACCACGACGACTGTCTGCATTCCTTCGGGATACGCGGAAACGTATAAGATTTCCGGATCTTCCGTCGTGCCGGTCGGGACTTCCACAGTATAGGTCAATTTTGTAGGTGAATATCCGGGTATCGATTTGCCGTTTACAAGAATGTCTGCCAATGTGGTGT
Organism: Candidatus Enterocola intestinipullorum; assembly: GCA_017694565.1. GTDB lineage: Bacteria > Bacteroidota > Bacteroidia > Bacteroidales > Paludibacteraceae > Enterocola > Enterocola intestinipullorum. Next base: position 22,826 of record JADIMR010000010.1, on the reverse strand, counting down.
CTGTCAATTCGCCTACGCTGAACTCGATATTGTAAGTCATCGAATATTCGGGATTCTCGGCATGGACTACCACTTGTGCCGTTCCGGGTATCGGGCATTCCTTTATTTCGACTTGTTGTCCCTCGTGGCCTTTTTCGTATGTTATTTCGGGGAAGCCGGTAGTACCGTAAGGCAGCGATACCTTGTAGTTCGACACGTTGGATGCGAAGCCTGAAATCGGGGTTCCATTGACACTCAAAGAATTGAGACGCGGATTGGTATCGCGCTTGCGTACGAAGTTAATCGTATAAGTAGTAGTGGACGAGCCATCCTCCGCTTTGACGGTAACCGTTGTAGGCGCACCTTCGATTGCTCCGTAATTGATGCTGATTTCCGACCCCGACAAAGTACGGCCGCTGCGTTTTGCGGTGATGGTCGGCATGGATTCGCCCTCGGCAACTTCTATCGTATATTCGAGCCGGGAGGGATTGAACGAGGCGTAAGGCACATTGTTCAAACGCAACTCGTGGATTTTGGAACTGTATATTAATTTGACCTCGTCGACAAGAATCGAGTTTCCGGCATACATTCCTGAATTTGCCCTGAAATTGGGATAATTTCCCGAAGAAAGTATGACGTTTATTTTTTCGGGAATCTCGTCGTTATAATATTTGACGGGCACTTTTATTTCGCGCCATTCGCTCCAAGTTTCCCGCGTGCGGTAATGACCGTCGGAAATTTGCGTGGCCTCGACATTGGTACCGCACGTGTTCTTGTCATCCTGGCGTATGTCCGATTCCTCATCTATATAATCGCGGTCCATTGTCAGGCATCCGCCGCCGTTGGCCGCATACTTGTTGCTTTTGGAAGTGCCTTTCCATGAATAGACCACCAAATTGAGGTCTTCCTGGCCGTTTGCGGAACGTTGCAACCATACGGACATGGTATCAGGACGGTACGTAAAGGCAATTCCTCCCTCCGTTCCCGCCGTGGCATTGTCTTTGCTAAGACCTTGCACGTATGAAAACGGCTGCCCTAACGACAAGTAGCCGGGGGCTGTGGCCGTTATTCCCAATGCACCGACTTCCTTGTTGGAAACAGAAACCGCACCGTCCCCGTTACGTCCGGCGCCTTGCTTCCATTCCACGAAGGTAAACTTCAAGCCGACTTGCGTGACATTGGAGCCGTTCCAACTTGCAGGCTGCGTGGATCCGTTGAAATCGCCACCGGCCTGTGAAAAATCATTGTTGGGCAATTGCTGGGCATTCGCAAAAGACGCAAAAGCCAGACATAGCGCAACAAACCCAAAACGAATGTTTTTGAAATTCATTTAGTGAGTTTTATAAATAAAAAATGCACACTTACTTAAAGACTGTGCAAAGGTAGGAAGTTTTATACAGTTGCAAAGTTTTATGGTAAAAAACGCTTTGCATTAATGTAAAATTGTTGTTTTTGTGGTTAAAATTTTAACATTTGATGAGTTTTTACCCAAAAAGAAGAGGTTGCGGACATTACATCAGCAACCTCTAACTTTTGATTAAAGAAACTATTTATCAACTATTTACCATGAATAGCCAATACTACACGGTTTCTTCGATGTTCCATACGAAAGCCCTTACCCCTACCTCTTTATTGCGGTTGTCCAACTTGCGAACGGTGGACAAGAGTTCCGGGACTTTGTCATCTTCGATAACCGTCATGACGGCAGAGTTCATTTCGGGCCATGTATGGGTGCCGCGACGGGGTTCACCCCCGTTTGTCCCGCGACCCTGGACCTGCTCGAACATCGTGAATCCGGAAATCTTCAATACATCGAGCATATATTCCACCCTCTCGGTGTTGGCTTGGTTGAAAACTATGAATACTGCTTTCATATTGTTGTTAAGCTGTTATTTGTCAGACAATTGCATAAATATGAAGTTCTCACGGTTCCGGCCTTCCTTATCGCGTTCGCCATGTCGCGACATGGTTGCGTACAACACTGGAACTATAAGCAAGGTAACCAAGGTGGACACGGTAAGACCGCCGATCACTACGATACCGAGCGGCTTCCACATCTCCGACCCCTCGCCCGAACTGACGGCCATCGGCACCATACCGAGAATGGTCGTTATCGAAGTCATGAGCACGGGGCGCAAACGGGATTTGCCGGACATGGTGATTGCCTCGTTCAATTCGTAACCCCTGTCGCGCATAAGGTTGATATAGTCCACCAGCACGATACCGTTCTTGACAACTATACCTACAAGCATTATCACGCCCAACGCGCCAATCATGTCCAAAGACACGCCAGTAATCAACAATGCCAATATGACACCCGTTATTGCGAACGGCACGGACATCAATATGATGAACGGCTTCGAGAACGATTCGAACTGGGACGCAAGCACCACGTACACCAACATGAGCACAAGGGCAAGCAAAATGCCTATGTCGCCGAATGTTTCCTGTTGGTCTTCGTATGAACCGCCGTAATCCACTACAATGCCGTTAGGAACTCCTATGCGGTCTACCTCGGCTTGTATCGCCATCGCCAACTCGCCCAACGAAGTATTATACGGATACACTGACATGGTAAGCATACGCTGGCGGCTCTTGCGTTCTATTTTCGGGGGTGCCCAATACTCCTGTATGGAGGCAATCTCGCTCAGTTTTATCAACTCGCCCGACGCGCCGGGAATGGTTATGTCTTCCAAATCCTCAATGGAGTTGCGGTTTTCCTCTTTGAGACGGACCAAAATATCGTACTCGTCGCCGTCTTCTTTGAGGTAGCCTGCCGTATAGCCGTTTACCCTGCTACGCATGTATTGGGCGACTGTTGCCGACGACAATCCGTGACGCGCGGCTTTCTCCTTGTCCACCACTACTTTAAGTTCCGAACGGTCGTCGTCGCGGCTAATGGTAACATCGCGGGCGCCTGGAATATTGGCTGTTATGGCCTGCTTCAACTCTTGCGCGTATCCGCTTGTCAAATCGAAGTCGTAACCGTAAATCTCGACATCCACGGTAGAACCGGAACCGCCTCCCATCATACCGCCGGATGGCTGGCATTGATAGTCTATTATCTCGGGATAGCTGGCCAATTCGTTACGCATCACTTCCGCGATCTCGTATATGGTACGCTCGCGCTCGTTCTTTTTGTTGCAGACCACCGTCATTTCGACTTTGTAGTTGGTCGCGTCGCTGAACAACGAAGAAACGCTAGCGTCATCGTCTGAACCTGCGGTAGTCGCCATTCTTTCTATTTCAGGCACAAGCTCCCTGAAACGGTTTTCGATATGGCGCATGAACTTGGCGGTCTCCTCGATACGCACGCCCTGTTGCAATTCAATGTTCACGCTTATGCGGCCGCTATCGGTCTGCTGCATGAAGTCCGTACCGATCCAACCTAACCCCATAGGCACGAGCGACACAAGGAACAAACCTACAATCACGCAGATTGTTACGGCTTTATGGCGGAGACATGCAGCCAATGCCTTGGCATACCAAGCATCCACCTTGTCCAAGAAAGCGACCACCGTCTTGTCGTACCAGCTCTTCTTTTCGCCCTCTTCTATAAGTTGCCCTGAGGCGGAAACCTTTACTTTGCGGGGCTTCAAAATCTTGGAACACAGCATCGGCACAAGCGTTATGGACACTACCGCCGAGGTACATATCGATATTGTAACAATCCATCCCAACTCCTTGAACAGGATTCCCGCCATGCCGGTAAGCATCGTAAGCGGCATGAACACTGCGGCAATCACCAAGGTGGAGGCGATAATGGAAACCCATACTTCGTTAGTACCGTAAATGGCCGCCTCGCGTGTCCCGGATCCACGGTCCACATGCCGCGTAATATTCTCCAATACCACAATGGAGTCGTCCACTACCATACCGATGGCCACTGTAAGCGAACACAGGGAGATGATATTGAGCGAACTGTCAACCATGAACAGGTACAGGAAGCCGACAATCAGCGAAATAGGTATGGACAAACTGATTACGACAGCCGGACGCCAACGCCCGAGGAACACCAACACCACAAGGACGACAAACACCAATGCTTCCAACACGGAGTCGATAAGCGAATCGATGGAGTTTTGTATGTCTTCGGAAGAGTCATACAACACGTCTATCTGGACATCGGCAGGCAAAGTAGGCTCGATACGCGCAAGCTCCGCTTTCAAATCTTCGCAGACCTGCACCGTATTGCCGCCCGTCTGCTTGGTAACCTGCACGCGCACACCATCGCGACTGTTGATTTTTTCATCCAAAGTAAGGTCCTTGATGGTATCCCTGACCGTTGCCAGGTCCCTTACGTATATCTGCTTCCCGTCGGGCAGCGTCGTAACCACGATGTCCTCTATCTCGGAACTCTCCACATACTCGCTGCGGACTTCCAACTGGTATTGCTCCTTGCCCATCTTCACCGTGCCGGAAGAAAGGTTGAGATTGTTGCTGCTTATCGCCGTTCCCACGGTTTCAAGCGGCATCCCGTAAGAATCGAGTTTTTCCTGGTCGATGTCGACGTATATGTAACGTTTGGGCTCACCGGACAAAGAGATATTGCCTATGCCGTCCACACGGTTCAATTGAGGCAATATTTCATCGTTGAGCAATTTTTCCAAACCGGGATACGTTTCTTCCGCCGTTACCGCATATTGTATGATAGGCATCGCGGAAGAAGTAAACTTGAATATCAACGGGGATGAACAGTTGTCAGGAAGGTCGTCCTCGCACATGTCAAGGTAGGAACGTATGTCGTTCATGACCTCGTCAAGGTTCAGACCCCATTCGAATTCCATGGTAATAGTGGAAATATTGTCCTCCGACTGCGAAGTAAGTTCCTTCAAACCGTCCACGGAGTTGAGGTTGTTTTCCAATATCTTGGTAACATTGGTTTCTATTTCACTCGCATTGGAACCTGCATACGTGGTCATTACCATCACGTAAGGAGGATCCATCTCCGGGAACTGGTCGATAGGCAACCTCGAATAGGCAAAGCCTCCGAGTATGATTACGGCCACGAAAATAAGAATGGTCGTAACCGGCCTGTCGATTGACGCTTTATATATGCTCATAATCCGTTATTCTGCATTATTGTCCGTAATAACTTCCAATTTCACGCCTTCGACCACACGCGCCTGTCCGGTCGTGATTATCTCGTCGCCGACTTTCAGCTCGTCGTCCAAAATCTCCACATTCGCCCCATAACGTTCACCCATTTTGACACTCACCCTCTTTGCGGTGTCGGCCACGTTGATATATACGTAACGGTCGTTGGAACCTATGAGTTTAAGCACTGACTGGTAAGGAACGGTCTTTATTTCCTCTTTACCGAGTTTGAGATCGGTACGCACGTACATACCGGGACGCAAGAGTTCGCCTGCGTTGGGTATGGCAACCTTTACCTTGAAAGTATGCGATGCCTGGTCTATGGTGGGGAACACTATCTCGACCTTCCCTCCGAACTTCTTGTCAGGATAAATCTCCGAATAAATGTCCAACTCCATGCCTTTCTTCACGCGCGCGAAATATTGTTCGGGCACATTCACGTAAAGTTTCAGTTTATCGATTTGGACCAATGACAAAACCGGGGAAGTTCCGCCGTAAAGTTCTCCGTCCTCGTAGTTCTTTGCGGATATTACACCGTGGAACTGCGCTTTGACATACGTGTTCTCCTTGTAAAACTTCAAGTTTTCCGCTGTCTGGTCGTAAGAAAGTTTCGTTTGGTCGTATGTCTGCTGCGAAATGCTTCCGGCTTCCTTCAAGGCATCCATGCGCGCCATTTCGACTTTCAGGTTGTCGTATGCCTGCTGCGTGGTGCGGTAAGTGGTCTGGTCCATGCGCAAAAGGTCGTCGCCCTTGTTTACACGGTCGCCTTCTTCCACGTAAATGTGTTCGATTATGCCGGTGAGCGACGGAGCTATGTCCATCATTTCGTAACCTTCAAGATTGCCCGTAAGCGAGATTGTCCTCTCAACAGCTTCCTTTTGCACGATCTGCGTCCTTACTTTCTCCACCCTCGTTTCCTCTTTGGCAGTTTCCTGCTCCCGGTTGCCACATGCCGCAAAGCACAAGGGAAGCGCGAGCAAAGACGAAATTTTCAATAAATTCTTCATGGCGTTATTATTGTTTTGTTGTTTGTCATCTCCTGCCTTTGGTGGTATCGAAGAATTTCCAGCCCAAAGACACTTCGAACGCATTTATCGGGCTAGTATTCAGGGCTTGGCTGTTGAACGTGTAATCGTAAGACTGCTGCAACAGCTTGTACCTCAAATCTATGGCGAATACCCAAATGTCAACGCCTATGCCGCAGTCCAAACCGAACGACACTGTGCGTTTGTTAAAGTCCCAACTTGCGAAATCGGCAGGAGTGTCGCCGAGGTTGAAGCAGAAAGTAGGACCTACCATCAGGCGCAGGTTGAAGTTGCGGGTCTCGACGAGTTTCGCGCCGAACATCACGGGGACTTCCAAAGAATGCTCTTCGAAGGTTTCTCCCGCAATGACATTTCCGCCATCGAGGGCATTGTATGCTGTTTTCTGATAGCTGTACAACGCCTCTATTTGCGCATAGACCCTATAACCGAAACGCGACATCAAACCCACGTTGAAGCCTTGGGAAACATCCTTTCGGAAACTTTCTCCCAGACCTTGCACGCTTTGCCAGTTCTGATCCAAACCGAGTGAAGTCTTGTATCCGGCTTTTATACCAAGTGATGCTTGAGCGAAACCCGCCACGGAAACCATCATGAATGCGGCGGCAAGAATTAATTTTTTCATTTTGAATTATGTTTAAGGATTAGTGAGTATCATCTGTTAAGCAAATTCTTCAAATTGGTGTATGCCTCTACCAAATTATAGACCGCAGTGGTGTAATTGGTCTGTGCGGTTATCAGATCCTGGCTCGAATTGGTAACCTCGACGCTGGATGCGTAGCCGAACTCGTATTTCTTGGAAACGTTCTGCAAAACACGCTCCGAAACGTCCACGTTATTCTTTTGGACGGTGTAATCGTCTATGGCGTTGGCCAGATTGAAACGGTATTGGCTGTCTTGCAAGCGAAGCTGGTCTTCCGTATCTGCCAAAGTATTCTGCGCGGCACGGTACGCCAGCTTGCTTTCCGTAATGGCTGCCGCCCTCTGTCCCGACGACCAAATCGGAACGTTCAACGTAACGCCTACATAATTAGGAGGTGTCATGTCGAAACCGCCTTCTCCGTCAAGATATTTCTTGGCCGTATATGAATAATTGGCAGTTATGGACGGCAAATAATCCATTGCTTTGAGAGCTATCTGCTTCTTGGCCATCTCCTCGTTCTTTTTGGAAACCTGGTAATCGTAGTTGTCGGCCAAATTGATTTCGGAATTGAGAATGGTCATTATCTCGTCCATGTTCAGGACTTCGTCAAGCGTTTGCGTAAGTGCCAGTTCAGTATCCACGCCCAATCCCATGTAAAGCCTGAGCATGTTGTACAATACCTCGCGGTTCCGCTCTGCCGTCAATATGGAATTCTTATACTGTGCCACCTGCACTTGAATTTGGTCGGTCTCCACTTGTTCCGTAACCCCCACCTTGGTCGAATTTTCGGAAACTTGCAACAGGTACTCCATATTCTTCAAATTACGTTTAAGCAGGTCTATATTGCCTTCGGAAACCAAAATTGAAACGTAAGTTACCAACACATTGGACGTTACGTCCTGCTCTGTTTGCTGCCGCTGGATGTCGGCCATCTCCATTGCCTGCGTGTTGATTATGGATGCAACGATCGAACTGGCATTCAAAGCCCAAGCCACACTGACGGAAACGTCGCCTTGCGACGGCATAGGGATTGACGCGCCGCCCATTTGCTCGCCCAAGCCTATCTGGTAACCGAAATAGTTCGAGTAACCAAGGCTCGCGGAGGCCTGTGGCAACAAGGTAGCGATAGTCTGCCAGCGGGCTGCACGCTGCTGCTTGACCGACAGGGCCGCATTGGCCAAAGTCCTGTTGTTTTCTACGGCGTAATCTTGCGCTTCCTTTATCGACACGGACATGGAAGCCGGACGGTCTTGGCCGCTGGCCGCATCTTGCGCCGATACCGTAAGGGACAGGCACAAAGCTATTGCCACAGCCAATAATGCGAATTTTTTCCTCATTTCTTAGTTTATATTGTTTTGTTTTGTCTTGCCAGTATCCTGTCCGCCGCCGTCAAGGTATCTCCTTTGGTAATATTCGATTCCGGCGGCAGTGCAGCAAATCCTTAAAAACGAATCGGCAACGGCTTCCGACAATAGCAGGCGTTCTTCCGATTTCTCGGTTTTGGCTATCACTTCCTGCATCGACACTATCATCTCCATTACCACGACAAGGGAATAAATATTTTCCTGTTGCGCCAATTCTTGGCGGAACATGCCTTGCTCCCCACCCAATTCCATATAAGCCGCCAATGCGCGCAAAACCTCGTCGCGGTGTTTTTCGTTATATAGATTTTTAAGTTCCGGGTAATATTTCACCAAATCGCGCAAGAATTTGCGGTACTTGGAATTTTGCTTGCGGACCGAAGGAGTACGGAAAGCCATTGCGACATCGACGACGTTCCGCGTCCTGTCCATCTTGTCCACGGGAGGTACGTCGCAATCTTCCCGCGAAATCAGCTCCAAGACTTCCCAAACGAGATCGTCCTTTTGCTTGAACACGGTATAAAAAGTTTTCTTGGATATGTGTACTTCGTTACATATATCCTCGATGCTGACACTGCGGATGCCGAATTTCATGAACATGTCCCGCGAGGTGCGAATTATTTCCTTTCTGAGTTCGAGCAAACTTCCGATTTTTCAATTATTCCGCGACAAAGATATATCAATACTTCAAATCCTTGTGATTTTTTAGACAAAATCTAAGCGTTTTACAAGTTAAATAAAGTTTAATCATTGAACCTCAACACATTACAGGAAACTATTTCACCGTCAAAGTTTCCAAGTGCAGGAACTTTGTCGAATTTCCACTCTGTTTTGGACAAAAAAAGCCCGCCTTGCTTCCCAAGGCGGGCTTTGATCCCATCATACCAAGATATTTGGAATGACTTGGCCGCTTGCTTCAAAGCCGGCTTATTCAGCAAGCAGTATGTCCATGACAGCCGCCGCCGACTTTGCGACAGGTGTTCCGGGTCCGAAAATCGCCGCAACGCCCGCTTTATACAGGAAATCGTAATCCTGTACGGGTATTACGCCGCCTGCCGTAACCACGATGTCCTCGCGTCCGAGTTTTTTAAGTTCTTCGATAACTTGCGGTATCAAAGTCTTATGACCGGCTGCAAGCGAGGAAACACCAAGCACGTTCACATCGTTTTCGACAGCCTCCTTGGCTGCTTCCGCAGGTGTCTGGAACAAGGGACCCATGTCCACGTCGAAACCGCAATCGGCATAGCCGGTGGCTACCACCTTTGCACCGCGGTCGTGTCCGTCTTGTCCCATTTTGGCTATCATTATACGCGGCTGGCGGCCTTCGCGTTTCGCGAATTCCGCTGTCAGCTGTTTTGCCCTTGCGAAATCGGGGTCTTGTTTTGATTCTGAACTGTACACGCCTGAAATTGTTCTGATTGTTGCTTTATATCTGCCTACCACTTTTTCACATGCGTAGGATATTTCACCGAGAGTAGCCCTTACCTTGGCAGCTTCCACGGCCAATTCGAGCAAATTGCCCTCGCCTGTTTCCACGCATTTGGTAATAGCGTCGAGAGTACGTTCCACTGCCGCATTGTCGCGGTTTGCTTTAAGCTGTTTAAGCCTTTCTATCTGCATGGTACGGACTGCCGTGTTGTCGACTTCAAGGATGTCAATCGGGTCTTCGTGGTCCAAACGGTATTCGTTTACGCCCACTATCTTCTGTTGTCCCGAGTCGATACGCGCTTGTGTACGGGCAGCCGCCTCTTCGATACGCATTTTCGGAATGCCCGTTTCGATGGCTGCGGCCATGCCGCCGAGTTTCTCCACTTCCTGTATGTGTTCCCATGCCCTGTTGGCTATGGCATTGGTAAGGCTTTCCACATAATACGAACCTGCCCACGGGTCGATTTGCTTGCAGATTTTGGTTTCCTCCTGTATGTAAATCTGGGTATTGCGGGCAATACGGGCCGAGAAATCGGTAGGAAGCGCGATTGCTTCGTCCAAGGCGTTGGTATGCAATGACTGGGTATGTCCGAGAGCGGCCGCCATAGCTTCGATACATGTACGTCCGACATTGTTGAACGGATCCTGTTCCGTAAGCGACCATCCCGAAGTCTGGCTGTGCGTGCGGAGCGCAAGCGATTTGGGATTCTTGGGATTGAACTGCTTGACTATCTTGGCCCACAACATACGTGCCGCACGCATCTTCGCTATCTCCATGAAGTGGTTCATGCCTATTGCCCAGAAGAAAGACAAGCGGGGAGCGAACGCATCTATGTCCAATCCCGCATTTACGCCTGTACGGATATATTCCAACCCGTCCGCAAGGGTATAAGCCAATTCTATGTCGTCGGTAGCGCCTGCTTCCTGCATGTGGTAGCCCGAAATGGAAATAGAATTGAATTTGGGCATGTGTTTGGAGGTGTACTCGAATATGTCGGCAATAATCCTCATCGAGAATTTCGGCGGATAAATATAAGTGTTGCGCACCATGAATTCTTTGAGGATGTCGTTTTGTATGGTACCGGCCATTTCTTCCAGTTTCGCGCCTTGTTCCAATCCCGCGTTGATGTAGAATGCCATTATCGGCAAAACCGCACCGTTCATGGTCATGGACACCGACATCTTATTCAATGGTATGCCGTTGAAAAGGACTTTCATGTCCTCGACGGAGCATATCGAAACGCCTGCTTTGCCGACATCGCCGACTACCCTCTCATGATCGGCATCGTAACCCCTGTGGGTGGCAAGGTCGAACGCCACGGACAACCCTTTTTGCCCGGATGCCAGATTGCGGCGGTAGAAAGCGTTCGATTCCTCGGCCGTGGAAAAGCCGGCATACTGGCGTATCGTCCACGGGCGCATAGGATACATTCCGCTGTACGGTCCGCGCAAGAAAGGCGCGAGGCCTGCGGCGTAATTCAAGAACTCGAAATCCTTTATGTCATCTTGCGAATAAACGCTCTTGACCGGGATTTGCTCGGGAGTAAGCCAATTGGCTTCATTCGCCCCTCCGAATTGTGAAGCGGCTACTTCTTTTATGTTTATTCCTGAAAAATCGGGTTTCATTTTTTCAACAATTTGGAGTTAAACGATTTCAATGTTTCGAGTACGTTCACCTTTACGTGTATGAAATTCTCGATACCTTGCTTTTGCAAGTCTTCCATGCAGGCCGGAGCGCCGGCAACCACAAACAACTGCCTGCCTGCGACCGCTTTGAAAGCTTCGGGCGCGTATTGTGCATATTCATCGTCCGAGGAGCAAAGCACTATGACATCGGCACCCGCTTTTTGCGCGGCCTCGACTCCCGACTCGACGGTTTCGAATCCTATATTGTCGATTACCTGGCAACCTGCGCAAGCGAAGAAGTTGCAGGAGAACTGCGAACGTGCGAGCCTCATTGCAAGATTGCCTATGGTAAGCATGAATACTTTCGGCGTTTTTCCCGATTTCTCTGTTTCAAGCCGCAAGGCCTCGAATTCGGAAGCCGCCCTGTCCTTCGGAAGGGTTTTAATGGATGTTTTTTCATCATCACCGCAACCGCATTTGCAAGAGCAAGCCTGCGTTTCGATTTTGTCCTCCGCTTTTTCCGTGAAATTGGGGAATTGGTTCGTACCCACGTAAACTTCGCGGCGGGTGGCCACATCGCTTTTGCGTTTTTGGGAAACAGCCTCCATCGCATCCTGAACGCTGCCGTCGACAACCGCCTTGAAGAAACCTCCGGCAGCATCGACCGACAAGAATATCTTCCATGCTTCACCTGCAAGCATGGAGGTAAGGTTCTCGATATAATACGAACCCGCCGAGGGATCGACCACTTTGTCAAAATGCGCCTCTTCCCTGAGCAATAATTGCTGGTTCCTTGCCAAACGTTCCGAGAAATCATCTGATGCCTTATATGACAAATCGAAAGGCAGCACTGTCATTGAATCGACACCCGCGATGGCCGCGCTCATTGCTTCAGTCTGTGTCCGCAACAGATTGACGTATGCGTCGAATGTCGTCATGTTAAACGTGGACGTGGTAGCATGTATTGCCATCTTCGCGCTGTCCTTGTCCCCGATGCCGTATGCCTCGACAATCTTCGACCACAACAGGCGGGCGGCCCGGAATTTGGCTATCTCCATGAAATAATTGCCGCCTATCCCGAAATTGAATTTGATGCGTCGCGCGGCTTCGTCTGCCGTGAAACCCGCATCGGTAAGCCATGTCATATACTGCGCGCCCCATGCAAGAGCATAACCCAGTTCCTGTGAACAATAAGCACCTGCATTGGCAAGACATTCCGCATTTACGCCGACAACTTCCATCGATGGAATTCCGGCGGCATTGCGTACCGTTTCGCTGATTATTCCGGTAATGGTTTCATTGGACAAATCCTTGCCTTTCACAAGCATTTTGGAAAGGGGATCGCATTCGATGGATAGTTTCAATGAAGAAAGTCCAGCCCCCGTGCCTTTAAAATAAGAAACGAGCAGACTTGCGAGTTCGGCGCATTTGCGCAGGCAAACCTTGAAGTTGAGTTCGACTTTTGAAGCATCCAACCCATCCAAAAGTATGGAAATGTAGTCTGCCGACAATTCCTTTTTGTCAAGTTTGAATCCTATCGAATCCACACCTTTGCGAACCAACTCCTTGGCTTTGGCATTAGCAGCCGCAGCATCGGAAGTACGGATATCCTGCCTCACCATCCAGCTGTTATCCCCCTTGTTTCCCCTTACGAACGGGAATTCTCCGGGAGCGGAAGCGGTGGTCTGCAAACCTTCCAAGTTTTCGGCACGATAGAACGGCATGACATTGAATCCCTCCGTCGTGCGCCACACCAGTTTTTTGTTGAAATCGGCCCCTTTCAAGTCGGCCGTAATCTTGTCCATCCATTCCTGCGTGCTAATCGCGGGAAAGTCGTCCAAAAAATGCAATTTGTTTTCTGCCATGATATATACCGTATAAAGTATTTGTTTTCGCTATATCCTTGCAAATTTATAAAAATTGGGAATTAGGCAAGCCAAAAAAGATTACTTTTGCATTTAGTTAGTGGTTCGTGGATAGAAATCCTGATGACATAATGATTGGAAACAAGGAGCTTGAACGGTCGCGCTTCAAGTTGTTTTCGCGTTGTTCGAAGGCAATGAAGGATTACGGGCTTGTGGACGACGGGGACAGGATCCTTGTCGGGTTGTCGGGAGGGTTGGACTCCTTGGTACTCGCCGACATGATGTCACGGCGGGCAGCCATATTCAAACCGTCGATATGCGTGGAAGCCATACATGTCGGAATGAGGGGAATCGGGTACGAAAGCGACACGGATTACTTGCGTGATTTCTGCCGGGAGCGGAAAATCGTTTTCCATTACAAGGAAACGGAAATTCCGGCAGGTGCCGGAAAAACGAAATCACCTTGTTTCCCATGTTCGTGGAACAGGCGGAAATTGCTTTTCGAAACCGCAGAAGAACGCAATTGCAACAAGATAGCCTTGGGACACCATCAGGACGACATTATAAAAACCATGTTGATGAACTTGGTTTTCCAAGGGGCCTTCGCCACGATGCCTCCGCTGTTGAAAATGGACAAGATGCCTCTTTCGATAATCAGGCCGCTTTGCACCTGCACGGAAGCGGAAATCAAGCATTACGCGGCGTTGAGCGGTTTCAAAAGCCAAAGCAAGACCTGCCCGCACGAACGCGAAAGCAACCGCGACAAGATGGATGCTATTTTTTCACAGATGCAGGAACTCAATCCCGAAGCAAGGCACAGTATATGGGGCGCGATGTCAAATGTGCAAACGGGTTACCTGCCAAAAACAATAGATAAACAATGAGTGATTTTTTGGAAACAGAATCAGAAATCGTCCGTATGCTGAAAACGGTTTTCGACCCGGAAATACCTGTAAACGTATACGACCTCGGATTAATCTATAAAATAGACGTGAACGGCAAGGACGTGGCAATCGACATGACATTGACAGCACCCGGCTGCCCGATGGCCGATTTCATTGCCGAGGACGTGAAACAAAAAGTACAAAGCGTGAAAGGCGTGGAAAACGTTACGGTGAACATAGTTTACGACCCCGTATGGAACAAGGACATGATGAGCGAGGAAGCGAAGCTGGAATTAGGATATTTGTAAAAAGTTTTGCTTTTTTACAAATATCCTAATTCCATGCTTCGCTCCGGCGAGGCCAATTGATTCCGGTATTCCTGCAACCTATAACCAATTAGATCATGGTAAATCCGATAATAGGTTACAGGTTATACAGTAGAAAACTATGAACCGATTATTATAGTAACCGGCGTTTATAATTTTAAATTTTGCATTTTTAATTGGTAAAATGGTAGAAATACAAAGGCAAGTGGCGCATAGCGAAGTCAATGCGGATTTCAAAGCCAAATACGCCTCGATAATAACTTACATGCAAGACTGTTCATTCGTGCACTTGTTGGGGCAGGACGGCATGATGCACGAGTTGGACAAGCGCGGCATGGGAATGTTCCTCACATGCAGGCAGTGCAACTTGTACAAAATCCCCGTGTTCGAACAGGATATAGTTGTACGTACATGGGTGTATTCCTTAAACCGTTTCATCGGTTACCGCAACACCGTGGTTTACGACAAGGCCTCAATGGAAGTCTTGGCTGCTTCATACGCCGGCGGAGCATTCGTGGACCTTGCAAGCGGACTACCCGCGCACATACCGGACGAAGCCATAAAGGACGTGCTGATAGAAAAAAAGTTCGACGGCATGGAATACCTGCCCCGAAAGGTCGCGATTCCCGACTTGGATGGGGACGTCAAAGACCCTTTCACAATATACCGCTCGCACATCGACAGCTACGGACATACGAACAACGCCCAGTATATCCGTATGGTAACAGATTGTTTGGACGAGGAAGTGTATCCTAAAATAATGCGGGCAGAATATAAAATCCCCGCAAAATCAGGCGACAAGATTTATCCGACGGTTTACAAAAAACAGGCAGATAAGACCACGGTAGTATTGAGAAACGGGAAAGGCGACGTTTGCCTGAGTTGCGAATTGACAATGTAACGCCACATCATGGCCAATAACAAAAAAGCAGCGCGATGCGCTGCTTTTTCCATACACTAAACACTAACCGCTACTTTACTTCCCATGTATCGTTGGTAAGCAACAATTCCTTGAAATTGTGATACTTCTTCTTGCTGCTTATGTCATCTATCTGCTCGTGTACTGCCATTTCGTAAGACGGTGCTTCCACATCGCGGATAACGCCAAGCGCAATCGGGAAATCCGGACCTTCCATGAGGGCAAGTTTCAAATGCAAGGTATGATCCTCGCAATGCGCATCGTGCACAAGCAAATCTTTCTCAGTAATGCCGTTTTCCCCTAGTTTGACGACTTTCAGCGAAAAGCCGTCCTGCATCAAACCGTATTCGCGGTTCTCACCGAAAATCATCGGTTTGCCATGTTCAAGGTAGATGGCGTTTTTTGCCCTTGCCGATGGTGTCGCAACGCTGTCATGGGTACCGTTATTGAAGATGATGCAGTTTTGCAACACCTCCACGACTGATGCGCCCTTGTGTTTGCCGGCGGCTTTCAATACATCGACGCAACCCTTGCCATCCACTGCCACGCAACGCGCGAAGAATTGCCCGCGTGCGCCGAAGCACAGTTCTGCCGGACGGAAAGGATCCTCCACAGTACCGTAAGGAGAGGATTTGCTGACAAATCCGCGTGCCGACGTGGGCGAATATTGTCCTTTTGTAAGGCCGTATATGCGGTTGTTGAGCAAAATCATGTTGAGGTCGATATTACGGCGCAAGGCATGGATAAAATGGTTGCCGCCAATTGCCAACCCGTCGCCGTCGCCTGAAACCTGCCAGATGGTCAAATCGGGATTTGCCACCTTAGCACCCGTGGATATGGCTGCCGCACGTCCGTGAATGGTGTGCATTCCGTATGTGTTCATGTAATACGGAAGACGGGAAGAACAACCGATACCTGAAATCACGGCTATCTGGTGGGGAGGTACGCCCAATTCTGCCAATGCCTTGTGCAGTGAACCCAAGAATGCGTGGTCGCCGCAACCCGGACACCAACGCGGTTGTCCGGATTTATAATCCTGTGCGGTATATGTCTTTATTTCGTCCATGTCTTAATCCTCCAATATTTTTTTAAACGCTTGCACCAATTCCGCTGTAACGAAAGGCTGGCCTTTCACCTGGTTGAACTGGTTCAAATGTATGTTTTCCACTTTCATGCGCAAATAACCCGCCAATTGTCCCATATTCTGTTCCGCAACTACGATTTTATCGTATTTGTGAAGCAGTTCCGCCGTATTCGCGGGCAGAGGGTTAAGATAACGGAAATGCGCAAGACCTACTTTATAACCTTGGGCGTTCAAGATGGTCATCGCGTCATACAGATGGCCGTATGTGCCGCCGAAACCGACTATCAGCAAATCGGCATCCTGACAACCCTCGACTTCCTGCAAAGGTATTTCTTCCACGATATTGGCTATTTTGCGCGCGCGCTCGTGCACCATCTTGTCATGGTTTTCGGGTTCGGTGGAAATAGCACCGGTTTCACCGCTCTTTTCCAAACCGCCTATACGGTGCGTAAAGCCTTCCGTACCGGGCAAAGCCCAATAACGCACACCTTTTTCATTACGCATGTAAGGAGTCCAATGCCCCTTCATATCCGGCGTGACATACGGCGGATTTATAGCGGGATATTTGTCTATGTCGGGGAGTTTCCACGCCGCCGAACCGTTCGCGATGAAAGCGTCGGTAAGCAATACGACGGGTGTCATATGTTCGAGGGCGATTTTACATGCCTCGAAAGCCGCATCGAAACAATCGGTAGGCGACTTGGCGGCAATCACGGGCATTGGGCTTTCACCGTTCCGTCCGTACAGAGCCTGCAACAGGTCCGTTTGTTCGGATTTGGTCGGAAGACCCGTGGAAGGACCGCCGCGCTGCACGTCCAAAACGACAAGCGGCAATTCCGTCATCACGGCAAGGTTCATCGCCTCGCTTTTGAGGCATACGCCCGGACCTGAGGTGGAAGTAACAGCCAACGCTCCCGCGTATGCGGCACCCACCGCCGAAGCACAACCGGCAATCTCGTCTTCGCATTGGACTGTCATGACACCCAAGGATTTGTGCTTGGACAATTCGTGCAAGACATCGGTTGCGGGCGTAATGGGATACGATCCTAAATATAGTTTCAACCCTGCTTTTTCGGCAGCGGCTATGAAGCCGTATGCCGTGGCCTTGTTACCGTTTATGTCCATATACAAACCAGGCTCCTTGCGGGCTGTCGTTTCTATGCGGTAGGTAGTAGTAACGGAAGCATGGGTATTGTGTCCGTAATTATATCCGTCGTTGAGGACCTTTATGTTGGCTTCCGCAATTTCGGGCTTCTTCGCGAACTTCTCGCGCAGCATGTCTTCAGCCACGGAAATCTTGCGGTCGAACAACCAGCATACCAAGCCGAGCGCGAACATGTTCTTGCAACGCAAAGCCGACTTCGCGTCCAATCCGGAATCTTTAAGACTCTCCTTGCACATGCTTGAAATCGGAGCGGCAATCACTTCGTTGTTGATTCCCAACTCCTGGAAGGGTTCGAGGGTCTCGAACTTCGCTTTTTGCAAATCCTTTTCACCGAAGTTGTCGGTATCTATGATTATTACCGTTTGCGGGGTACAAAATTTATACTGCGTTTTCAGCGCGGCCGGATTCATGGCCACCAAAACGTCGCATTTGTCGCCGGGTGTGTATACCCTGCCCGCACCTATATGTACTTGGAATCCCGACACGCCGGTCAAAGACCCTTGCGGGGCGCGTATGTCGGCCGGATAATCCGGAAATGTGCAGATGTCGTTGCCCACAGTGGCAGAAACAGCGGAAAATATGGTTCCCGCAAGTTGCATTCCATCCCCGGAGTCGCCGGAGAAGCGCACTGCCACCTCGTCTAAAGTCTTGATTGTAGCATTCTCACTCATATCTATCATCTTGCTTTTATAACAGCTGCAAAAATATCACTTTTTCAAGTAAAAAGCAAGTTTTATGAAAAAATATTCGCATACAGGCTGCATTTTATTGACAATATGCCATAAAAATACAAATTACCATGCAAATTGTATTTTATGTGGAAAGTGGGCGGTGCGTAGCACCGCAGGTTTGGCTTCGCCCAAATTCGGCTGCACTCGACATAATCCATGCAAGCATGGCTTCTGTCCTCGTTTGCACGAATTTTCAGGTTACAGGCTACAGGTTGCAGGTTACAGTATCACCGTGGATGCGCTTCGCTCTATCCACGGTTAAGCATAAAGAAACCCGCACACAAGGCGCGGGTTTCAGTGGGTAATGAGCGATGCGAAGCATCGCAAAAACGCCGCTATTGCGTAGGCGACCGCTAATAGTTGGCACTGCGAACGGAAATAAATGAAATCAAAGATTTCATTTATTTCAAACAATCGTGTGTTTGAGAGAGCGAAGCGAACGAGTTAGATTTTTAGTGCTGCAGTGCCAACAAAAAACAGGACTTATAAAATGAATTGGTATAAGTTCCTGTTTTTTCATTAGCGAGAAAGCCGTAGCCTAGCGGCAAAAGATGTTTTGCCTACTTTTTCATCTTTTAAAAAGTAGGTGCCCCGCCCGGCATGAGGGCGAAGGTTGTGTTAGCAAACACTTGCGGTAAACAACGAGAATCGTAACACTTAGCTCCTGATTAAACTAAGAAAACCACCTCGTAGTGAAAGCACAGGGTTCAAGGAAGATGCCCCCTAGTGGCAGAAATAAATCATCTTTGATGATTTCACGGGGGATAAGACAATCATGGAACTTTAAAACGGAAGGGCTTGCAACGCAAGCCCTTCCGTTTTAAAGTTCCAAATCGCAATCGAATTTCTCGTGCCACGGCAGTCCGCTCTCAGCCACCTTCCGCATGAAAGGATCGGGATCGAACTGCTCCACATTGAATACACCGGCACCTGTCCATTTTCCCGTAAGGAACATGTAAGCCCCCGTCATGGCCGGGACTCCGGTAGTATAGCTTACGCCCTGCATTCCTGTTTCATCGTATGCGGCCTTGTGGCTGCAATTGTTATAAATATAGTAAGTGCGTTCCTTTCCGTCTTTCAAGCCCCTTATACGGCAGCCGATGGATGTATAGCCGCTGTAATTTTCACCCAAATCCTGCGGATTCGGCAGCACTGCTTTCAGGAATTGGATGGGAACGATTTTCATTCCGTTGTACTCCACTTCGTCTATGCGGGCCATGCCGATATTCTGAATTACCCGCAAATGGGTAAGATATTCCTGGCCGAAAGTCATCCAGAAACGGGCACGGCGCAAGCTTGGGAAATTCTTCACGAGGCTCTCCAATTCCTCGTGGTACAAAAGATACGATTCCTTGCCGCCTATTTCAGGATAAGTAAGGGTCTTATGGACCGAAAGCGGATCCGTCTCCACCCATTTGCCGTTTTCGTAATACCTGCCGCGCTGGGTTATCTCCCTGATGTTTATTTCGGGATTGAAATTCGTGGCGAATGCTTTATGATGATCCCCGGCATTACAATCGACTATGTCGAGGTATTGTATTTCATCGAAATGGTGCTTGGCCGCGTATGCGGTATAAACCCCGGTCTGCCCCGGATCGAATCCGCACCCGAGAATGGCACACAAGCCGGCCTGCTTGAAGCGGTCATGATAGGCCCATTGCCATGAATATTCGAAATGGGCTTCGTCCAAAGGTTCGTAATTCGCAGTGTCCAAATAATTCACTCCGGCGGCAAGACATGCGTCCATTATATGGAGGTCCTGATAGGGCAATGCCGTATTTATGGCTATGTCGGGTTTGAAATCCCGCATCAATTCCGTAAGGGCGGGAACGTCGTCGGCATCCACTGCCGCTGTTTCCACGTCCACACCATATTTGTTTTTCAGGACTTGTGCCAAAGCGTCGCACTTGGAAACCGTGCGGCTTGCCAGCATAATTTTTGAAAAGACATCGGTATTCTGTGCCAATTTGTGTGCCACTACGGTTCCGACACCGCCGACACCTATAAGCATTACTTTGTTGTTCATGATTGTGCTATTATTGTGTTGTTACGTTAATGAATCATAGTGCTACTTGTACGTATTGACCCGCTCCGCATGGGCATTTCCGCTTCACATCCTATGTCCATGCCCACGATATTGTCTTATCCCCTGAGGTTTGCCATTGGCAATCCTCTGCCCTAAAAGGCATTTCTTGAACCTCGTGCGTACACCAAGAAGTGCAACTGTCCACTGATTACCGATTATTAATCACTATCCACTAATCTCTGCTATTGCCATAAGGCTGATGACGCATCGGAGGGCATACGCCAGTCCCCGCGCGGGGACAACGCTATTTTGCCTGTCTTTGGTCCATCAGGCAGGCAATTGCGCTTGAATTGTTGTGAGAAAAAGCGGCGGCAGCATACTTTGAGCCACTTGTCTATTTCCGCCCGGTCGTAAATCCTGTCGTCTCCGGATTCCTTGCGGGAGAAAGCTATTTCAGCCATGGCAGCTATCTTGGCAGGCTCGTAACCGTAACGCAACAAGTAATACAAGAAAAAATCATGCAATTCGTATGGTCCCACCTTGTCTTCTGTCTTTTGCGCGATATTGCCATGCTCGTCGGCCGGTAGCAATTCAGGACTGATAGGCGTATCGATTATGTCGCGCAGAATCGCGGCAGTCCCCTCGTCATGAAAATTGCAATAAGCCGCAACAAGCGAACGCACAAGGGTTTTGGGAACTCCGCAATTTACCGCATAGTGCGACATGTGGTCGCCGTTGTAAGTGCACCAACCCAATGCAAGCTCGCTCAAATCACCCGTGCCGACCACGATTCCGCCATATTTGTTGGCCAAATCCATAAGAATCTGCGTCCGTTCCCTTGCCTGCGTGTTCTCGTATGTTATATCGTGGACATTTTCGTCTTGTGCTATGTCGCGGAAATGCTGCAGGCAGGCATCCTTAATGCTTATGACCTTGCTGTCCACGCCAAGCGCATGCATCAGTTTCATGGCATTGTCGAAAGTTCTCGAAGTCGTACCGAATCCCGGCATCGACACACCTATTATGCCTTTGCGGTCCAATCCCGTTTCATCAAAAGCCTTGACGCACACCAACAAGGCAAGCGTGGAATCCAAACCGCCCGAAATGCCTAAAACAACCGTTTTGCAGTTTATGTGTTTGAGCCGTTTTTTCAAACCATTGACCTGTATCTGCATGATTTCTTCGCAACGTTCGTGGTTTTTCTCCATATCGCGCGGCACGAATACGAGGCGTTTGAGGGGGTACTTCAATTCCGACGGCTGCAAATGGCATTCACGGACAATCTCGCGGTACGGACGATGGTAAAAATTACGGAAATCCCCGTAAGTATCGTAACGGCGGCGGTCGGTACGTATACTATCCAAATCAATATCGCTGTAAATCAGGCATTCGTCCGACATTTCGCGGTTCTCCGAAAGTACGCGCCCGTTTTGGGCGATTATGTCGTGCCCGCCGAACACCAGATCGGACGAGGATTCGCCTCCGCCGGCGCAGCAATAGGCGTACGCGCAAAAGTTCTTGGCAGACTTGTGTTCCACCATTCCATGACGGTATTTGCGCTTCGTGGCCGTTTCGTTGCTGGCTGAAAGATTGGCTATTATCTCCGCTCCCGCCATGCACAGGAAATCGGACGGGGAAATTGGTGTCCAGAGGTCCTCGCAAATCTCCACGGAAAATTTAAAATTCGTCTTGTTGCCACCTATTTTGAAAACCAAATCGTTGCCGACAGGTACTTCTTCCGAAAAGAGCGTCATGGAAGAGACTTTCAGATGTGCGGCGGGTTTGAACCACCGTTTTTCGTAAAACTCCGCGTAATTCGGCAAGAATGTCTTTACCGCGATTCCCAAGACAGAGCCGTTTTCAATGATTACCGCACAATTGTAAAGTTCCTCGTTTATATCCAACGGCAAACCTACCGCGCACACCATGCCGGGCATTCCTGCGGAAACCTCCACAATCCGCTGCAAAGATTCCTCCGCCGCCTGTAACAACGGTTTCTGAAAAAACAGGTCCTGGCAGGTATATCCTGTTATGCCCAACTCGGGAAAAACAACCAGATGCGATTTCAAAGCGTATGCCTCCTGCATCTTGCGTATTATTTCCGATGTGTTGTACGCGCAATCCGCCACGCGCAACAAAGGAGTGGCGGCAGCGACACGTATGAAATTATATTGTACGTTTTGCATGTTACTGAATTTCTGGACTGTCCATATAACGAACACCGGCTTCCCTTGGCATGTCGCCATCATGCCGTATATACAAGCAATCCGGCATTACTCCGAACGGTACTTCTTCTCCCAACGATAAGCCGACAAAAGTGTCTCTTCCAAACTTTTCCCGGCTTTCCATCCCAATTCGGCATTTGCAAGGGAGGCATCGGCCCAAACCTTTTCTATGTCCCCCTCGCGGCGGGGTGCTATTTCGTAAGGGACTTCGACTCCGGTCGCATCCTTGAAGGCTTTTATTATTTCCAAAACCGAAGTTCCGTTGCCCGTGCCGATATTGAACACCTCGACAGGTTTCTTGCATTTCGACATGGACATTCTCTCCAAAGCCGAAACATGCGCCTTGGCCAAATCGCAAACATTGATATAATCGCGAATGCAGGTACCGTCGGGCGTATTGTAATCGTTGCCGAAGATTTTAAGC